>CAZLWL010000028.1:0-28581 GCA_964563335.1 uncultured Pirellulales bacterium
CTTCTGTCATCTGACTTCTGTCATCTGACTTCTGTCCTCTGACTTCTGTCATCTGTCCTCTGGCTTCTACCTTATGCTATCATCTCAAGAGCCATCTCGGCCGTATTTTCCGATGCATTGCCTCTGGCCAACGGCTCGGCAAGTTCGACAAGCTCCCTGCTCACCTTAATAAGGCGGCCCCTGCTGCTCAAAAGCCGGATACACTTGCCGAAGATCAACTCGGTCGAGGTAAAGTAAGGCATGAACTCACTTACCAGCTCCCGCCCCGCTAAGATGTTTACCAGGCTGAGATACCTCGTGCGCGTCAGCCACTGCCCGAAAAGATGCCACAGAATCCTGCTCGACTGATACATTATGACCATTGGACACCCCGCCGCCGCCACCTGCAGCGTTGCACTTCCGCTGGCGACCAGTGCAAGGTCCGCTCGCCTTGCCGCCTCGGCCACCGAGGCGATTGTATATTCGTATTCAAGGGGGCCGACCTTGTTTTCCTTCAGCATTTCCAGCTTTTGGTCATCGACGGCCGCGGCGGTAAATTTTGCCCCCGGCCACCGCCGGCTTATCCTGGTTGCTATCTTTTGCATCGCCGGCCACAGCAGCTTTATCTCCGCAACCCGCGACCCCGGCAGAAGCAATATGTTCGCCCTTGCCGGTTCATACACGCTGTACGTTTTGTAGTCTTTCCTTGCATCTATACTTATCTCGTCAAACAGCGGATTGCCCACAAAGGTCGCATCCACCCCGCGGCCGGCGAACCACCTCTCCTCGAAGGGCAGCACGCACGCCAATTTATCGCACCTGCGCCTGAGTTTGAATATCCGCCACGCCGCCCACGCCCAGAGCTGCGGAGCTACGTAAAATAACACCTTTGCGCCGGCTTTTTTGCCCGCCTTTGCAACGTGAAAGTTAAACGCCGGCGAATCGCACACGATAACCAGATCCACGCGGTTGCTCTTGAAATAAGCACGGACGTCCTTCAGGACATTGTAATAGAAACCCACCTGGCCGAAGGCGTTGTATATCATCGCCGCCCTGTGTGCGGTATCGGACAGAAGCTCACATCCCGCACCAGCCATCTTTTCACCGCCGACCCCGACCCATTCAATCTCGCCGCCCGTTTTCTTCGTAACGGCCTTTATCAGCCCCGCGCAGTGGGCATCTGCGCTCGGCTCACACGCGCTTATAAATATCCGCTTTGTCTTGTTCTGCGCCATATTGTCCTTAAGGCTTCAGATTAACTGTGGAACAGCCGGTTTACGGCCGCGATTATAATTGACTTCCCTCGGTTGTGCAAACTGTTCGATTCGCCCGGTTGGCCGGATTTCACCTGCCCCGGATTAATTAGTTCGTAGTTCATAGTTCGGAGACGGAGTACAGATGACGCCTGACCCGGGGCCGATTAGGGCCAGAAGGCAGCCACCGCGACGGTAAACCAGATAACAACGCCGATGGCGAATTTTGCCGTCGTTCCGAACAACACACCGAAACCCGCCCCCACGCCGGAGCGGACAGACTCTTCCATCTTCTTTCCGCCCATAATCTCAAGCCCCCACGCACCCAACCCTCCGCCGACACATGCCCCTGTCAACGTACCTAAAAATGGAATCGGTATCAGAAAAGTGCCAACCACAGCACCGGTAACCGCACCACCCAAGGCCCCAAACATACCTAACCAGCCCGCGCCTGCCTTTTTCGCTCCGCCCGCACCGCCTAAAAACTCCACCACCTCGCCCAAAACAGCCAACAACGTTATAGCGATTAGAACATATATCGAAAACACATGCTCGTCCCAGCGCCACCACGCGAATAGGACGGTCGATATCACTATCAGCCAGTTGCCCGGCAGCGCAAAAACGACTAATCCCAGCCAGCAGGTATTCAAAGAAATCAGCACAATCAGCCATATATAAATCATGAGGTAATTGTAAGGGGAAAAGTGAATGTGCAAAAGTAAAAACAGAATTTGATTTCCAGCTTGCAGGCCATGCAAAGCCGACGGTATAATAATTATTATCTGTTGCAAAAGCAACAGATAATATTTAGCCCCGCCCGCCGGGCGGGGTTTCATACATATTTTAGTCTGTAGGATGGGCAATCCCGCGTGTCCCGATTTATCGGGGACATGTCGGGACCCATGCCCAGGAATCTGAAAGGAGAATTTCAATGAAGCGAGTACTGTATGGTCTGATGATTTTGTTGGTGGTGGCAATAGCGGGGTGTGAAGAAAACTTAAGCGTTGTCGCACCGGGCGCCCGGGTTGAGAAACTTGCCGGCGGATTCGAGTTCACCGAGGGTCCCGTTTCCGACGGCAAAGGTAACGTATTCTTCACCGACATACCCAACAACAGGATTCACAAGTGGTCGCCGGATGGAAAGGTATCGACGTTTTTTGCAAACTCCGGCGGGGCCAACGGACTTTACTTTGACAAGGCCGGTAATCTCTTGGCCTGTCAAATGGACGCTCGCAAACTCGTCTCCATAGACAAGAACGGCAAGGCGACGGTGTCGGCTGATAAGTACGACGGCAAAGTCCTCAACAGCCCCAACGACCTCTGGCTCGACCGAAAGGGCGGCATCTACTTTACCGACCCGCGATACGGCAGAAGGGACAACCTCCAGCAGGACGGCGAACACGTCTATTACCTCTCGCCGGACCGTAAAAAGCTTGTCCGCGTCGTTGATGATATGGTTCGCCCCAACGGCCTGATTGGAACACCCGACGGCAAAAAGCTCTACGTCGCCGACCACGGTGCGGGCCGAACGTACCTGTACAGGATTAACCCTGACGGAACACTCTCCGATAAGAAGCTCTTCGCGACCGAAGGCTCCGATGGCATGACGATTGACAATGAGCAAAATATCTACCTGACAACCGATGCGGTGCAGGTCTATGATTCCGAGGGTCTTCACAAGGAGACTATTAAAGTGCCTGAACGCCCCGCCAATGTTACCTTCGGCGGAAAAGACAAACGCACCCTCTTCATAACCGCCAGAACTTCGCTCTACTCAGTAAAAATGCGCACCAGAGGCTTGTAACACAAAGGCAAAGGCCGGGCCCAACGAAGTCGTCGGTCATATAAATCCCGGCGGTGTCATAACCCTTGCCGGGCTTCAGTCCGGGATCTGGGTGATAAACTTTTTCAGTTTCGGCAAATTTCCCTTGCAGGTTTCCCAGACTACCTTCTTATTTACTGCAAAGTATTCATGTACCAAGAAGTTCCGCATATCTGTTGCATCCCGGAAAGAAACATCCGGATATTTGACATGAAAATCGTCACTCAAGTTGTTCGATGCCTCTCCTATTATCTCAAGCTCGCGAACTATAGCATCCACCATCATTTCATTATCGGCGAACTGCTCAAAGCTTACATCGGCCAGATAACTCTTAATCTTCTCGATAGCTTCGAGAATGTGTGCAAGATACGTTTTATCATCTTTCATAAAAATACTCCGCCTGTCGAAGCACTTCTTCTCGGAAATATTTACTGATGGCCTGTGGAGTCAAAAGGTCTATTTCTTTGCCTAAATGCTTTCGTAAGTTTCGCTGAATCTGCGCCAATTCAAAATATCCAATTTTCGCCGACGGCACAAAGTCAATGAGCACATCGACGTCGCTCTCATCTGTAGCCTCCCCAGCCACATACGAGCCGAAAATAGCCACGCTCTTTATGTCACCCACGTATGGGTTGCTCTTCACAGACTCGGCCAACTTAGCTTTAATTTGCTCTTTATCCATGTTGACCAGTGTAAATCCTGTATCGGCCAGTGTCAAACCAAAATACGCACTAAGGGCCTGTAGCTGCCAATAAAAATTCCGACGGCAAAAGTCTCAATTCCCGGCAGTTTCTGTTGTTTTGGCCGGCGGATATCTTATAATTGTCTCGGTTTATGTTAACATTGAAAGGACCCGATTATGTGTGAATCGTGCGGATGTACCCCATGTGCCACGTGCGGCGGGGCGATTGAGGATGGCCTGTGCTCCGGCTGCGGCAAGCCGCCCGCTGAGTGCAATTGCGAACCCAAAGAATCTGAAGAATCTTAATTCTTCGCCCCGTCTGCTAACAAGTCAGGGAGCACCGAATCCAGGCTGTTTAGCCCCACGCGTCCCGACACCTCGGGGGCCCCTGGGCCCGGGATTTGTTTAGCCCCGGCCACCGTGGCCGGGGTCATCCCGACCAACGCGGAGGGATCTGCTAAATTCTCCGCGAAGCGGCTCCGTATTAGAAGTGACTTTATCCTGAGCGCAGCCGAAGGGATGTTATTTCCATCTTTCGTCCTCTGCCCGGGGTTATCCCGACAAAAACCTCTGCGTCAATACTACTCTGCGAAGTACCTGCTACGTAGCACGAGTTGTTTCGTAATGGGGGCTTATAAAGGCTGTTGGTGAATTACTCGACGGTCACACTTTTTGCGAGGTTCCTCGGTTTATCAACGTCGTGGCCTCTCAGCACCGCCGCGTGGTAGGAAAGCAACTGCAGCGGTATCACGGTAAGCATCGGCTGGAGATAGTCAACCGCGTCCGGCACGGTGATTTTCTATTCACTATTTTGAATCGTTGCATCAGGTCTGGAAAGTTCAGGTACGCGAATTCACCAAAGAGTTCCATGGCTTTAATGTCGTATGATATCGCCGCCTCGATCTCATCACCGAAGTATCCTATAGTTGTCTTTTTCCCGTTCATGCTTATCTGTGCCACGAATTTTCTTACAAGCTTTTTTAAGTAAACACCTTTATACTTCGACGTTCCGCCCTGCCGCGGCCGCTGATTATGAATGTTCTCGGCCCGCGTACAAAGCCGCAGATTGCTCCTCCTGTTATTCAGCCCGTTAAGGTCTCTGTGGTCAACGAAAAGATGACTCGGGGCGCCGGTAATCAGCCGGTGCATTTTTATTAATTTGCCTTTTTTTTGAGTTTCTGCATAGGATGTATGTTTGTGTTCTTTTACATGCCATTTGTATTGGTTTAACCAGTCGTAGTCAGCGGCATCGACGATGGCGAATTTGCCCTGCGTTAGCGGTATCAGCCTGGCATCTTCTGCCAATGCGGCCGCAAGTTCGGGCGACACAATCTCGCGTGCCCGCTTGAAATTATCACAGCCCTCGCCCGCCTCTACCGCCCACCATTGACGCCGTGCCCCTTTCTTTCGGCTGCATATCAGCACCGCCGCACCCAAACCACTAAGCCCCTGCGAATACTCACAATCCTCACATTTACCCTCTGGCATCGAGAATCCAGCATCTGGCATCGAGCATCCAGTATCTGTCTTCTGTCTTCTGTCCTCTGTCCTCTGTCTTCTGTCCTCTGTCCTCTGCCTTCTGTCCTCTGTCCTCTGCCTTCTGTCCTCTGTCCTCTGCCTTCTGTCCTCTGTCATTATTTGGCCTCCAATTTTAAATTATTATTTAAACTTACTTTTTTGCGCGGAGTTTCGGGTGAGTACAAGGCGTTTGCCTGCCGCCGCCCGGAGGCGTCCCGATTTATCGGGGCATCGAGGACGTGCGGCCAGGCGAAAACAACGCCGTAATCGCCCGAAAGAACCGCAAAAAAAGCGGTCCCCCCGTAATTAGCACAAACTTGCACGTTTGATGCGAAAATCGGGAATTTTTTTGTCCGCCAAAATCGCTAAGTGCTTACAGCAAAAGGAATAAAAAAATTTTATTTTTTTCGCCGATAGCAAGATAGTGCAAGCGTGTTTGGTGCTATCTGGACCTGTAAAGTCCTGAATTCTTAGAGCAGAGCTACGTAGCAATGCCGGATTTATATTCATATTTTAGCCACAGAGGACACAGAGGGTTTTTAGACACAGATTAACGCTGATTAACGCAGACATGGCTTCAGGGTGAAACAATAGGCCACGCTAAAAATGCAGTGTCATTCCGACCGAAGCGGAGGAATCTGTTTAAACAGCCCGCGAAGCGGCTCCACATTCGATGTTGAGCAACGCGAAATCTTGAGCTTTGCGAAATCCCGATACCTCGGGGCCGATACATCGGGGACCTGTCGGGGTTGAACGTTGAACGTTGAATGTTCGACGTGAGTTTATCCTGAGCTTGTCGAAGGGGATTTCGTGCTTCGGATTTAGGATTTCCCCGGCCTCCGGGCGGGGCGATAGTGCAAGCGTGTTTGGTGCTATCTGGATATATCGTGTCCAGAATTATGAGGTTGTTTTTTACCCAAAAAAACACTTGAAATAACGAACACTTTCGAGTAGTATTGTACTTGAGAGCACCGGCTCTTGGACAAAATCAAACTCTTTCAAAAGGGAACTGGAAATGGCAAAAAGAATATTTTTTAGCTTTCATTACCAAGATGTAATTGATTTTAGAGCTAATGTCGTGAGAAATCATTGGATGACTAAACCTAATCGTGCGTCAGCAGGATTCTTCGATGCATCTGTCTGGGAGGAGGCAAAGAAAAAGGGAGATGCCGAGATTAAACGACTCATTAATTCAGCTATTAAAAACACAAGTGTTATCTGCGTCTTAATTGGGACTTTGACACACTTGAGAAAATGGGTTCGTTATGAAATTATGAAAGGCCTAAAAGTAGGAAATTTGATTTTAGGAGTTCATATAAATTCAATAAAGGGAAAGGATAAAAAAACAAAACCGCTTGGAAGGAATCCATTAGATTATCTATGTGTCGGATTTTCTGATACAGGAGTAACTGCTACACTCTACGAGTGGAAAAATGGGAAATGGCAAAAATATACAGAGGTTGATGGTAATGCATCTTGGCAAATTGACGCAGTAGAAGAGAAATATAGAGGAAAAGAATTTCAACTTTCGAAAATATTCTCTACATACGATTGGGACAAAAGTAATGGGTACAATAATTTTTCTAATTGGGTGAATTGATATGGAAAACTCTTCTGGGGAATACAAAGAAAATTCTCCGGCTGTTCAATGCCATTTAGGGATTCTTCAATCTGTAATACAAAGAATGGCATCAAATAGCTCATCATCAAAAGCATGGAGTATTACTCTTGTTTCGGCAATATTGGTGATTGTAGCAGATAAAGGAAACCCACAATACGCATTGATTTCAATTATTCCAACATTTTTATTTCTAGTCTTAGATGCCTATTATCTAGCATTAGAAAAAGGATTTAGAAATTCCTACAACGATTTTATAGATAAGCTCCATTCTGGAAAAGTGACATCATCTGACTTGTATGCCGTTAATCCGAAAGGTGGAATTTTTAAACAATTTCTAAAGTCACTTATTTCATTTTCTGTTTGGCCTTTCTATTTAACTTTATTGGTTATGATTATAATAGCAAAAGAAATTGTAATACAACAAACCTAAGAAAAAGATTAAATGGGATCTAAAAAAGGCTAGCGTTTTTATCGCGCCGCTAAGGTTGACTTTTAAAAGTGGAAAAGATTGATGGAATGCTCAGTCCCTAGCAAGACGGCGCGTAATAATCATCTCCTTAACAAGTACCTCATAAAGTTTGATTAGGTCGTCCTTCTCCATACGCACATTTAAGGCCCTGCTTACATTAAGGTCAAGAGTGAGACGGGAAGTTGCTGGCTCCACCGGTTTTCCCAATACACTGAATAGTCTCTGCTGGTGGTTCCCAGTCTCTTTCTCCCAAAACTCCTCATACCTTTCGTCGAAGTTCATATCGAACTGATATCGGAGTGCCGGGAAAGCTACATCGCGCATTTCCTCAAAAACGCGTCCTAATGCTGAGACTAGATTCTGTGAGGGATATAAGAGCATCTGTTGCAGGTCATAGAAGCGTATATTTATATATCTTCCGGTACTCTCTTCTTTCAACAAAAAGAACTGTGAGAAGAAGATGCTGGAATTTAATAGGACACAAACAGCTTTGGCTCTATTCTGGTCTTGTTCGAGGATTACATTAAGTTGGTTAGAAGGGGAAATAGGTGTTTCTGAATAGAAGGCATTCAGAAAGGTTGACGGTGAGTATGGATTTATACGGTGGCTTACTACAAAGTTAGTCTCCACTGCGCGCAATTCTCTTTGTATCTTCGTCCAAAATCTTTTTTGGGGTACGTGTTGTCCCGCAGCACGACACACTCGCCTAAGAGCATCATATGGTGAATGCGCGATATAATCCCAAGAATTGGTTAGGTCCATTCCGCAAAGGCCAATTGATGTGCGCAACGTTGGCGTTAGGTGTCCTCGTGATATTTCATATTCAGCTCCTAAAGGTGACGTGGTTGCTATGTTTTGTTCACCTTCGGTGCCAAAACTAAGAAATGCTTGTTGCACTCTCGCATCATTAGAGTGGCGAGTTAGAAAAAGGAACTTTGAGACACCTTTTGGTACAGGGCGATAGCCCTCCCGAAAATAACCATCTGGAAACTGACCTAACGTCCCTCTGAATCGGCTGACAAAGTTGATTATAATGTCTCTGTGTGAGAAATTCGTAATCCCACAAAACCACATCATGTTTTCAAAACGACTCATGGTCTCAGTAATACTGAAAGAGTCAATATCAAGGAGCTGCCCGTTTCGTAATTTATTTTTAGTCTTCACCTCCTTGGCGATAGTCTTAATGTCGTTGTCAGTCAGCTCTGTAAGGTCTTTCTTAACAAGACAAAACTTCACTTTATGGTTTTCAGGTGGACTTTGCTTTTTGGCAATGAAGAGGATGTCTCTATATTCAGACCACTCAGAGAAGCCATAATTGCGGGTAGGCTTTAAGACATATATTGGGGTCCAATCTTTGAAGAGAAACTGTCGGACTTTAGAGCTTTCCCTTCCTCGGAGGAGATTGATTGGAATCACTGCACCATAAGTTCCGCCTTCTTTCAAAAAAGCGTCTGCGAGAAATACAAAATGGCCCCATAGTCCAACTTCACCGCCACATCTGTTATAAAACGTTTCCATATCTACAAAGTTTGCTATGCCCCGCTCTACCTTTGTAAAAGGTGGATTCATTAGCACAACGTCAACTGGCTGCAACTCAAAGTCATAAGCGTGGTCTTCTCTTGTCATCGCTCGTGCAGTTTCGGGAAATAGGCTCTGCGACACTCCCGGGGTGTAGTTCGCGTGACGAAGTCTAAGGCTATCGCCTTGTATAATCTGTGTTCTCTCAATGATAGTTTTTGGGTCCATTGCAGCAAGATTAGCGGAAGTAAGGTGGACAGCGAATGGCATTATGTCTGACCCAATAATTTCATTCTCACAGAAAAGTTTGTGTGGATTTCCGACTTTCCCTTCATTCAAAAACAGATGTAATTTCTGCTGGTAAGCAGATGTTAGGATTGTGCCTGAACCACAAGCAGGGTCAAATATTGTTTCTTCACCGTGCGAAATTGTTAGTTTGGCGAGTAAGTCTGCGGCGAGAGGTCTGGTATAAAAGGCAGCCAACATCTTGCGAATTCCAGAGGGCATAAGCTCGTGAAAAATTCGGCCGGGGAGTTCATGTCGTACTCGCTCAACCTGTAAGCCCCAGAGTAAGTCGAATGTATCCTCTAAATACTTTCTGCCAATTGCGTTAAGAACATCAAAACTATAAATGGGTCGATAATTTATATTACGAACCTGCCGAAACGCACGGCGTAGTCTATTCGGTGTAATTGGTGTTCGGATTGAAACGATATCAGGATTTGAAGTTGCGAGAAGGCGCAGGAATAGTATTTGGCTTAAGAGTATGTAAGAGCCTAAAAACCGGGCAACGTCTTCGGCATGTCGTGTGTTCAGGTTACCAAGGTCAGAAAGCAAGGCTCGGTCTGTTATAATGTTGAGCAGTTCAGTCTCCTCTAACTTTATCTCTTGCATCATTTCGGTAACCTGTTGCTGTAATAAGGTAATTACAAAGGCAAGAGAATAGTAAGTAGCTTTCTTACGAGCAATTCGTACAAGAACTTCTTGGATTAGAAAGTCAATGACAGAAGGAAAAGGACGGTCTCTGAGTTCTTCTTTAACATCACCTGCGTCTATTAGAGCGGTTACATTCAGGTCTTGTATCGCAGATAACAAAGCATCTTCCGAAACCGGTACACGGCGCACAGAGTCAGGTAGTAAGAGGAGCATTCCAAACCTACTAATCCCGCTTCTATCACTTTCCTCTTTGTGGCGGAGATACTGAAGAAATGCGTCTTTTATGATTGCCGGGGTTTCACCTATCTTTACAGACAAAAGCCAAGAATGGTCACCAAGTTCAAACACAATATCTGGAACTGAGTTAAACCTAACTTCAGAGACTGACTCCCCACCTGCTCGGCGTATGAACTCCATTAGAGGTGGATAAAAACTCCGCTCGGTTACTCTCGGACTTGGCATTTTCGATCTTCTATTTTCTATTCACGAGATACTAACGACTAAATCCGCCCCGGCTTACTCGTCGTACTCCTCTTCTTCATAATACTCTTCATCTTCTCCGTACTCAGCCTCTTCGGCCTCTGTAAAGACATCTATTTCGGCCGCCCAGACCACGGCCTTGGGCAGTTCCGCGACGGCGTTTTGCTTGAACTCGAGCAGTACAGGTCTCATATCAGCAGGGACGCGGAAGGCAAGGTCAATCCAGGCGACTCTGCCGTAGCTGGAAACACTTTCGAATTCGCCCCTGGCAACGTTAATTGTTTCGTCGAGTCGCACGGGTATAAGCTCGTTCTCAAGTAATTGAGCTTCCGGGTAAACCGGGCGGGCACTTCCGGTCATGTCCTCGGCCTGGCCCTTTTGCTTGCATAGAATTCTCACCTGTGAAGGGGTGAAGGAGACTGTGCCGTCTTTGTCCATCGCTCCGCCACTGTCAATTTCGCCGCCTTTTATGCCCATCCTGACGATGGTATAGCTGCGCTGGTCGACATCGAAGGTGCGGACGCCGTCTTTTTTGGGCACGACAACGGCCTCGGCGGCGGTTATCATGTAAACACCGCCTTCTTTCGCTTTGTGGCGGTTCAAGTGGAGCTGGTCTATGAAGTTGGCATGGTAAACGGCAAAACTTTTGCCCGAGCTCATGGAACCCTTGCTGATCCAGCCGAACAGGGTGGCTACGATTCCATCTGAATTCAGGAGCGAACTTTTCGGGCTGGTGATGTTGATGTTACCCTGCTCGAAGCGGGCGTAAGGCCACTTGTCCGAAAGGGGGCACAGGGCCAGAGCAATGAATAAAGCGCCGGATATGACGACGCCGGCGACAATACCACACACAACGCCGGCGATTCGTGCGGGTAGCTGGCCAAAATCAACATTGTGGGGGAGCAGGAGATCGGCGAGTGATTTGGTAACGGCAAGGACGGTAACGAAGATGATTGCAAAGATGGCAGGTTGGACCCACTGTCCACCGCGACCTTTCGAGATCAGGATGTCTGAGGCAATTTCATAGTAGCCCAGGGCCGCGATGACTGCGACGACGGCTGCAATCGCGGCAGCAAAGGACCTTGGCGTGGAGCCTTTAAGATAAAGATGAGAAACGCACAAGATAGAGATTAATATAATGCCGGCGGCAGCAAACATGTTGTCTCCTGATTGATTATAGTATTTGCAGTTGGCTGTTCCATATTACTTCTTAGGCTTCCGTCCTTTCGGAGTTGCCGAGAATTTCCTGATAACTTCATTAATCGCCGTGATTCCCTCGGCGACTTTTTTAACGGCCTGTTCCTGCATGTAGAGCATGCCGGAACGTCTGAAGTGAGAAGAGATTTCGCGGAGGGATTTTGCCTGCTTCACGGCCTTTCTTGTCTGGTCGTCGATCACAGCGACCTCGAAGATGCCGGTCCTGCCGAAGAATCCTGTGCCCTGGCAGTTTTCACAGGGTATGGGTCTGCCCCGCTTATCGTATTGGACGGCTCCGGGCCTGTAGAGTACCTTCATTTTGTCGGCGGGGATGTTGAGCTTCCTGAAGAGGTCCTGCTTGGGCTGATAGGCCTGTTTGCATTCGTCACACAGTTTTCTGGTAAGCCTTTGACAGAGTATTCCGACGAGGCCTTGTATTGCCGAGTCTTTGTCCGGGACGAATTTGAGCCATTTTCCGAGGGCCTGTATTACGTTGGTGGCTTCGAGAGTAACATAGACGATTTTGCCGTCCCTGGCGGCGGCGCAAGCAAGTTGTGCGGATTTTGGGTCTTCACAGTCGGCTATTCCGATGATATCCGGTGCGGTTCTGAGGATGGACTGCAGCTTTTTGGCATATATGGTGATGCCGGTGTCGGCCAGGGAGTAGATGTGTTGTGTGATATTGCTCAGTTCGGCTGCCGGGTGTCTTTCGAGGGTGTTTATGCTGTTCATGAAAGGGTCATGGTTTCCGAGCATGGCGTAAAGTGTTGAGGTAACTCCACTTTTTTTTGGCCCGGAGATTATGAATAAGCCCTCGTCAATATCTCGAATTGACTGGAGCTGGAGGAATTGGTCGGGGTCAAGCCCGATGTCTTCGAGGTTCATAAGACTGTATGCTTCGAGCTTTGTGAGCTTGACTTGTTCACCAGCGGTTGAGCCGGCGGTGGTAATTTCCCATTTAAACTCCTGTAATTTTTTAATGACCTTGAAGTTTCCTGTTTGAGGTTTTCGGTGTTCATTGGTGTCGAGGTCGGCCAGTTGTTTGAGGTAGTGGATAAAGTATTCCATCTGTTCCTTTGTTCTTTGCGGCTGCTTTGTGGGGACACCATCAATGCTGTATGTAACAGAATAGCCCTGCGGATTCGGCTGGAAGATGATGTCGCTTGTGCGTCGCCAGATAGCGTCTTCAAAGACTTCGCAGGTGGTCTTAAAGCCGAACGCTTCGGGCGTTTTGGCCTTTGGCAAGGGCGCCTTATTTTCATTGGCGGTGATAAAAGATATGCCTTTGGTTGCGGCGGCGAACTTCTTTTTTTCATTGACGAAGATTCCTCTGATGTGGTGAGCGGTAAGCACGCGTTCGAAATCAGCGACCCTTGCGTTTCGGTGGACGACGTATGCCAGGGCGGTCGCACCGACGGCGATGAGGTAAAGCAGCAGGCCGATGACGAAAAAAGGAGCGAGCAGCCAAATTACAATGGCACCTGCTCCGGTTGCGGCGATGGCGGCAGTCCAGGTGGTCACCTTTGCTCTAACGGCTTGCGCATCGGTGTGTACCCATCTTACGAGCGGCATCCATGCAAAGAACAGGGCCACAAAGACGGCAAACTTTATCGGAGAGATGTATCCCCCATACTCGGTTGCAGCGGCTAATAAAATCGTCATAAGATGCTCCCAAGTGTCCGGCTTTAGTTAAGATTTCCCATAAACAATAGAATATCGGTGCCCAGCGACGTTACTGGGCCTCATTTTTAATAGAATAACAGGTCTGCCTTAAAAATCAACCTTTCTTATTGATTCTATATGATGCCCTTGCGACTGTAAAAAGATGAGGAAAATCCATACAACCATTCTACAACTATCACATAACTGTTTGTAAGATATAGTTTGACCACGGATTTGGGTCCCCGCTGGAGTTTATCCCGCACGGAGTTTACCCCGCATCCCCGCATCGTGGTGCGGGGTAAACGGAATGAGGGGTTTATTGAAAAAAATTGGTTGCATTTCTGAATCGGCATTGTAATATGGGGTAAATGTGCTCTTGTTCAAGGAATGCCGGATTAGGGGATTTTCGCAGGAATTGTGTTTTGTGGTAAGTAAAAGGTTGGCCCCGCCGGCTATCGAAATAGCCGGCGGGGTTAGCCTGCGCGGTTTCTTACGAAACCACTTGTTATGACAAGCTCGCAGGCACGGATCAGTTACAATAGTTGACTTTTATCACATTGGAAGTATAATTGTCAAGCGTAAAGAGAAAACTTTTCATTTTTCTTAAGGGGCAGATTGTGAGTAAATATACACTCGGGCTGGATATCGGGTCAAATAGTATCGGCTGGGCCCTGTTGGATACAGGAAAAGCACCAAAAATCATCGATTTGGGTGTGAGGGTCTTTCCAGAAGGTGTTGACCGCGACACAAATGGCGCGGAGCTTTCAAAGAACGCGACACGCCGGGAGGCAAGAGGAGCAAGAAGAAATCGTTGGAGGAGAGCATATCGGAAAGACAAATTGGTGAGGATGCTTCGAAGGGCAGGGCTGTTACCAGGTGAGCCTAATTCACTTGAAAAATTGATGGAATCAAATCCCTATCCCTTGCGAGCTAAGGGTCTTGATGAACGATTGACTATGCATGAGTTTGGAAGAGTGCTTTTTCATATTAACCAGCGCAGGGGTTTTAAGAGCAACCGCAAGACAGGTGAAGCGAAAGAAGACGGGATTGTAAAAAAGAGTGCAAGTAGTTTACAGAAAGCGATAGACGAAGCAGGATTCCGAACCCTTGGTGAATACTTCGCAAAGATTGATCCCGAAGAAGAGCGCATAAGAAGGCACTACACTTTCAGGTCAATGTATGAGCACGAAATCGATTTATTATGGCAAAAGCAATCAGAATTTTATCCGGACATTTTGACAGATCAGTTGCGTGAGAAGATAAAGGACAAGGCTATATTCTATCAGCGCCCACTAAAGCCGACCGATGAGTTGATTGGCGAATGTTCGCTTGAAGCTGGGGAAAAACGTTGTCCACGTTCAGATTGGTATTCCCGACGGTTTAGAATTTTTCAGGATGTTAACAACCTAAAAATATACAATCCAGACGGTAAGAGCGAGAAGTTAAATCCGGAGCAGCAACAGTTAGTTTTGAAAGAGATGCTTAACAAAAAGGATGTGTTTTTTGATTCGCTTCGCAAAAAACTCGGACTTATTGAAACTCAAACATTCAATGTTGAGGAAGGTCAGGTAGATAAGAAAAAGGCAAAGCTAAAAGGTGATGAATTTGCCGCTCAGATGCGAAGCAAGAAGATATTAGGCGCCAAGAAATGGAACAGCCTTGATATCAAAGAACAAGTAGAGATCAACGAAGCGCTCATCGCCGATGAGATTGATGATGTAACGTTCGTGAAAATGCTAATAGAGCAACATGCCCTCACTGAAGAACAGGCTACAGCTACGCTCGATGTCAGACTGCCACGGCGATATATGAACTTCTCGCAACTTGCAATACAGAAACTGTTACCTCATATGGAAAATGGACTATTAACACCTGAGGCCATAAAAAAAGTTTATGGTGAAAAAGCCATAGAAGAAGAGAATTTGTCACTTGATAAGTTGCTAATGCCCGAAGATTTAAGAAATCCTGTCGTTAATCAGGCATTGTTTGAAATAAGAAAAGTAGTCAATGCTATAATCAAAGAATACGGAAAGCCTGCCAAGATAGCCATAGAGATGGCAAGGGATGTTCACGGTGGCAAAAAGCAGCGCGAGGAGACCCACCTAAAAATGTGGAAGAACCAACAACGTAATGAGCAGGCAAGAAAAGAGCTAATTGAAAACACTGATATAAAAAATCCCACAAGAGACGACATTATAAAATACAAGCTGTGGGAAGAGTGCGGAAAGGTATGTCCATATACAGGGAGGTCAATCCCGCAATATGCGCTATTTGGCGATAATCCCGAGTTTCAGGTTGAACACATTATACCTTATTCACGTTGTCTTGACGATAGTTTCATGAACAAGACCCTGTGTGAGGTGCACGAGAATATACACGTGAAAAAGAATCAGACGCCTTATGAAGCATACGGCAGTGACCCAAAAAAGTTTGAAGCAATACTGCAGCGAATAAAGGTTCTGCTATACCCGAAACGGAAAAAATTCTGGCAGGAAAAAACTGAGCTTGACGATTTTATTAAGCGTCAGCTAAACGATACGCGTTATATTACAAGAGAAACGATTAAATACCTTAAACGATTAGGTGTACATGTCTATGGAACAAAAGGCAAGATTACCGGTGAACTGAGGCACAGTTGGGGACTTAACAATATTCTCGATTTTACCGGTTCGGGATTAAAAAATCGTGACGATCATCGACATCATGCAATAGATGCCGCTGTAGTTGCGGTTACCAGAAATAAACACTTAAGAGAGTTAGCCAGGACGAAATATGTTGTTGATGATAACAGTTTTGAACAGCCCTGGCCAAATTTCAGACAGGAAGTTCAGAAAAAGATTAACAAAATCAATGTTTCTCATCGGGCTACAAAGAAGATTTCTGGGCAATTACATGAGGAAACATCATACGGTCCGACAGGACTAAAAGACGATAAGGGACAGGATATTTTTGTTTATCGGAAAAAATTGGAAGATCTCACAATGCCTATGGTGGGAAAGATTGTCGATCCCATAGTGAAACAGATTATTATCAAGAGGCTGAAAGAACATGGACTTAATCCCGATAACAGAAAGTCCATACCAAAAGAGGTCTGGAGTAAACCTGTTTATATGAAATCAAAGAAGGGGCAAGGGCCAAAGATAAAAAAGGTCAGAATCAGAGATGTTTTTAATAATATGATCTTTCTCAAGGACGAAGGCAGACCATATCGGGCAGTAAAGCCGGGCAGTAACCATCATATCGAGATCTTTGAATATACAGACAAAAAAGGCAATGTTAAAAGAGACAGCAAGGTAGTCAGTATGTTTGAGGCCGTGCAGAGAAACCGCAAAGGTGAGCCTGTAATTCAAAGAGACCACGGAGAAGGGAAAAAGTTTATTTGTTCATTATCGATAAATGAGATGGTAATGATGAAAAACAAACATGGGAAAATGAGCCTATACAGAGTGCAAAAAATGGACCAAAATAAAATAATTCGCTTTCGCCATCATACTGCAGCAACCATTGATAAAAATGAAACGTATATTGATAAGACAGCACATTTATTCGAGGGGTACAAGGTAACAGTGGACCCTTTGGGGGGAATACATAAGGCGAATGATTAGGGATTGATAGATTATTTTAGGTAAAAGTCGTTCGTAATTGGGCCGATATTTATAGGGTATCGGCCTATTTTGTTTACGGAAGGCTGCTTGAAATGATCAAGCGGATAGTCGAAATATCGCGGGCACGGACGTATTTATCCATTTCGTTGGGTCAGCTTGTAATAAAAGAGGCGGGCGCAGAGGCCGGGCGCATTCCATGTGAAGATATCGGGGTACTTTTAGTTGACCAACAGGCGACGGTCTATACGCATTCGGTATTTACAACATTGCTCCAAAAAGGTGCGGCGGTAGTGTTGTGCGACGGTGCTCATCACCCTGCGGGGATGCTTTTGCCTCTTGAGAGTAACACGGTGCAGTCGGAGCGGTTCAGCGAGCAGATAAATGCAAAGCTGCCTTTGAAAAAGCAACTCTGGAAACAGGTTGTCCAGGCCAAGATAAGGCATCAGGCAAAACTTGTTAAAGATGACACCGTAACTTACAAGTACCTGTTGGCACTTGCAAGGCGGGTTCGCAGCGGAGATCCGGAAAATATCGAGGCGCAGGCGAGCAAGAAATACTGGCGTGCATACCTGCAGGATGAAAAATTTCGCAGAAATATCGACGGCGCTGCGCCGAACAACATGCTGAATTACGGTTATATGGTGTTGCGGGCTGCGGTTGCGCGGGCGATATGCTCGGCGGGGCTTTTGCCGACGTTGGGGATTCATCATCACAACAGATACAATGCGTTTTGCTTGGCGGATGATATGTTAGAACCGTTCAGGGGATTTGTCGAAGTGAAGGTGCGTGATTTATATGAAAGCTCCGACACGATTAGTTTAGATGAGCTGGACCAACAGACGAAGGCGAAGATAATCGAGGTGCTTTACGAGGAGGTTGAGATTGCAGGATTCAAGGGGCCTCTGATGGTTGGTCTTCACAGGACGATGGCATCTTTGCAGAGGTGTTTTGCGGGTGAGCAGAAAAGACTGGATTTGCCGAAATTATGATTATAAGCGGGTACAGGGCGTTGTGGATATTTGCGATGTTTGATTTGCCTACGGATACGAAAAAGGCAAGAAAAGACTATACGTATTTTAGAAAAAACCTCTTGAAAGACGGCTTCACGATGTTACAATATTCGGTGTATGTAAGGCACTGCGCGAGTGAGGAGAATGCCGATGTTCACTACAAGAGAATATGTGCTTTTCTTCCCCCTGATGGAGAGGTCCGGCTGCTTACTATCACCGATAAGCAATTCGGCAGGATGCATACTTTTTGGGGAAAAATGCGAAAACCGGCCCCTGCGCCCCCCCGTCAGCTTGAATTATTTTAATTCGAGTCGTTCACAAACCCTTGCCAAGCAAGGGCTTGTGAACGACCTATTGTAACTGATCCGTGCCTGAGAGCAAGCCACAACTCAAGGGTATTGATTAGGCCATTTTTTACAATTGTAACTGATCCGTGCCTGAGAGCAAGCCACAACGAACACCGTCCGAGTGTGTCTTCAGCACAAATTGTAACTGATCCGTGCCTGAGAGCAAGCCACAACGCATGGTCTGCTGGGCCTGTATCTGTTTTTATTGTAACTGATCCGTGCCTGAGAGCAAGCCACAACTCATCGCCGCGGCTGTAAGTGCTGCTGTATATTGTAACTGATCCGTGCCTGAGAGCAAGCCACAACCTCCAGATCTCAAATACCGTATCCGCATCAATTGTAACTGATCCGTGCCTGAGAGCAAGCCACAACTTCGGCCTTAAAGCCTTCGGCGACTTTTTCATTGTAACTGATCCGTGCCTGAGAGCAAGCCACAACCTCAGCCAGGCTGCACGCCTGGCGGCTTCTATTGTAACTGATCCGTGCCTGAGAGCAAGCCACAACATATGAATAGCAATCCCCTGGTAGGTGTTGATTGTAACTGATCCGTGCCTGAGAGCAAGCCACAACGATATCGAGCTCGCGCGCATTGACCATAATATTGTAACTGATCCGTGCCTGAGAGCAAGCCACAACCTGTGATGGATCAGGCCCTGAACCACGTTGATTGTAACTGATCCGTGCCTGAGAGCAAGCCACAACTTAATCACATTGAGGACGTATGTAACAGCCATTGTAACTGATCCGTGCCTGAGAGCAAGCCACAACTCGATGGGAAAACATTCCAATCGCGGGTCCATTGTAACTGATCCGTGCCTGAGAGCAAGCCACAACGGGGAGACCGGCGTTGACTATCACAAGCGCATTGTAACTGATCCGTGCCTGAGAGCAAGCCACAACCCTGCACTGTATGGTTCCCATACGATGGTTATTGTAACTGATCCGTGCCTGAGAGCAAGCCACAACGGCCCGACTGAGCTTTACCTGTAAACAGATATTGTAACTGATCCGTGCCTGAGAGCAAGCCACAACGCTTGGTACTGCTTTACTGTCAGCTCCGCCATTGTAACTGATCCGTGCCTGAGAGCAAGCCACAACGAAGCAAAAAGCAGTAGGGAAATTGGATATTTGCGTCCTGTATCAATTAAGAGGTGTTAGCCGGAATATTCCATGGTGGACTTGTAAGAATGAGAGGTGACGGAAGACGGAGGACAGAAGCCGGATGACGGAGGCCGGGTGAAACGGGAAGGTAAGAATCCCGCCCGGAGGACCCCGAGGTGTCGGGGCTAAGCGGGTTAAATGATTCCCGTGGCGGTGGCCCGAATTCCCTTAAGTGCCATCTTTAACTCTTCTTTCTTTGGCGCGTATTGCAGGGCAACCTTGAGGTCTATCCATTCTTCTTCGACGAGTCGCCGGAGGCTGTCTGTGAAGTCCTGCATACCTTCGCCGGAACCGGCCCTGATGGCGCTTGGCAGGTCGCCCTCTCGCTGTTCAGAGATAAGTCTTGTGACAATGGGAGAGGCGACCATGATCTCAACGGCGGGAATTCTGGGGGCTTCCTTTCTGAGGCCCGGCAGGAGGTACTGGCTGATAACGGCCCTTATAGTCAAGGCGAAAGTCTGCCTGATGAGGTCTCTTTCTTCCTGAGGGTATAAATCGAGAACGCGCTGAATGGTCTGGGAAGCGTTTGCCGCATGAAGGGTGCCGAAGACCAGATGTCCGGTTTCTGCGGCTCTCATGGCAGCGGTCAGTGTCTCGTTGTCCCTTATTTCGCCAATGACCACTACATCGGGGTCCTGGCGTGTCAGCGAGCGCAAGGCCTCGTCATAGTCCGGCACGTCGTTACCTATTTCTCTTTGAGATACGATGGCTTTTATGTCCTGGTGCAGAAACTCGATCGGGTCTTCGATTGTTATAATATGGCAGGCGCGATTTTTATTAATATGGTCAACCATTGATGCGATGGTGGTGCTTTTTCCGCAACCGGCGGGTCCTGTTACGAGGATGAGTCCCTCATTGTGCCCGGCGATTTCGTGGACGACGGGCGGGAGGTGCAAGGTTTCAAAGGGAGGTATCTCGCTGGTGATGTGCCTCGCGGCAAGACTGATCATTCCGCGTTGTCGAAAGACATTTATGCGGAATCGGTGCAGCTTACTAACCTCATAGCCGAAGTCGATAGCTCCCTTCTTCAGAAAGAACTCTTTCTGCTCATCGGTCATAATCTCCAAAACAAGCTCTTCGGCGTGTTTTGCGGTGAGGGCGTCGCCGCTGGTATCTTTCAACTTGGTGCGGACTCGCATTTTTGGCGGCTGGCCGACCTTGAGGTGTAAATCACTTGCACCCGCCTTGATTGCGGCATTGAACCATTTGTCAATCCGGGCCTTGCGGTCAGAATGCGCCCGGCTGTCTATTGGCTGGCCTTTGGCCATTTATGTACTCCTGCCTTTTCGCAAATAGTCTATTTTGGGCCGGTTACGCGTCGTTGTCGCAGTCAGGGTGCTGGGCGGCCGGCAATATCTACATCGGTTTAATCGACACGACTTATTATAACTCAAATATATCGGCTTGTCAAGGTGTGCTAAAAAGCACATTTTGGGGCCTGGTCATTCTGAATCGCAGCCGAAGAATCTCAGAATCTCAATCGTTCGATTTTTGTCCCCCCGGCCTTGAGCCGGGGTCCAGTTAAGTAGGATGGGCAAATTGCCTGGCCTGCTTGCCCTGAGCGCAGTCGAATGGAGCGAAGCCGAAGGCTTTGCCCATGCTGCATCTATTATCGCTGATTTTTCTGCTGTCTTTTTGGTAATCCACGGCGCCTGCGAGGCTGGACAATCCTGACGGTATCAGAGCCATGTATGTATTGGCCGGATTCGAGTCTGATAACAACAGTCAGTTCAACTCTTCCGTTATGTGACACCCGATCCATTAGCTCATCCTTATTGAATTTTACGAACACCTTTGCTTTCTTGCCCCCGCCGTTCACACGATGCGAAATTGCCTCAATAGGTTCGCCGTTAAGACCGCCGGCATACAGCTCAAATTGGCCATCAGCTATATCATGCCTGCTGATTCCCTCCGGCACTCGCATGATAGCCGTTATACTCTTGGCGTGATTATTACGGTTAATCGTCTGTGGCGTGATGTGGAGGGAGGTTTCTATCGGCTCGATAAACGTTTGACCTGCAAGACCATACATGGACAAGTGCGAAACAGAAGCCCAAACATACCCTGCGTAACTGTTGCCGTAGAGCTCGACATCCGTGGTATCAACTCCAATTTCGGAAACCCAGTCCAGGTCCGCCGAAAGTTTTGTCCATTCGCCGGCAGACTCGTTGAAATAGTACATCCCCAATGTGGTTTCATCGATGTCCTCAGGGTCATCTGCGATGCCGTCGCCGGTCCTGTCAAGGTCCGATTCTTTATAATAAATACGAATAGATGCTTCATCAATTAGGTCGCCGGTCGGGGTCTGGACGTTTTCGCTCAAAGTGATGTCAAGGTATCTATCAATCGCTACTTCATAACCCCTAAGCCCCGACGACTGACTCAGCGCAAATGGTACGGTCGTATTATCGTACCTGCTCATTTCTACAGTTGGATTCACTAGTTCGGCAAGCGTAGCGTAGACCATCGAATCAGTCTGTTTCACTGTGTCAATTTCATCTACTGCAAAGAAGTTGTATGATAATTCGCCGTGATCGGTGGAACCTCCGCTGGGATACTCTACGGCGCCGCTCAGATGATACTCCACCCTGGCCGAGTCCGGCTCTATCGTTACGGTTTTTTTCCTGAGAATATCAAGCACGCGGAGGTGGTCCGACGGATAAGGGGACGAAATCAGCACTATTGTCTGAGTGCTGTTCCATACCCCATACCTTACAGCGAGTCTGTCTTCATCTGATTCTATCATGTTTGTCAGGACATCACCGGCCTCTGCCAAAAGACCATGAACGAGCGTTCCAACCGGCTCGGCTCCATCCGGCCTGCCAACTAATACGATTCGAGGCGCATCCGAGTATTGCGATAGCAGCTCATTGGCTGATGCTATTTCGACGGTGGTATATTCTGCGAGGCCATCTGCAAACTGGGCGGCCTCCTGACTTCCGTCATATGCAAGTACAAGGTTCTCCACGTGCGGTTCATCGGAATCGGTGTCCTCGTTGTCCGGTATGCCATCATGGTCGCTATCTCCGTCCAAAGGATTAGTGCCCTGTTCGATTTCAGTTCCATCGGGTATTCCGTCACCGTCAGTGTCCTCAGACAACGGATCCAGGAACATGTCCAACTCTGCGCCGTCGGCGACACCATCGCCGTCGCTGTCATTATTCATCGGATTTGTGTCGTACGTGGTTTCAATGCCGTCGCTGAGGCCGTCGTTATCAGTGTCGGGGTTATTGGGATCGGTCCCTAACTCAAACTCCTTGCCGTCAAACATGAAATCACCATCTGTGTCAGGGTGAAATAAGCTTGAATTGAATGTTTTTTCCTGCAAATCGCTTACTCCATCTTTGTCTGTATCGCTGCTTCGGGGATTCGAGCCAAGACCAAATTCCTCCAAGTCCGTTAGACCATCTTGATCCGTATCAGGCATGTTGGGATTGCTGCCATAAGTGATCTCTATGCCGTCGGGCAGACCATCACCATCTGTGTCGAAGTGCCTGGGGTTAGTCTGCAGTGAAAATCCTCTCCACTCGGCATAGTCACTAAGGCCGTCATTATCGGTGTCAGGGTCTCTTGGATTTGTGCCCATTGCATATTCGTTGGGGTCGGCCAAACCGTCGAGGTCCGTGTCCGTCAGCAGCGGGTCACTTGTAACGTGTATTGTGTGCTCGCCGTTCGGATCAGTAAAGGTTATATCCCATCCGGCGGTTTCTTCCTCGTTGAGCAGCCCGTCACCATCGCGGTCCGGATTAGTGTCGGCAGGTCTTTCGTCCAATTTCTGAGAGAATTTCTGGATACGGCTGTAATAATCTCCTGTCTGCGGATCTGCTTCGATCAAATCAGCTATGTAAATATTACCGTTGTTATCCATGGTCATTGCCGAGATACCATTGATAATCCCACCATCCGCACCGTTGGGGTCTTCCCAAAGAGCTATCGAAACAGAATCAGCATTAAACTTTTGAATACCCTCTTCAGTCGCTACATAAAGATAACCATCATCATCGGCTTCGATGCGCTGATGCGTGTACGGCCAGTAGCCGTATATGTCCCGGTAAAAGGTCCCCTGTGAGTCGTATTTTGCAACTCGGCCTATTGGGCTTTCAGGTCCGCCGTGATTGGCGATGTAGATATTTCCATACAGGCCTCCAATGGCTAAATCGCGTGGTTTTGTTAACTGGTCGGGTGCTTGTCCGTGACTACCCCAGGAACCAAGGAAAGTACCGTTTGGGTCGTATTTTTCAACAGAAGCAATGTTTTGGTGCGTTCCCCAGTCATAACCCAATCTCAGCATGTTGAGGTCACCATTTGTATCGAACTCCATAGCCATAGCCGACCCATCACCGTAACCTATGTCCCAACTGAAAAGGAAAGTGCCGTCAAAGCTGTAAACACAGATATCGGTCAGCTCCGGATCGTGGATGTAAAGTCGGTCGGTGGCATCATCAAGTGTAACTGAATACGGACAGCACATTCTGGAACCGTTCATGACAGATTCAGACCAGCCTGTTACCACTGCTCCATCGGGAGCGAGTTTCATAATCGGATATTCTGCGCCCCAGCCCACAACTGCATAGACATATCCATCGGCATCCACGGCTATATCGCTTATAGAGTATTGGTCATGTAAGGCGACATTGTCGATAAGAGTTCCGTCAAATTCGATTTGCCCTTCTTCATAGATCGGATTGGCCACATCCTCAATGCCGTCACCGTTGGTGTCACGGGATCTTGGATTCAGGCCGCTCCAGTATTCCATCGAATCGTTTAAGCCATCACTATCGGAATCCGGGACAGCCGGATCGCTGCGGACGTGCATAGTGAAAGTTTCACCCTCGTATTCGAATTGAATAAGCCATCCGGCTATTTCAAGATAGTCATGGAGCCCATCGTTATCGGTGTCGCGCTGAAGTGCGTTGGTACCGTACTGAATCTCAAACCAATCTATAAGTCCGTCGCCATCTGTGTCGTGACGGCGAGGATTCAGGCCATTATCGACTTCATAGCCATCGCTGAGACCGTCGGCATCTGTATCATATCTCCACAAATTGCTGCCGCCTGTTTCCTCGCTGTCTTTGAGGCCGTCGCCATCGTGGTCGAGCATAGTGATTCCACTCCAGCTTACCAAGTCGTCAATGTTGCCAGGCATCACATCAAAGTAGAGTGTGAAACTGTCTCCGGTATATATGTTCGCTTGACGGGAGTCATGAAAGCACCAGAATCCATAGAATACCAGGAAGACAAAATGCTCCCATTCGTACCAGAGTTTGCAATAAGAGTCCACCCGGAGTTTTACCGGGAAGTTGACCATCGCAATTCCGGGTTCGATCCAGCCCCCTGCTTCGTATTCATTTGCCCTCCACCCGGCTGACTGGTCCTGTGTTCTGTCCCATTGGCTATAAGGTGGAATGGGAAGTTCCTTGTTGCCCAGAGCCGTTACGAAAACATTCGAATGGAGATAGTTTGTTGTTGAGTTAGAACCCCAAGGCGCAGATATAGAATAGTAAGGCCAGACACTACTTTTATAAACAAGACTCCAGTAGTGCGCGTTGCCCACGGCTGTTCCCTTAAGACGGCTCTTGTATTCGATACGGTCTCCTACATCCAGACCATTATCGTCGTCGTCATAGATATTCATTTCCGGGTCACCTACGATATCAATTTCAGGTGAGACCGTATGGTTTACATTGCTCATGACGTCAATGAAGAATTCAAACACATCATCTGACCAGTTACCGAACATGTCGGACAATTCAATGCTCAGGGCGATCAACCATCCAACATAGGGAATCGCACCAATCATGAATAATATACAGGTATAGTAATACTCCATCGTCGTCTCAAGCAGAGCAGTATTGAGGGCAAGGCCGCTAAGATTGCTGATTTGAGAAATTGCTATCACACTGTAAGCGGCAAATCCGGCGTCCGCCAGCATTGCTGCCGTGTTCAGACCATCAAGTACCTTGTTCATGCGCTTGAAAAACTTGCTATTATCAGCGACGTGGTCGCACTGTTTGACCCAGGTTTTGAACTTTTTGAACTTGCTCATCTTGGCAATATCGCCGATGCCATCAATCGACCAGCCTTTCGACTGTAAAAACTTGATCGACCGATAAGCTTTAAGCCCGACACCTGCACGATAAAGGCCCTCAAGCCCAATAAGGCCGCCTGCCACTATATCCTCTATTGTTTCCGAAACCATTTCGTAATCTTGAGCTGTTCTGGTTGCCGGGGCGCCTAAACCATAAAGCTTCTGTTCACCTGTATTCCAGTAAAGCATCAAACTCATAAAAGTGTAAGTAGCCTCATCGGTTAACTCCATGTCCTGAATTTCACTCATGACTTCATGAGTCAACAGGGGGTCATAGTTTGACGTATCATACCATGGTGTTTTCAGGGTTTTTGACGTCGAAATTTGTTCGGTTGTCAAATCCAGGGTGAAGGAATTGCCGGGACCGGCGGACACCTGGATTTCCGAAAGCTCAATATCTGCCGATTGATCCTCTAAAATAGTAACCACAGGCAACTTCTTATTGGGTGGCAGTGAGTCAAGGGCCTGAGGTATCGCATCGTTGGCCAACCACACAAGCGCCTCATCCCTGTGTGTGAATGAGCCTAATTGATTGCTTACATTAATGTCGTTGGCATCAAGAGCCGCAGGCATATCGGAAACATGTGTCTCAGAATCTCTGAGAAAATCATATACCAGCAGTAGATTTGCCGCTACCGTCTGATTCGGGTCTGAGCTGTAGAATATACCTGCACTTGAGCCATAGAATTCCTCAACACTGACTCCGCTAAGCATGAAATCTTCTTCATAGGTCACCAGGAGAGTCTCTTGATTAAGTACACTTGAATTAGGATCGCTGAAACCAACAACTTTCCATAGCAACCTGGCATCCATAGTCAGATTTGTCGGGCAGGATACCGAATACATCATTCTGCCTGCAAAGGCAACAACGGTGCCGTGTTCTGTTATCGGAAACAAAGGCACAAAAACATTGTTTCCATCTACGGTAATGCCGTTGGCAATCACATCATTCTGATCCGGAGGTTCATTCACAGCCAGTTTAAGCAACGGAAAAACCGCTACATCTTCTTTGGAGTTATCCAGGTCCTTCATTGACCCTTCCCTGTCACCGTCAGGCCAGTCCCAATACCGGCCGTAAAGCTTTAAATGTTCAGGGTTTTCAGGTTTTAACTGAAAGTCTATGTATACTGGATTCCCGTTGTTTGTAATATCAAAGTGGAACTGCTCGTGCACGCCGGACTTGGCAAATGGGGACAAATCGAAACTATCGTTTACACCATCACCGTCGTTGTCAAAATCCCACGCATTTTCTTTGCCGTCACCGTCGGCATCTATCTGGTTCGGGTCCTTTACCTCAAGGTAGTCCGGCAAGCCGTCAAGGTTCGAATCGGGATTCAACGGATCTAAATCATTATCAATCTCCCATAAATCTTCCAGCCGGTCGAAGTCGGAGTCTGCATTGTTGGGATCCGTGCCTATCACCATCTCAACCGAATCGGGCAGACCATCCAGGTCGGTATCCGTTAAATCAGAGACCACGCTCATCAACGAATCTACAATGCCACCCAAAGGTTCACTTATTCGGGGCGGTTCTATCGGCTGGGCTTGTGCAGAATTAATCACCCAATCCCCGAAGTTAGGCCCTAAGAAAAAAACGACTGCCAAAAAAACGCACAAGACGCGACGATAGTCTAACATAATTATCCTCCTCTTTTATGGTTAAGGGTGTATCCGTGATATAAAACAATTAAAGGATGGTATATCACGACAAATAGCCAAAGTCAAGCTTTTCTCATGATTTTTGAAAATTTTTCATGGGGGCTATCGGCGGTCTGAGAGGGGCCGTAATGACTTGTCAGAAAGAGGGTTGAGAGGGTTTTTGTTTAGACACGGCTGAGGAGGGGCTCCGGAGAGGTCCTCGGCCGGGTTAGGTGAGGTCGGTGCCAGTTAGGCACACAGAACAATTTCTTCGAGGTCGAGCTCCATGAGATGCTCGAGATATAAGTCGAGGTCTTCTGCGGAAAACTGTGCCAGAAACTCCGGCTTGGCTCCTCTGTTGATCTCGAGGATAAAGTCGATAATTTCCCTTTTGCTCATAAATTTGCTCCATCTAAATCCAAGACCCAAGCTTCTTACAAGAGCATATCGGACGGGGCGGCGGGTTTTCTTGAATTGTGCGGGAGGTGGTGTCCAGATTGAGCCGGAAGCGGTAAGACACTACATGAGTTGCACTTTCGTTGGGGTGCTACATCATATAGTGGCGGGCAAACGTGGCGGTCGGGGGCATTTTGAAACGTCCAATAATAGCGGCGCTGGGGCTGCGCGAAACGTGGCGGAAATTTGTGATTTTTTTTTACCGCGGAGACACAGAGGTTTTTAGACGCAGATTTCGCGGATTAACGCAGATGTGCCTTTAGGCACGAAGGTAATCGCTTCACAGATGCGATTTTCAATCGCGGGATGTACAATTCAAAAGCTGCTTGTGATGCAAGCATCAACACATCTTATTAATTGTCCAATGGCTGTTTTGACAGCCTATGTGAAGCCAAGTCAGGATTTCGCCTGCACCAAATATTTTGGTGCGGGATAAACTACAGGCCAAGTATGTTGGCCTATTGTGAGCAGACAAAAAAGAAGTTAGGAGACGGACGAGGACGCAGAGAGTTTTTTTAGCCACTGATTTCACTGATGGACGCTGATTAACGCGGATTAACGCTGATTTTTGGGCCACAGAGAAAAAGCACAGAGCTTCTTAGATGCTGATTTCGCAGATTTGATATTATATAACCGGGCACCTTTAATTCCTCTCCAAATTGATTACTGAGGAGGAAATCAGGTTAGACCTGAGCCATCATATCTTCTTTGCGTTTCATTGAATAACCGAATTTCAGCATCGTGTACAAAACAATCTTTGTTCTTGATTTTGTCAATAAACGTAGTCTCAACCCATGAAAGAAGATAATTTTTCCAATCGAAAAAAAATCTGAGAAAACCAATAGGTGTTTTTGAAAGATAATGCACTTTTACATATTTGATTTTTTGATAGAAATCTTCTTTAGATTCGATTTCTAGTTCTGATAAAAAAAGAAGTGCTGAGAAAATTTCAGATTTAAAAGTACTCGACCTAGACTTTTCAAGGTACTCAAGAAACCAGTTTCGCCACGCGGGATTTTCAAATACAACTGACTTTGGTATTTCAAAACCAAAATGCTTCAGTACATATTTAATAAACGGTATTCTAACTGTACTGTCTAATTTCATTTTCGTTCTTTAACCCTTAGCGGAGCCAATAA
>CAZLWL010000029.1:0-28391 GCA_964563335.1 uncultured Pirellulales bacterium
TCCATAGAAAGGTGCCTCAGATATTATTCACCAAATACAATTCACTAATCACGAACTTACTTGCCGCCCCGGCTGTCGGCACCCGTTGTTAGCTGGTTTGTAATTATACTTATTTTTGCGGAAACTGCAAGGAAAAAAGACACCGTATAGCGTTCAGCGTATATATAACCGGCGCGATAACGGGCCTTGTTGGTTGTGTTGCGGTTGTTATAAATTGTAATGGTCGAGATTGCCGCGCAGCTAAAGCTCCTCCTAATGAACTAAGAAATCGCATTCGGCACGATGTTATCTGTAAGTGTTGTAATAGAAACACGTTAGCGCGACTCAGACAATGTCTTAGTTTATTTTACATTTCTCAGATTATCACTGCCCGCAGGCGTTGTCAACCCTTTTATCACACGCGATTACCCGTTTTGGGACGGATTCGATAAAACGCCCTTCAGCGTGTAAAAACGCGGTTTTTCGTACAAATTCAGATTTGATTGCTGCCGGGCTTTGCCACGTTGCCGCCGGTTTAGGGGTGGGGCTCAGGGGATCTCGGCTGGATAGAAGACTTTTACCGTATTCTTGCCCGCCTGTTTTGCGGCGTAAAGGGCCTGGTCCGTGGCCTTTGTGGCGTCATCCGAGCAGGTGTCTGCCTCGTACTGCCCTACGCCGATACTGATTGAAAGTGCGATTTCCTGTCGGTCCCAGGTCATCGGTGCCTCGGCGATCATGTGGACCATACGCTCTGCAACCACTACCGCATCTGCAAGCGATGTATTCGGCAATATAACCGCGAATTCATCTCCCCCGTATCGGGTCGCAATATCAATCTGGCGAATGCACGCGCTTATCCTTTTGCTAATCTGCTTTATCGCCATGTCGCCCGCTCGGTGACCGAAATTATCGTTTATCGGTTTGAGGTTGTCGATATCAGCCATAATGATGGAGAGTTGTCCGCCGTACCGTTGCGACCTTCGCAACTCCGTTTCCAGAGTCTCATAGAACGTTCGGTAGTTGAGCATACCCGTCAGACCGTCCGTTTTCGCCTGACGCTGCGTCTTCTCGAACAAATTTATGTTGCCAATCGACGCCCCAATCAGTTGCCGGAAAAGCTCCATCGCAACGATATCATCCCCCGTGAAGCTACTGCCGTCATTCTTGTCCGTCAGGTTCAGCACGCCCACCACCCGGCCAAGGCAAATCAGCGGGGCAATGATGCAGCTTTTGGTCTGGTAGTTCCGTGAAAATGCCCGCTGTGTTTTGCTGATATCAGGCTTCCGGTACGATTCTATGTCGTCAACCAGCATCAGTTCCTTCGTCCTGACCGCCGCAACCATCGGTGAAGGTGGGTTCTGGTTAAGCGAGACTATGTTGTTGATAAGAAAAGGATGATTATTCTTCTCAAGATGCAGAATGTCGCTTGCTTCGTCGAGGATGTACAGCGATGCAAGTCTTGCGTTCAGCAGTTTCGGAATCTCGTTGACGCAGATATCCGCAATCCTTTTGATGTCGAGGCAGCTCAACTGCTGGACCAGTGGGGTTATCACCTCCAGCCGGTACACATTATCGGAACTGGGGGCCGGGGCCTGTTCGTTGTTTGGGCTGTCCGTTTCCATTCTGCTCGCTTAACTCTTTGTTTGGCAAAGGCTTATTAACACTGCTACAATCTACGTCAGCCTCTATATCGGTTTTTTTTACGGGCCGATTAAGGACGTTTTAACCATAAAAAACGTAGCCGGTCGGGGGGACTTAATTTTCAACTTTCTATTTACCATTTACTATTGAGGTTGAACGCTGCGCGGCGTTGCTCTTGATGGGTCCTGCTTCGTCCCGACAAATCGGGACTACGAAGGACAAGACGGCGGACAAGCGATACGGGATGCTTGCTTTAGTTGGTAGTTCGTTGTTCGTAGAAAAGATTTGCCACAGAGGGCACAGAGAACACAGAGGAACCTTTAGGTTCAAAAGCTCCTAACCGCGGATCCGCCGTCGTTAAAACTATGGCGGGACAAGTTTCACAGATTCCAACTTCGCTCTTTGAGCTTCCGCCTTCGCATAAAGCTATGGCGGACAGGACGAAGGACAAGTAACACTGGTTTTTGGGCCACAGAGGTCACAGAGAACACAGAGTTTTTTAACCACAGATTTCACTGATTCACACGGACAATTTTAGCTGGCTTGGGTGTTCTCGGCTTTTAGCTTGCTTTGATGCAAGCATCTTGGGAATTGACTATTTTCTATTTTATATTGACTATTGCAGTTGAAGCTTTTAGCTGGTGTGTGTTGGCCTATTGTGAGCAGACAAAAAAGAAGTACATTTGTGTGGGACCTATCGTTTCGGTCCGGGGGTTTGAAAAAGAAATGTTGTAATAAGGAAAGCTGTGTCCTGATGCTGGATGCCAGATCCCAGATGCTGTTTTTGCCGGAGGCCGCGATAAGGATCCGACAGTTTTTTAAAATAGTCCTCACTGGAGGCAGGAACAGCACGATGACGACCAGCACTAACTATGTAAGTGCGGGATACGCCATTAATTATTCCTAAAAGAATGTTGACATTTTTCTTTAGATAGGTTAATTTTTACTCAAAATGTATTGTATGTTATTATTTTAGGTGACACGAAAACCATGTATATTTGGGAAGCAATTAACTCATTATTAGTTATTATCATAAGCTTCTTTTTATTGTTAGGAAGAAAGCATCTAAGAAAATATGTAGAAGAGAAAGGTAGGAATTTAGCAACAAAAGAAGACATCGAGGAAATAACTAAAAAAGTCGAGAGTGTGAAAACCGAATTTGATGTATTCAGACATTCAAATAGGGAAGTATTTAACAACGAGTATTCAATTCTGGAAGAAGTATGGAAGTTAGCATGGGAGCTACAAGCATGTTCACGTTCACTAAAACCCAGCGTTGATATTAGGCCAGAAGGTCAAACTGATGATGAAACTGATCAAAAACGGTGGGCTCTATATCTTGAAGCAAATGGAGCTTTTTTTGAAGGAGTCATAAAGCGTCGCCCTTTTATTCCAAGAAAAGTGTATGAAGTCACCCATGAAATACGAAGGGCAACCTTGAGTGACGAAGTAAGGTTTCAGGTCTCCCGCAAATCTATGTCATCTGAAAGATGGACTGAAACAATAAAGAACGCAGAGCTCCTTGATGAATTAATTGATAAATTAAATAACGAGATCAGAGAATACGTGGAATCTAGGTGTGGGCGCACCTAACCAAGCAATCCAAGAGGCTCGATAATCGCTTGGCCTTGGTTACATTGTTATCATCCGTTGTTTGTTTTTAATCAGTTGGTTGATATAGAGAATGAGTTCAATTTTCATAAGTTATTCTCATAAAGACAAACCATTTACAAAAAGGCTGGCTAATGACTTACGTGACGCTGGTCATACCGTGTGGATTGATAAGACAGAAATTTTTGTTGGTGATTCTTTAATAGAAAAGATAAGAGAAGGAATTGATAAAGTCGATTTTGTTGTAGCAATAATTTCATCAAAATCGATCAATAGTCAATGTGTACAAAAAGAATTAGATTTGGCGTCATACCGAGAAATCGGTGAAAAGCGTGTTATTGTTTTACCTGTTCTATTAGACGATGTCGAACTGCCGGGATTTCTCAAGGGAAAGTACTACGCAGACTTTAGAAAAGAAGAGGATTATCAAGACGGTATTGGTGAATTGCTTGAACGACTTGGATCAAGAACTCCAAAACCAGACCTATCATCTGAGAAGATGCTAAAACCTTATTTGTGTGTAGATACGCCATCTCATAGCTGGCTAAGAGTTCCATTGTCAGAATTGGACGCATTAGGAATTCATAATAAGATAACTGAATTCTCTTACAAGGACAATCTTTATGCTTATCTTGAGGAAGATTGCGACCTTATGACATTTATTAAGGCGAAGGAAAGAAAACACGGACCGGAGTACGATATCGAGAGAGATACTTACACTGTGTTTTTAGATGAATCTCCTTTTCATCAGTAAGGAGATGCAAACAGCGTTCGAATGAAGAGCAAGGCTGTTTAGTCGTTAGTATTTAGTGAAATTGCTTTTTTAGCCCCGACAGGTCCCCGATAGATCGGGACACGCGGGACTTCGCTTCGCTCCCGCTGGGGGCGGCATGATAGTCGTTAGTATTTAGTGAAATTGCTTGCTCAGCTTCTTCTTGCCAATTTGTTTGCGAATATAGAGATCAGGCCGCCTAACATTACATAGCCGGTGATTACCTCGGCCATCACCCACCACGCGGCAGCGTTCGTTGTTGGCACAACGTCTCCGAATCCTAAAGTCGTAAAAGTCACCACGCTATAATAAACAACCGTAGAAAAATTCCACGGCAGGTCCGCCACCTTCATAGCACCCGGCCCAAGACTGTAGAACACATGAGCAAAGAATACCGCAAAGGCCAACGACCATGCCGCCCACAGCCCAATAGACCGCCCACAATCTGAAAGCACAAACCATATCCAATATATAGCGGGATGCCTTCTCTTAAAATCTTCTAAATAGTCACTGTCCTCAACAAATCGCTTAAATACCGGACTCCCATAAAAATCCTTCCCCCTGAGACTACGACAACGAGTCGTTGAGTCGAACTTCACGAAGTACATATTGACTTGGTTAAGATCAGCTTGCCAGAGGTTGGCACCGTACAGTTTAGACCCTGAAAGGTCGGCACCTTGCAGATTAGCACGCACGAGGAAGGCACCTTTCAGATTAGCAAGTGGAAGTTTGGCACCTTGAAGATAAGCCCTTCTAAGGTGGGAATCCTGCAGATTAGCCCCTGAAAGGTCAGCACGTTGCAGATTAGCCCCTGAAAGGTCGGGATTAGGCCCTGAAAGGTTTGCACCTTGCAGATTAGCATACCAGAGTTTGGCATCTTGCAGATTAGCTTCCGAGAGTTTGGCACGTTGCAGATTAGCCCCTGAAAGGTCGGCACCTCGCAGATTAGCTTCTGAAAGATCGGTACCTTGCAGATTGGCATTTGAAAGATCGGCACCTTGCAGATTATCAAATGGAAGAGCGGTCAGATAAAACCCCTGTAGGTTAGCTTTCTCCAAAAGCACATCATCGTCAGGATTCTCCTTTCGCCACTGGTTCCACTCGGTCATATCTTTTTTATCCGAGCAGCGTTTGAGCATGTCGTACTGGGATTGGCTGAATTTTCGTTTGGAAACATCGGCGCCTTTCGGTGAATCATTATTTGAATTTGTCCGGGCCATGTTTTTTTCCTTGCATATTAACAATACCGCGTGGGCCATAGGCCCACCCTACATTCTGGATTCCGGGTCAAGCCCGGAATGACAAACAGGCCGGGAGGCTGATTTTTGAATTTGTCCGGGCCATAGCCTTCTCCCACTGAACTAACGGAGCTTGTTTTTTTGCCTGCAATACCTAATCGAGGGCAATTATATCGAAAATTCACCCATTTGTAAACAACAGCCGACGCGGGCGGCGTGAGTCGTATCTCGTATCTCCCTTCGGCTGCGCTCAGGGCAGGCTAAGGGTTCGTATCTCGTAGGTGAAGTCCCGGTAAACCGGGAGGCTGTTGTTGCTAGAGGCCGCGATGAGGGTCTAAGCATATCGCGAATGTACCTTTAGGTACAGAGCATTAACAGCCTCACTGGAGGCAGGAACAGCGAACTACCCCCGCAATAAACTGTGGGGGCTAACCAATAAGGAATCGCTTCCTACTCCGCACTTCGTGCTATGAAGGACAAGTCGCGGATTGTTTTTGAATAGATCCTTCGGCTTCGCTCAGGATGACCCCCGGCGGCGCCAGGGGGCCAAAACGGGGAGATTGCCCAGATAAAAAGGCTTTTGTGGGCCGGATATGTCGGCTAAATGGCTGCAAGGGCCGCGTAAACAAAAAATTTGCTAATTTTTCAAAAAAAATAAAAAAAAGGGTTGACAGAAGTGCTAATGTGAATATATTTTACATTTTGCAAAATGCAAAAGCTATTCTTGTGGTGACCCGCTGGTTTGTGGCTTCCCGCAGGCGGGCAGTAAAACCACAGAAAATCTGACGGAGCGGTTCGAGGGGCCTTGATCGGCCGGGAGTCGGGTTTTTATGGATGGCAGCATTGTTCGGTCGTTGCCCGGCCCCGTGGCAAGACGAAGAACATAGATTTAGCGTTTGATGCAGAGTTTGTGAGTATCTACCCGATGGAAGAAAAAACCAGATTTACAATTCCCACAAAGCTTTATCGAATCGGTGAGGTCGTGCGCTTCACGCCCTTTTCAAGACAAACTATTCATAACTACACAACTATGGGTTTGATCCACGAGGCTGACTGGACCGATGGAGGCCATCGCCTCTATGACGAATCCGTCTTCCAAAGGCTCGCAAAAATTATGGAGCTCAGAAAGGACAAGACATTAGCCGAGATCAAAAGGATATTGACAAAATGAGGAAGGACCGCAAGTGATATCCATCCTGCGGTTTTCACAAAAGATATCGTGCGATTGTTTCGTTAAGTTATACCCTTAAGGGTATAAAATTCCCGCGAGTGGGATTGTAACCTGTTGTTATAAAGATTCTTACCCGCGAGTAAACGGGAAAATTCAACTGGTAGCACTATAAATATGAATATGTCGTCAACAATAACTGATAACATTGCGGAACTGCTCGTCAAGATACTCGAGTTCACCGAGCGCAGGCATCAAGTTCTGATGCATAACATAGAGGCCGTCGAAACGCCCGGCTTTGTGCCCACCGACCTGGACGTGGCCGAGTTCGCCGATTTGATAACCGAAGCCGTTTCAGAGCACATTAGAAGCAAGCGGCTCTTGCTGCGTGACAGTGAGCATATCAAGTTCGGCCGCGGCGGCAGTTTCGAAACTGTGCCTGTAGTCGATGACTATGCCAGATGGCTCTTTGAAAATGATACAGAAAAATACCTCAAACTTCAGATTGACAAGCTTTCTGAGAACTTGATTAACAACAGAACCGCCGCCCAGCTGCTTGAGGCCAGATAGCGTTGAGGTGCTGTTCACTGACTTTATCTAAAAATCTAATCTGAAAAATGTAGGTTTCTTATTGTTTGTTTCAGGCAGTCGTCCTCTTTGTCGGAAATCTTGGATTTTATCGGGCGCTGGTTCAATGGTCGTTACAAACAGTTTAGAGAAACGCGTTTTTGGGTGAGTTCGCGAGATGGTTTTTTAAACCGGTGCCATTCGATAGCCGATAAAAGTATGTTTGCTGAAAAATGTTTAACGAGGCCAAAGGAGTGAAAACCTCAAAACTGTCCGGTTTATAGGACCAGGTATAACGGGCGCAAAAAAGATCCCGAGAGATTTACACGGAGGTTCAGGAAATGAAGACAGCCCAACTAAAGGACATTGGCCGAGTCTGGAAAGGATTCTTCCAAACCAGGGACGAGCATCACCGCAACCTCATCATGGAGCATTACCTTCCGCTCGTCAAGTACACCGCCGACCGCATATATGCAAAGCTCCCCGACAAGGTTGAGCTTGACGACCTCGTCAGTGCGGGCATATTCGGCCTGATGGATGCCATAGATGCCTTTGACCCCGAAAGGGGCGTCAAGTTTGAGACCTATTGCACACCCAGAGTTCGAGGAGCCATCCTTGACGAACTGAGAAGTATGGACTGGGTCCCCCGTCTCGTTCGCGCACGTGCACACCAGCTTGAAAAGGCCCTACAGACCCTCGAGGCCTATCTCGGCCGACTACCTACCGAAAATGAAATCGCTAACGAGTTGAACCTGAACATGGACGAGTTTCGCAGACTTCAGCGCGACGCCAATGCCATTGGTCTTGTTTCCCTAAGCAATAAGTTCGCCGAATCCGAGAGCGAAAAGGACATTCGGGAAATAGATATCATCGAGGACCAGAAAAGCGAGAACCCTTTGGTTGAAGCCCAAAAGCGGGACCTCAAAGGCCTTCTCACTAAGGGCTTGACCCGGGCGGAACGGCTTATCATCGTCTTGTATTATTATGAAGAGATGACGATGAAGGAAATCGGCGCCACGCTAGATCTATCCGAATCGCGAGTCTCACAGATGCACTCGTCAATTATTGCACGTCTTAAGGCTCAAATGAGCACCCGAAAAAAAGAATTTGCAATCACTTGACTCACCGCCCATACCGGGTATAAAAGTAAATAAACGGCATAACTGTGCCGGCATCGTATTTCGTCGTGCTAAACTAACTCAATGCGAGGTAACAATTATGGATGAGAAAAAGGGATTTTGGAGTTGCTTGTTTGACCTGTCGTTCACTGAGTTTATTACCACCCGGGTAATAAAGATTTTGTACATGCTCGGCATCGGAATTGCGGCCATCGTAGGGCTTATGATGATTGTAACGGCCTTTACCAAAGGCTTTGCGGTGGGGCTGTTGCACGTGATTGCGGCACCAATTGTGTTCATACTCATAGTTATCGTCCTGCGGATATACATGGAGTTGGTGCTCACACTTTTCAGGATCGAGGGAAATACCAGAAAGCCCGCTCCCCCCGGAGAAGAAGCCGCCCCGGCGCCGCCACAGGAACCTGAACCAGCCGAGTAATAATTCAAAAATACGCTCCCAACCCGCCCGTCGGGTGGCAGCCTTTTCGCCGCAGAGCCTGCCCTGCTTGCCCTGCGAAGCCGTTTAGAGCGAAGCGGGGAGCGCAGCCGAATGGGCGAAAGGGAGGGATTGGCTGTCGTCGTGCATCTGTTTGCAGACCATATCTATCAGGTCCAACCCGGCACGTCATTTTCTTGATTTTCTCGGCCTTTGCGGCTATACTCTCACTCTGAGCCTTGTCTTTGGAAGGCGCGCAAGATGCAATTCACTAAAATGCATGGTTTGGGCAACGACTATGTTTATGTCAACTGCTTCGAAGAGCAGGTCGATGACCCTGCCTCTCTGGCCGTAAAGCTCAGCAACCGACACACCGGCATCGGCGCAGATGGCCTGATTTTGATATGTCCGGCCGATTCGGCCCATGCCCGCATGCGCATATTCAACGCTGACGGCTCAGAAGCCGAAATGTGCGGCAACGGCATACGATGCCTGGCCAAGTATGTCTATGACCACCGGCTCGCCGACGCCGGCGACGAGTTTTCTGTGCCGGGACAGGAAACCCTCGAAGCCTCTTTGCAGATTGAAACGGCCCGAGGTGTACTCACACTCGGCCTCGAGATTGACGACAATGACAAAGTCCGCAGGGTCTGCGTAAATATGGGCCGCCCGATACTAAAGGCAGACCAGATACCTGTTGCGCTCGAAGCCCAAAGAGTTGTCGATGAGCCAATTGAAGTTGCCGACAAAGAGCTTATTATGACTTGCGTGTCTATGGGAAATCCTCATGCCGTGTTTTTCTGTGATGATTTGAATGAGATTGAACTTGGCAGAGTCGGGCCTCTAATCGAACACCACCAACTCTTCCCCAATCGCATCAACGCCCATTTCGTTAAGCTCCAGGCCCCTGACGAATTCACCATGCGGACGTGGGAGCGCGGAAGCGGAATTACCTTGGCCTGTGGAACAGGTGCCTGTGCTTCTGTCGTGGCGGGCGCCCTCACTGGCAGGTGCGAGCGTAAAGTCTTAGCTCATCTGCCCGGCGGAGACCTCGACCTTAACTGGTGCGAACAGGACAACTGCGTATATATGACCGGCCCAGCCGTCGAAGTCTTCACAGGCAATTGGCCCGATTAGTAAAAGATATCGAACTACGAACTACTTGGCCCACGCGGTTTTTTGTAGGCACGACAAAAACCATTTCGGACACACTTTAGTTGATTGTGAATACTGATTCGTCGATGACCTGCCCGCAGTAGATACACGCCGGGTGTCGCGGAGAAACCGTATGGTCGCAGTTTGGGCACTTCACGGCATTTCGCTGGTGCTTGCCGTCCAGAACCCCATCGCGCATATCCACCTCATACAGTTTGTCGTGCAGGTCCTTTTCCGTCAGCCCGTGCTGGTCACGAATAAGTTCCCAAAGCGCCTCGTTAATCATCATACTCTTGGCGAGATTCGCCTCAAGCACCCGTAACTCGCGCTCTACCGATCTGGCCTTGCTTTTAGCCCTTGCCGCATCCCCCGCAGCCGCCGTAGAAGCAACCTGGGCCGACCCGTAAGCCAGCCTCACCATTCCAAATGTTCCCAACATGATATTATCCTCCCAATATATTTATTTCTGATCTTGTTTACTTTCCTGAGCTTCCTCACTTCCACCGAATTCTTTGCAAAGCTCGAGTGTCTTCTTAACCTGCCACCGAACAAAATGCGGCGCACCACACAGAAGATAAATTCCGATGGGAATGAGAATCATCAAACCCAAAAGCTCGCGGATTATCAAGTCCTTGTACTGTTGTTGATAAACAGTATTAGTACCTGTGGCTGCTATATATCGTCCAGCGGCATATACAATGTGTGTGAAGAAACGATAGACGCACAGCAATCCAACCGCAACTGAAACAAGGCGGTATGCCACCGGGAGCCAGTCTATCCGGGCTGAGGTGGCCGATAAATCTGAGGTACCAACAAGTTTGTCTGCCCACTTATCACGTTTATAAATAAGAAAATAAAAAACCGCCGCCAAATAAACAGCGGTAATAAGCAACGCCAATGAAACAGTTCCGAGTGATTCAAGAGTACGTTTTTGAATCGCCATTGCCACAACATAGAGTATGTTGCGGCATGGAAGGATGGCTATGTATATGGCCAACCCTGCGAACATGATTTTTGCAAGTGAGTGCATTTTATTCATTTTCGGGTCTTTCTGAATAATCGTTTGGGTTTTGGGTTTCCTGTGGTTGTTGAAGGGTCATGCTGTGCTTTAGTTGCCAACAAATTAAATGGGGGGCACCGCAGAGGAGGTAGATTATCAATACGAGTTTTAACGAATCATATACAAAGGTCAGTTGTTTGCGTGATGACAGGTCTATCAAGTCGAAAGTGTTTTTAGAGGCGATTGCATTGTTAAGCCACAGGCGGATATTTGGAGGCGAGAGCCTAAATGCAACGTTTAGTATACTTGGAATCGAAGAGGTCAGCAGCACAAGTCCTAAAAAAACCAAGCCCACGCGAAGGGAACCGATCAGCCATATAGGCCCTAATTTGGAACCCAACTTCTCGCCGGGACCTGGGATTTTGCAAGCAAGGACATCATTTTTAAAGATCAAAAAAAATGCGATAACCGTTATGAAAACCGTAATTCCAGCAAGGCTGATTGCTACTGCCAATGCAGAGGAATCGGAGCCGGTAAATGCGGATTTGGTTATGATCTCCGATAGTGTCGCAACAATGTAAATTCCCAAGCAGGCAAGGACTGCTTTTGCGATTATCTGCATTTTTGTCATTTGTGTGTCTCTCAATAAAATCCTACATATTTTAAGCGTATTCGTGACTATGTCCAGAAAATAGTTCTTGACTTTGGAGCAAGGCCGCTTATAATTTCATTGTAAACCATTTGGTGGGGACTGTTGCCTGTTAGGCCAGAGAAATCTCAAATGGATGTGAGAATATGACGGCTGTCATTTCAAAACCGGATAGCGCCGAGAAGTTAGAGATACTTGGCGCCGACGCCCAATATGACCTTGCCTGTGCCTGCAGCGCTAATAAAGATGAGCATCGCCGTCGCGGCTCCGAGGGCAAATGGATTTACCCCGTCACGCTGCCCAACGGCGGAAAGACCACACTTTTTAAGACCCTCATCTCGAACGTCTGCGGCAACGATTGCAAATACTGCCCCCTCCGCTCCGATATGAAAGTTCACAGGTGCAGCCTGGGTCCCGAAGAAACCGCTAAGATATTCTTAGACTATTACAATCGCCGCAAGGTCGCCGGCCTGTTTTTAAGTTCCGGCGTTTGCCGCTCCCCCGACGCCACCATGGACACCCTCAACACAACCGCTAAAATCCTGCGCCAAAAGCACAAATTCAAAGGCTACATCCACCTCAAAGTCATCCCCGGCGCAAGTTCCGCGGCGATTGAAGAGGCCGTCTCCCTTGCAACCATGGTCTCGATGAACATTGAGACACCTGGCGCCGTCCACTTAGCGAAGCTCTCGAAAAAGAAAGACTACATCACAGACATTATCGAGCCCATCAAGTTAATCAGTTCTCTCACCGGCAGGGGGGCACGCTATGAGCGCGTCAGGCAGACCACGCAGTTCATAGTCGGGGCCGCCACCGAGAAAGACGCCGAAATAGTTAAATACATGGCCGCCCTCTATGACCACCTGAACATGCACAGGGTGTACTTCAGCGCTTATCAAAGGGGCCTCGGCAATGAGTCTTTGCCGGCAGAGCAAGTTACTGTGAAAGCCCCGAAGGATGTGTTCATGCGGGAGCATCGGCTCTACCAGGTGGATTTCCTGCTTCGTAAATACGGCTTCAAGGAATCCGACATCATCTTCGAAGGCGCCGGCAATCTTTCTTTAAGCACTGACCCGAAACTCCTCTGGGCCGAAAATCACCCTGAATTGTTCCCCGTCCAGGTAAACCGCGCATCGAAATTGGCGCTATTGCGTGTCCCCGGCCTTGGTCCCATAACCGTCAGTCGAATTCTGAAACGCCGAAAACAGCACCGGTTGCACCGTATTGAAGACGTAGGCAAGGTAGGCCTTCGCCTCCAAAAAGCCAGCGGCTACTTGATCTTCTGAGCCGGATAATTATTGCCCTACGGCTTGCAATCCCCGGTGCCGCCCCGGGTCCCAAGGATTCGCTGAAATCAAGGCCGAAAACCCTGACGCTGCTTCTGCATTGTCACAGTTGTTTCGGCACAACGAAGTGGAAAGTGCATCCCTGCCCAACGGTGCTTTGGGCCCAGATACGCCCCCCGTGCATTTCTATCAGTTGTTTCGCCACTGTAAGGCCAAGGCCCACACCCGCCGTACCGGCCGATTGTGCAGTTTCGGACCTTGCAAAACAGTCAAAAACTTTTTCCAGGTCATCGCTCTGGATGCCCGGCCCGTTATCTTTGACTGCCACCGCCACCTCATCGCCCGACTCTTGTGCGCATACCTCTATTTTCCCGCCTTCTGGCACGAACTTAATCGCGTTATCCAGCAAATGTCTCAGAACATGCTCTATTTTATCGCGGTCTGCACAAACAGTCAGCTCGCCTCCTCCTGTAATCGTTTTCACTTTAATCTTCTTGGCCTTTGCAAGTGGCTCCATTGCTTCTGCCACACCGCAAATGACCGACCCTAAGTCGAACTGGCTGCACGAAAGCCCCACCTTGCCCGTCTCGATTTCCGACAGTTCGATAAAGTCATCGATAACTCGCGCAAGTCTGCCGACGCTCTCATCTGCTATCTGCAGATTCTCGCGCAATTTACGGTCGAGTTTACCCTTACCGCCCGCTGTGAGATTTGAAATCGTATTTTTGAAAATGCAAAGCGCCGTTCTTAGTTCATGTGAAACGTTCGAGACAAATGCTGTTTGCAGCCGGCCTTTTTCCTTCAGTTCCTTGTTAGCCTTTTTCAACTCTTTCTCCGCCTCTACCCGCGCGGTAACATCCTCGGTTATTATGATAGCCCCGCCGGGGAACGGGGATATCGTCGTGGACAGAATTTTATCCGCATACCTTTGTTCGGGAAATGCCCCCGTTTCGCCCGTTCGCATGCATTCGGTCAACTCGCAATACATGTCTATGTCATATCTGCCCGCGTAATCCTTAAACATAACGTCCCCAGCCGTAGGCAGCCTGTCCCCCGAGTCGCGTTTCGCCTTATTGAATGTGATTATCCTGCCTTGGTCATCAACGACTATTGTCTGCGATGGATTATACTCGAACAAGGCCTTGTTGAATTGCTCGGCGTTCTTGTCATCGGTAACGTCTTCGGTTATTACGATAGCCCCGCCCGGAAATGGAGCTATCGTTGTCCACAGGGCCTTATCCAGATACTTTTGTTCCGGAAACACCCTCGTTTCACCGGTTCGGATACACTCGGCCAGTTCGGAATACATGTTTATGTCGTATTTACCGGCGTAATCCTTGAACATAATATCGCCGTCATTCGGCAGCCTGTCGCCGGACTCTCGTTTTGCCTTATTGTATGTGATTATCCTGCCTTCATCATCGACAACTATTGTTTGAGAGGGATTGTACTCAAATAACGCCTCGTGAAGCTGCTCACGCGTTTGAACAACCTCTCCCGACTGACTATTTGTAAGACCTTCTGCACTCATGGTTTAGTCTCCTTGATTTGTTTATTTACAGAGCTAAAGATTTTTCGGTATTTGCGTAGCCGAACTTTACATAAATCCCAGGATTTGCCCAGTCCTATCCCAGCTTCCCACTCAGCCCAATAGAAAACCTGTCCTGAGCGGAGTCGAATGGATAGAAAATAAGCACCCCGGCGCGCCGGGACTTCGCTGCGCTCAGCAGAGTTTCTTAGACGCTGATTCTTTGTTCGTATCTCGTATCTCATGATGCGTATTGCGTATTTAGAGTCTATAACAAAACCACACTGGTCATTTCGAGCGAAGCCGAGAAATCTATTAGAATAAGTCCGCGAAGCGGTTCCTTAATTTTTATGTTAGGTTTTGATACAGGCTCTTAGTTGGCCACAGAGAAAAAGCACAGAGAGGATAGAGGGGCTTAACCAGATTAACGTGGTTTTTTTGCTCGGCGGTGAAATTAAGGCCGAATTAATAGTAATTGGCCGGAGGCAATTAGTCAATTGCAAATACACATGCAACCCCCCTAATACAAATAAAGGCAAGGTCTTTTAACCGCGAAGGACGCGAAGAACACGAAAGTTTTTAGACACGGATTAACGCAGATTAACGCTGTTTGCTTTTTGGCTGGCTTGGGTGTTCTCGGCTTTTAGCTTACTTTGATACGAGTATCAGTAAGCTAATGCCTTCGTCCACAGGCCATTCTTAAAAAATGGCCTGCAAGAGTTTTGCAAGCCAGCGAAAAACAGGCATAGTCAGTTTTGAGTTTTGAACCTTCGACTGCGCTCAGGACAGGGTTTTGAGTTAATGGAATTTGGGGTTAATATGTGCTAAAAGGCCCTTTAGGGCCGAAAGATTTTTTGCGCTAAAAATGGTGAAGCGGGAAAAGAAATTGGCCGGGGGCCATTAGTCAATTGCAAATACACATGCAGGACCAATAGAAAATAGAAAATTAAATGGGTGCTGTGATAAAATTAAAATAAAAAAACAAAAAGGTGGTCTGACCCCTTTAATTTTCCCCCTGACTGTCCCAGGTTCCCTAGTAATTCATTTTCACAAATATTCCTGATATACCAAAGCATTGATTTCCGTATTTGTCTTTATGTTTATTTAATTGAGGATTAGATTTCTTTCTTCGAAAAGTTTTTTGGCATACTGGACACTGATATATATAAGTCGGTCCTGTTGTTATTGTCCGCCTTCTTTTCCTAACACTTCTTACCCTTCCACCCCGATAGGGTTGTAACCTGACTGCATGTGTTCTCTGGCTGAAAGGTTTCCCAAAATATGAGTTTTCGGAAGGTTCGCCAGCTTTTGAAAGCTCAATATCATATCTTGGTTCAAATCTTTTATCAGTTAGTTTTAATCCTTGGATCCCTGTATGTAAAAAAGACTTTATGCTTGGAGGAGATTTTCCCCCTGTCTGATCATAACCATAGAAATATTCCCTTCCTACACCATCACTCGTTCTTACCTTGTAAACTAAAGAATAAGGCTCTACAAGCCTCTTAAAGCCTCCATAAATCATTTCCAGAAGAGTTATATTTGATCCAGCTTCCATAATCGGTGTTCTTAATTCTGCAGGGAAGAAGGCTCGTTCTCCTGCTCCAATGGGTTGACCTTCAAATAGTTCAAGGATATGATCATTGAAACGTTCTACAGCTGTCTCAAAATTAATAATCGTATTCTTTGGACATACCAAGTATCGAGCCCACAAACTTTTTAATACCTGAAAAGGTAATTCCAAAAGGAGGCTTTTTAAGAATCCTGGACTCCTCTCAAAAATTGTAATTTTCAATAAAGTTCTGAGCACCTCCATTCGCCTTATCTCTATCCCCGTGTTAAACATTATAGAAAATACATAATCGTATAAGTCGGCTGAATGTCTTCTTTGCAACAAACATTTCAACTTTGATGCAAGAACTTCTTCCAGCTTTATACATTTAATTTTTGCGTTACAATCATGTTGATCCGAATACGGATGGATGATAATACGTTCTTGGACTGGAAGGTAAATCTTATCATACAGGCTTACATCTAAACATATCTTGATAATGAATTTTCCTTCTCCTCCATAAAAATCTTTGAAATAGAGACGTGCTTCATATACAAATTTCTTTTTGTCTATTCTTTTTTTACGTTCTACTCTATTCTTTTCTTTTTCAAATATTACACCCGACGCTCCTTGCGCAAAGTCACATACTTTATTAAGCTCCTCCTTCAGAAAATCTTCACTCAACTTAGTCTGAACAGAAAAATCCAAATCATTAGAGTAGCGCGTGTTTTCAAAGTACGCCTTTCTTAGGCAATTACCTCCCTTGAGAATTAAGTGATGCCTCAATTCACTAACTGTATAAATTCCCGCAAGAACCCACCCAAATACATAGTCCCTCTGAACATTTGAGGTATGTATTTCAAACTCCTCAGCTTTTTGTAGGATTTCATCTTTGCAAATCATAATACTTATTTTTTTTACATCTCTTTTTGTCAGGCCTTTGTGTAAGAGCTGGACCTGCTGTACTCTTATCCGCTTTTGAAGTCTTCGTCACTCTACGTTATTTGGAGGATAACGAGTTAATCGCAACAGCTTTTTCTAAAACATCAGAAGTGGAATCTTTTATTGTGCCCAACCATGGCTTTCGTTCATCCATAGTTAGAACAGAAGCAGCCCAGATTATTGCTCTACGTTCCCAAGGATTATGACAACTCCAGTTTTCTTTATGTCCTCTAACCCAGCCAATGTTGTTATATTCTCTTGCAAGCAAGGCCGCCGGTCTTAATCCTAAGTCCCTGCGACTATCTTCTGCCAAAGATAATGCTTCTTCAAAAGACAATAAGTTTGGTTTTTTTACAAACAAATCAAGTGCCCACATGCGAACATAAGGAAGTTTTCCGTAATCATTGTTGACCAAGAAATCCATAAGTGAGCCTTTTACTGTTTCACTCACGGAGTCATTCAATGTTTTTATTAAATAAATACATACATCCCGAAATACTGGAGAAAGTTCTTCTAAGTTTTCAAGAACAATCGAGTATATTTTACGCGTACGGAGTTTCGCAGCTCTCCTTAAAAGATATCTGGCAAAACCTAACCTTAAGTAAGGACGATTTAGGCATTGTTCAAACAAAGAGGATAAATTGTTAATTGTAACTTTTGCCTTTATATCGGAATCAATGTCATCCTCAGTTATTACATATCCCGTTTCGTTTAAATGATCTACAATGAAATCATCAATACTTGTTATTTTTATTTTTTCTTCTTCTTCCTTTGGATCTTTTAGTTCTTTTTTTACAAAAATAGCTATGTCGATGATATTTGTTTTATGACTTTGAAAAGACAGACGGTGTGAGGTATAAAGGTATTCCGTTAAATCTTGTAGCACTCTTAATGCTTCATCCTTTGATTTGCAGAAAACTCTAAAGTCATCAACATACCTTGTGAATTTTAAATTCTTTGAGAGCAGTCTTTTGTCAACATCATCGAGGCATGCTTCTGCTAGTATAATTGAGGGAATAGGACCTACAGGTAAGCCTTTGGAAAATTTTGTAGTCAACGAGCCTAAAAAACCTTCAATATTCTTAGACCGTTCTTGTGTAATATTTGCTAATTCTAAAACATTTTCAATTCTGTGGTGTGAAGCCTGATTATAGAAATCGGCTATATCAATTATCAATACACAAGAAAATTTCCCAGATTCCGCTAAAACTTTAGATCGTTGATGGAAATCATCCCAGCCATTTTCTTCCTGAAAAACACGTCCTTCAGGTTGAATGTCAATACGATAAGAGCATGCCACCTTCAAATCTTTAGATACTCTGTAGCCTTCTATTTTTGGAGCAATTTCGTATAAAATAGCTAAATACAATAACGTGTCCAAGGGGTCCAATTGTTTTGCAACACGAAAAGTTCCATCAGGTTTTGGCATGAGTGTCATAAGTGAAGCAAAAGGAGAAAACGTAGATAAGTCTCGCTTTAAAAGGTGTGCTCGTATTTCAAGCCAACATCCTTTTATTGCATTATATTCAAATGGAGTTGGAAAAATATCTGTATCACCATAATGATCGACACTTTTTATTGCCCAATCTAAAGATTGGGTTTGCACATAATCATTCATTGCATAAACCTAAACAAAGCCTTCTATTTTTCCCCTATGAAGAAACTAGGGGAAACTGGGACAGTCACCTATTTATCCTCATTTTTGACTTATCTGACATTTTCCCTTCCCTTTCGAAATAGTTTTATCTACACCTTCCATCCGAAGTCCGCTCACCCGACAGAATTAGGGACTAATTACTACCTTATCTGCAAATATCCAGTATTTCAAGGCTTTTTTCACAATATGGGTAGGAAGAGGTACAAAGGAGCAAAGGTTCAAAGGCACACAGTGATTGAGCCGCTTCGCGGGCTGATTGAACAGATTCCTCGGCTGCGCTCGGAATGACGCAGCCTTTTGAACGCGGAATTTTACGCGTTCCCAGGGTTGCGCTTCCCCATTCGACTCCCTACGGTCGCTCAGGGCTAAAGGCTTGCCTTGGGCTACTATATATCGCCCCGTTGGGGCTGAGGTGGAATCAGAGAATTTTTTTTGAAATTGGTCATTTCGTAAAGCCATATATGTTAAGTGGTTACAAAATATGCAGAAATAGTTTGGGTAATATCGAAAAAAGTCCTTGTAATTTGGGAAAAATCGGGTATAATGCGCTCCACTGGCCGGTGGACAGTGGAGCGTGCGAAATCCGAAGCACGAATATCGAAATACTAAACAAATTCGAATATCAAATTTTTACCGGAGGTAATCACAATGGCTACCGAAACTCAAATCCTCGCCAACCGGCGTAACGCACAAAAATCCACCGGCCCACGCACCCCCCAAGGCAAATCCATCGTCTCACAAAACGCTGTAAAACATGGACTTACGGCCGCCCACGACATAATCAGTTCAGAAAACCAGGCCGACTTCGACCTCTATCGCTACCAATTTCTCACCGAACTAGCCCCCGCAAGCCCTGTGGAATCTATGCTCGCCGAGCGCGTTGTCAACCTCTCCTGGCGGCTCAAACGCACTGGAAACATCCATAACCAGACAATCGATGCCCTCAGCACTCCTGATACCTCCAGCCCATTCGCTAAACTCACAAAATCGCTGCTTTTCAAAGGCCGGGACCAATCGCAGACCGATCCCTCAGAATCCCCTTCTGACCTGACTCTCGGCCGGTTGGCCATAAAAGACTTCTCAAATACAAGGATTCTCGAACGACTCTTAATGTATGAACGCAGAATAGAGAACAGCATGTACAAAACGCTCCTCGAGCTTCAAAGACTAAACCTCATCAAAAATCTGAATCCGGTATGTGAATTGCCATTTGACCAATGAACAACGAACCAGTTAACCAATTACAAGCACCGAGTATCCAGCATCGAGATTCGAGAATCCAGAATCCAGCATCGAGATACGAGTCTTTTATGCAAAACAAACCCAATTTGCTAAATATTCAAATGAACGTAAGTGCTGTTAAAACAAAGTATTATGAAAATGTTCATCTCCGCGGATGTGCCGAAAACAAACCCAATCAAACCCAAATATTCAGCAACGGCCTGAACAATCGAAAGAGCAATCTTCGGCTGTGCACTCGCAAAGAAAACGCTCGAAATTCGCGACCCTGCCTTGGGGGAGCATCAAGATATAAAGGCGTTTACCGGCATAAAGCAACAAAAAAATATGCCGCACGAATAGAGGTTGATGGAAAAAGATATTCTTTAGGCCGCTTCGACGACCAGATCGAGGCAGCGGTAGCATACGACATTAAGGCAAAGGAATTCTTCGGAGAATTCGCCTACCTGAACTTCCCCAACCTGATGCGACGATTCAAAATAGTCAATAGCATCTCATAATGCGTCTCGCAGCAAATTTTTCTACGAACCACGAACTACGAACTGAATGGTAATCCCTTTCCCCTACGGCGAAAAGGCTGCGACCCTCATCTTAGAATTGCTCTAAGAAGCGCAGGTCGTTTTCATAAAAAAGTCTGATATCGTTGATACCGTATTTGAGCATGGCCAATCGCTCGATGCCGAAGCCCCAGGCCCAGCCGGTGTACTTTTCGCTGTCTATCCCCACCGCGTCGAAGACGTTCGGGTCAACCATCCCACAGCCGGCCGCCTCCATCCACTCCTCTTTGCCCTTCTTATCAACCCACAAAAGGTCAACCTCGCAACTCGGCTCGGTAAACGGGAAAAAACTCGGCCTGAATCGCCACTTCATCTGAGGCCCGAAGAACGCATGGATAAACTGGTCGATGGTCGTCTTAAGATCCACCATTGTAACATCTTCATCAACCACCAGCGCCTCGAGTTGGTGGAACATAAACATGTGAGTGGCATCAACAGTATCGGGCCGATACACACGCCCCGGTGCAACAACGCGAATCGGCGGCTTGGTCTTTTCCATAACGCGAATCTGAATAGTAGAGGTTTGACTACGCAGAAGTGTTGAGTCATCGATGTAGAAATTATCTATCGGGTCCCGCGCCGGATGCTCAGCGGGAATATTGAGAGCAATAAAATTATGCCATTCGTCCTCCACCTCCGGCCCATATGCTATGTTGAAACCCATCCGGCCGAATATTTCCAGCAGTTCGCTGAACGTTTGCGTGATGATATGGCCCCTGCCCGCTCTGACCGTCTCGCCCGGCAGTGTAACATCTATCAACGGCTCGGCCTTTTCTCCGCTCTTGCCCAGCTCTTCCTTGAGCTGCTTGAATGCCGCCGTTACTTCCTTTTTGATCTTGTTGGCAAGTTGTCCCCCCTCGCGTCTTTGCTCGGCCGCCAGCTTGCCTATCCGGCTGAGCATTTGTATGACCTCACCTTTTCGGCCGAGGTACTTTATCCGAAACTCCTCCAACTGTTCACAGCTTGTTACCTCCTTCAAGGCCTCAAGCGCCTCGGCGCCTATTTTTTCAAATTTCTCAAGCATACAAATCCTATTGGAACGTGTGCCCCGCCCCCCATAATACTACGAACTACGAACTCTAAACTATGAACTGCTTCGCCTTTTCTACAATCGCGTCAAAACCAGCAGGGTCTGCTATCGCAATTTCGCTCATCATCTTACGGTTTAAGCCAATCTTTGCCTTTTTACATCCATTGATGAACTGGCTGTATCTGATATTGCGCTGGCCGCATGCCGCACTCAGGCGGATGATCCACAAGCCACGAAAATCCCGTTTTTTGCGTTTGCGCCCGATCCGCGCATTAACCGCCGCCCGCACTACCGCTATTTTCGCCGACCGGTACAAACGACCCGCCGGCCCCTGGTAACCTTTGACTGCTCGCAGGATTCGTTTCTTTGCCTGGTGCCGGGCAGCACCTTTTCTCACTCTTGGCATATCAGCTTTCCTTATTATAGAAATGTAAAATTCAGCTTGCTGCGGCAGCCGATTGAAGCCGAGAAGCAAGCTCTCTTGCCCACACAATTATTTACCGAGCATACCCTTTGCAGTTTTCGCCGACAAACCCGTCACTATCGCCGAACCGCCGATACGCCGTCGGCGCTTCGCATTCTTACCGCTCATGAGATGACTCCCGCAGCACCGCTGCCGCCTCACCTTACCGCTGCCTGTTATCTTCACTCGTTTGCTCAAACCCTTATGCGTCTTCTGTTTTGGCACTTAACTGATTCCTAAACCACAACTTGCGCTAAACCTTCTACCCTTCTTCCAAATACGAATCGGTAACTATACCCCAACTGGCCAAGCCGGTCAAACACAAAATTCCGCAAAAAAACAACCCAAAATACCCCCGCAAGCCCTCACTGCCGGCCAAAATTCACTCCCCCCCCAACCCTCGCCTTCAAACCGTCTGCGTCTGCTTATTCGGTGTCACCACCATCGTCATACGCCGTCCTACCCGCTTGGCCCCACGCTCCAGCCGAGCTACGTCTTCCAACATTGCTAAAATCTCCTCCATTATCTCAAGCCCATGGTCAAGGTGAATCATTTCCCGCCCACGGAACAGCATCGTAAACTGAACCTTATGACCCTTCTCAAGAAACTTGCGGGCATGATTTATCTTGATTTCCCTGTCGTGGTTGTCAATCTTGGGACGGAGGCGAATCTCTTTCAAAACTGTTATGTACTGCTTTTTTTGGCCCTTCTTGACCTTTCGTTTCTGCTCGTAAAGCCATTTGCCATAATTCATTATCCGGCAAACAGGCGGCTCTGCGAACGGCGACACCTCCACCAGGTCCAGCCCCATATCTTTGGCTCTGCTCAGCGCCTCATACGTATTTATTATTCCTACCTGATTGTTTGCTTCGTCGATTAGTCGAACCGGACTAACACGAATACGCTCGTTTGTCCTGAAATTCTGCTTACCGATTGTCTATCACCTTACCTTTCTAAAAAACACCATTCCGAATTTAGCCACTAACCTTTTGGCCCTCATACCACAACGTATATTCACAAACCGCTGACAATACTACGTTCTTATTGAACAGTTGTCAAAGAGATAAATCCACACTTTTATCGGCAATCTCGCACTTGACCTTACCGATTAACTTATCAATTTTAAGTGATTTCGTCTCCCTGCTCCCCCGCATCCTGACAGCAACCATCTGGGACTGGGCCTCTTTCGGGCCGACCACAAGCATATATCCCACCTTCGCGCCGTGCGCCCGGGCAATCTTCGCCCCGATTTTTTCATCTGATGTATCCAGCCCGCATCGCAGCTGCGCACTGGTCAATCGCACATGCAACTTCCGGGCATAATCGTTGCTTTTCTCGCTGATTGGCAATATCCGCATCTGTTCCGGGGCCAGCCACAGCGGCATATTACCCCCATAGTGCTCGATTAATATCCCCATAAACCGCTCTAAAGAACCCAAAATCGCCCGGTGAATCATCACCGGCACCTTTTCCGTGTTGTCCTTGTCCGTATAAACCAGTTCGAATCGCTCCGGCATCGAAAAGTCTAATTGAATCGTCCCCAACTGCCATGACCGCTTCAAACAATCTTCTATATGAAAATCAATTTTCGGACCATAAAACGCACCGTCACCGGCATTGATTTTATACTCAATCCCCTTGTGTTTCAGCGCGTTCGCCAGTGCATCAGTCGAAATCTCCCAGATCTGGTCCGAACCTATATGTTTGTCCGGCTTCGTCGACAGCTCGATATGGTAATCATCAAATCCAAACGTCCGATACAGTTCCATGGTCAGTTCGATAACGCCTATTACTTCACTTTCAATCTGCTCCGGGCTGCAAAAAATATGAGCATCGTCCTGTGTGAACTGTCGCACACGCACCAGGCCGTGCATCTGTCCGCCCGGCTCGTTCCGGTGAACCAATCCCAGCTCAGCAACACGCATCGGAAGCTCACGATAAGAGTGTTTATGCGATTTGTAAACCAACAGCCCGCCCGGACAGTTCATCGGCTTTATCACGTAATTCACATCATCGACATTCGTGAAATACATATACTCTTTGTAATTTTCCCAGTGCCCGCTCTTATGCCAAAGCTCCTCGTTCAAAATTACAGGCGTCTTTATCTCCATGTACCCGTACTTTTCGTGAACGCTCCGCCAAAAATCAATTATCGCATTCCAGATAATCATCCCATTCGCGTGCAAAAATGCAAACCCCGGCCCTTCCTCATGGAAGCTGAACAAATCCAACTGCTTACCCAAAACACGATGGTCCCGCTTCTTTGCCTCTTCAAGCCTGGCAAGATACTCATCCAGCTCCTTCCTGTTTCGCCACGTCGTCCCGTAAACACGCTGCAGCATCTTCTGGCTCGCATCACCATGCCAGTACGCCCCCGCCACGCTCATCACCTTAAAGCTGCCCATCCTGCCCGTACTTGGAACATGAGGCCCCCGGCAAAGGTCCTCGAAACCGTCGCCGTGCGAATAGAAACTTATAGCGTCTCCCTCCGCCCGACCGATGTTATCTGCCTTATACTTATCGCCCGCTACTCGTTCCAAAGCCTTCGCCCGGCTCAGTTCAATCCGTTTTAACGGTTCATCAGCCTCGACAATCTCCGTCATCTTTCGCTCGATACGCTCGAAATCTTCCGGCCGAATCGCCTCATCCAGATCGACATCATAATAGAAACCATCCAGCACGGTCGGCCCGTAAACCAGCTTCGTACCGGGCCAGATTGCGCATATTGCCTCCGCCATAACGTGTGCGCAACTGTGGCGCATTATTTCAAGTCCCTCCTCGTCTTTGTCTGTGATGATGGCCAGCTTCACCTGGCCGCTGACCGCACTTGACAAATCCACCAGCCTGCCGTTTACCCGCCCGGCCACCGCCGCCTTCGCAAGACCCGCGCCAATACGCCGGGCAACCTCTCGGACTGTTGTTCCGTCCGCAACTTCTAATATGTTCCCGTCAGGAAGTTCTATCTTCGCCATCTAATCAATTAGTCCAAATAAACAATCACCTGCATTCGCAATTACCAAGAGCTTCTAATAAAACCTGAGTTGTCATTTCGAGCGGAGTCGAGAAATCTGTTAAAATTGTCATTCTGAATCCCCATACATCGGGATGAAGAATCTCAACCCAATATACAATATCAAATATACAATCGAAAATCGCAACGCCCGCGAAGCGGTTCCTTAAATTCTCAAGTCACGTTGTGTCAAGCATGTTAAGTATATAATCCCCATAGAAACATGTCAAGCGACCAGCCCCAATATTTCCGCAGGCCTGTCTTTCCCCAAAGCCCTTTGTGCAAACATCTTAAGCCCATCGCCGATCATCTGTTTACACGCCTCGACCGAATGCGTCGGCTGGCCGAATTTTTTAAGAGCATAATTCATCGCGCCAGCCAAATCCGCCGCCGTATCTACCAGCGTACCATCTAAGTCAAATATTATTGCCTTGGCTCCCACTTCATAAGCTCCGGCTAATAATAGAGTTACATTACTCTACCATCACACCGCCGAATGTCAATACAATCACTCTTGGCACAAAAATTTTCCTGATTTTTTTCATTTAATCCTTGCTAAACCATAATTTTATGTTTATACTATACACAAATGGTATTTTTTCTGAAGGGAGCAGACCCATGGACATCAATTTAGTCCTTTTCAAGAAAGACGGGACTAACAAAAGTTTCCGCTTGCCCAGTGCCGTAACAGTCATCGGAAGACGTCAGGAATCAGACCTTTGCATCCCCCTCATGGTCGTTTCCAGAAGACATTGCGAATTGAACCTCGAAAAGGACCGCCTCAAGCTCCGCGACCTTGGTTCCCGCAATGGCACTTATGTCAATGGCCAGCGTGTTGACCAGGCCGAGGTTAATCCAGGCGATAAAATCCAGATCGGCCCTGTAACTTTCGCCGTCCAGATCGACAACCAGCCTGCGGAGCTTTCCACACCTGATTCGGTCATCTTACAACTGCCCGAGCACTTGGCCGTTCCCGAAAAGCAAGCCGTTGACCAGGATGAGACCTTTCTTGAGCCTGCCGACGCCAATTCAGCCGAAGACGCCGCTGCCGAAATCCTGAACGGCATCAGCGACGACCTCGATGACGAAGACAACACATCATAATCCCTAAACAGCCGTGCTGTTGCTCGCCACTATTTAGCCGCGGGTTTTACCCGCGGTTCTCGCTTTGAATTTTACACTATGGTTTTACGCTCTCTGTCCTCTGTCTTGTGCCTTCTGCCTTTGTGCCTTATTTGGCCAAGCTCTCGATAAATTTTCTCTCGTGGTTCGTGGCCGGCTTTCGCTTTATCTTCTCAACGACCTCTATGGCTTGAGCGGCGGAATATCCGTTGGCCTTGATGAGCCAGACGGCTGAAAGGATGGATTCTCTCTTCCTGCCGCTGCTGCCGTGGACCAGGACCGGCAGGTTCTGCTCATCTGCCATTATTTCGAGGAATTTTTTCTGTGCCTCCTCATCGGGGAACTGCCGGGCCCTGTCTTTTCTTTCTATCGGCAGTTCAACATAGTTGACGCTGTTTTCGCGCATCCACGTTACCTCCTCGTTGTACCAATTCTGCTCTCTGTGCTCTGTGGTAACGCGAACGTTTATAAACGTTGCGATGTGATATTTGTAAAGCAGCCTGGTATAGTCCATACCTCTCGGCTGGCCGCTGGTATAAAGTACGCCGGGAACGACCACGTGAAAATTCTTTATGTGGAAGTGCCTGACGAGAGCAACGATTGCGACCACGACCAGCGCAACGACAACAAGTGTTTTCCAGCGTTGTTTGTTTTTACCCATGTTGAATCTACCTTCAAAATCATTCAGGACGATATATGTTCCGCACCGCGTATATTTTTCTCCGCGTGGCCTCGAAATAGACCCTGCTGATTAGTTCACCTATCAGGCCGGTTGACACAAAGCCAAAGCCTATCAGCAGCAGAATGGCCGACAGCATTGCAAGCGGGGCGTGTGCGACGAAAATCGGCACATTGTAGTACAGCTTGTCAAACAATATGTAAACGGCCAGGCCAAACGATGCGCCGAAGTTGTAAAGTGCGGGCTTGCCGAAAAAATGCAACGGTCTTGTGGCATAACCGAGCATGAACTTGAGCGTTACCAGGTCAAACGCCACCCTGAAGGTTCGCGATATCCCGTAGCTGCTGCTGCCGTGTGGTCTTTCGACGTTTGTTATGGGCACCTCTATTATCCGCACGCCGCTGCCGGAAAGTAAGGCCGGGATGAACCTGTGCATCTCACCGTACAGACTCAAATCCTCTATGACGCCTCGTTTGTAGGCCTTGAACGTGGTGCCGAAATCGTGAATATCGACCCCGCTCACCTTCGAGGCGATCCAGTTTGCGACTCTGCTCGGAATCTTCCTCATAATCAGATTATCAACACGTTTTTTGCGCCAGCCGCTCACAACATCGTATCCTTCTTCAAGCTGTTCGAGGAACATCGGTATCTCTTCGGGCAGATGCTGCAGGTCGCCGTCCATTGATATGATTATATCGCCGCCGGCGGTATCGAAACCGGCCGCAAGGGCGGGTGTCTGGCCGAAATTGCGCCGAAGCTCTACTATCACGACATGACTGTCCTCGGCGGCCACAGCTTTGAGCAGTTCAAGCGTATTGTCGCTGCTTCCATCTTCAACAAATACGAGTTCGTAACTAAGGCCGGTCTCGGCCATCACCTTTGTAAGGCGATTGTAAAGCTTATTTACAACCTTTGCCTCGTTATACAGGGGCACCACCACCGAGCACTGAATATTCTGTGGGTTTTGCATATTACAACTTTCCATAATGGGTAAGCTCTATATTCGCATCGGCCAGAGATTTCCTGACTTCTTCGCTGCAAAGCGCTTCAAGTTCAATCCGCCTTTGTTCTATCAGCCTGGTTCGTCTCGGGTCAAGGCCCTCGGCGAAGCCGGGGTGCGTCATCACTTCAACCACGCCACGGAAGCCCGTTCTCGCCACCTGCCGCCAGAAATCGACATCTATTTTACCAGTATGGGCCGTTCCAAGAAACACATCATTTTTGATAAAAGTGTCGTTCTGCCGGCGGTTGATCGCGGCCATCATCCTGAGAATGCGTGCCCTTGTTCTGCCGCCTTTGGGCGGTGTGGGCCAGTCGTTGCCGCTGACCTGTGCCGGCTCAAACGGCCATCTTATCGCACCGATACCAAAACGTTTACAAAGGCCGACAACCACAGGCCAGATGGCCGGGCACACGTGGAAGTGCTTATGTGAATCGAGATGGGTAGGCTTTATTCCGTTATCAATTATCCACTGAATCTGTGCACCTAACTCAATTTCGATTGCTTCTCGAAAAGTTTTGCTGAGCATACTCTTAACTGCAAGTTTGCCGAGCGATAAGCCGAACCTGCCGTTTGCGTCGAGCAAAACTTTCACGCGCTGGTCCTTTGAAATCGGGACGCCGTCGAAAAGATTCAGATGCACGCCGACTCCCAGGCTCGGCATTTCGCGGGCCAACCCAACAGCCGCCGTCGCCGCGCCCATGCCGACCATAATCGTCGTACTTGTGAGGATGCCTTCCGTGTAGGCCTGCTCTACCGCCTTGTTGACCCCTTCACAAAGCCCGAAGTCATCCGCATTTACTATTAACCGGCCTGCCATAGCCTAAGAGTCTAAGCACACACCCCGCTCAGGTCAACCTTTAGTATTTGGACAGTGGCCTATTTATCCACGTTTTAGCTTAAAACAAATAGCTTTCGTCGCCTGTTCCAAATTTATAAATTTTTGGTTCAACTCCCAAAAAGTTGGTTGAGCACGGCTCTTGCGGATCCGGCGA
>CAZLWL010000030.1:0-4830 GCA_964563335.1 uncultured Pirellulales bacterium
CAGAATCATTTTAGTTTGCCAGAGCCGGTAAGACAAGCTACAATTTCAGCTATGATTAAAAGAAGAAAAACGAGCGTAGTCAAGGTGGATTCCGTACGAATCGGTTCGGGCCGGCCGATTGTGATACAGTCGATGACGAAGGTTGCGACGGGTGATGTGGCCCGGTGCGTAAGGCAGGCAAACAAACTCGCGTCGGCGGGGTGCGGTCTTGTGCGGATTGCGGTGGCGACCAAGGCTGACAGCAGGGCATTTGCGAAGATAGTTGGGAAGGTGAGCGTGCCGTTGATTGCGGACATTCATTTTTCGGCGGCAAGGGCAATAGAGGCGATAGAAGCGGGTGCGGCCAAGATTCGGCTCAATCCCGGCAATATCAAAAATAGAGCCGATATTTTACGAATAATCGCATCGGCCAAGGTTCATGGCACCGCCGTTCGGATCGGGGTCAATGAGGCGAGCATCCGTGACCTGAAGAGAGCCGATGTGCCGGAGGGCAAACGTGTGGCGCTGATGCTTCGGGAGATGACAAAATATGTTCGTTTGTTTGAGAGGGCCGGATTCAGCAATATTGTTTTGAGTGCGAAAAGCGCCGATGTTGTGCGGACGATAGAAATCAATCGCCGGATTGCGGAAAGGTTCAGTTACCCGATGCACTTAGGGCTGACTCATGCGGGTTTGCCGGAAGATGCTAAAGCCGCGTCAGCGGTGGCTATTGGTACTCTTTTGGCCGAGGGGATTGGTGATACGATAAGGGTAAGTGTTGCCGGTGATCCGGTGCAGGAAGTAGTGATTGCGAAGGAGATACTGAAATCGTTAGGTCTGTACAAAGACAACGAGCCGGAGTTAATAGTATGTCCAACTTGCGGGAGGTGTCAGGTAGATGTGGTCAAGCTGGCCCGGCAGGTCAAACGTGTGCTTAAGGATGTAAAGAAGCCGGTACGAGTGGCGGTGATGGGCTGTATAGTAAACGGCCCCGGCGAGGCGGCGGATGCGGATTTGGCTGTGTGCGCGGCCAAGGGGAAGGGTTTTATCTACCGCCACGGCCGAAAGAAGGCGGTCGTGCCTGAAAGTAAACTCATAAACGCACTGGCAAATGAGCTTGGAAAGTGTTAAGTTATTCGCTTTATATCTTCGCCGGCGTTAGATTAGTTAGCGTCGAAATTCAGACTGATTCCTATTTATTAGTCAGGAGATTAGCTTATCATGAGCGAGTATTCGGTAAGCCCGACGGGCGAGAAGTTTGCGATTCCGCAAGAAAGTGAATATGCCGCTGAGTTCGAGCGAGTTCAGGGTCTTGTCGAGTCGGCGCGGGCCGAGGGTAAGGAGATTGTAGTTGTGATGGGTGTCGGCTTTGTCGGCGCGGTGATGGCGGCGATTGTGGCGGATACCGTCGATAAGAAAACAGGCAAACCTAACAAGTTTGTCATCGGCTGTCAGCGTCCGAGCACGCGGAGCTATTGGAAGATACCGCTTCTAAACCGAGGGCAATCGCCGGTTAAGGCGGAGGACCCTGAGGTTGACCCGATGATATCAAGGTGTGTGCTTGATAAGAAAACACTCGTTGCCACTTACAACAGCGACTGCCTTAAATTGGCCGACTGTGTGGTTGTCGATGTGCAGTGCGATTACAGTAAGCGGGAGCTCGGGAATCTGAGGACCGGTGAGGCTGAGATGAAGGCGCTGGAGGCGACGATTAAAACTATCGGCGAGAAGGTGGGGCCGGATTGTCTGACGTTGATTGAGACCACTGTTGCGCCGGGGACGACCGAGTTTGTCGCCTGGCCGATAATGAAAAAAGCGTTTGCGGCGCGCGGCATCGATTCAGAGCCGCTCCTTGCACACAGTTTCGAGCGAGTGATGCCAGGCAAGGACTATGTTTCCTCAATCCGAGATTTCTGGCGGGTGTGCTCGGGGTGTAACGAGGTGGCGCGCGGGCGGGTTGAGAAATTTCTGCATGAGGTGCTGAACACGAAGGACTATCCTTTGACGGTGATGGACCGGCCGATTGAGTCCGAGACGACCAAGATTGTGGAGAACTCGTACCGGGCGACTATCTTAGCGTATCTGGATGAGTGGTCGCTGTTTGCGGAGCGCAACGGCGTTGACCTTATCAAGGTGATAAAGGCAATCAAGATGCGGCCGACGCACAGCAACATGATATTCCCCGGGCCGGGCATCGGCGGCTACTGTCTGCCGAAGGACGGCGGCCTGGGCTACTGGGCATATACGCACATCTTAGGCTTTGATGACGACATCTTCAAGATTACCACGACTGCCATCGATATAAACGACACCCGCGGTTTGCACGTGGCGACGCTTACTCGTGATGCCCTGCGGAATATGGGCAGATATATCGCGGGGGCGAACGTGCTTCTTTGCGGTGCGAGCTACCGGCAGGACGTTGCCGACACGCGGTACAGCGGTTCGGAAATTGTCGTGCGCAAACTGACGGAGATGGGTGCGGAGATGCGGGTACAGGACCCGTATCTTGAGCACTGGTATGAGTTGGAAAAACAGGAAGTGTATCCTGCGCCGGGACATTCGTGGTCGAGATTTTTCCGTAATCAGGATGACCTTGTAAACATCCGCGTCCATGAGGACCTCGCCGAAGCACTCAAGGGTGCCGAAGCTGTGATATTGGCTGTGCCCCATGAGCCTTACCTTGACCTTGACCCGGACAAAATTGTTGGATGGGCGGGGGGGGCATTGGCGGTGATAGATTGCTTCGGCATATTAGACGATGACAAGATAAGAAGATACTTCGAGTTGGGCTGCGAGGTGAAAGCGCTCGGCCGAGGGCATATTCAAAGAATCAAAGAGGACGTCAGAAGCCAGGCGAAATAGAGCGTCTTTGGCCGAAGGTGAAAAAGGCTGTTGAATTTTGTAGGAGGGTACGATTTTAGATTGTATATTGTATATTGGATTGAGATTCTTCACTTCGTTCAGAATGACAGTCCTGGATTCCAGCTTTCGCTGGAATGACAATGGGAAAGGAAACCTCGGCGCGCTCCCGATGAATCGGGACTGCGCTCAACGGAGGAATTAGAGACGGGTGTTTTTTTTTAGGTAGGCGAGTTGGGCTTTTGAGAGTTTTTTGTAGGCGCCGAGTGGCAGGCCCTTTATGGTGATGTTGCCGATTTTAGTGCGCTTCAGGGCCTTTACCTTGTAGCCGAGTCTGGCGATGGAGCGGCGGACCTGGCGGTTGAGGCCCTGGCGGATGGTTACCTGAATCAGCGACTCGGTAGTAGTTCGCCTGATGACCTTCACTGCGGCCCGGCCGGTTCTGCCCTCGGCCAGCCAGACACCCTTTTTGAGCTTTTCGAGGCTGGCGCCTTCGATACGTCCCCTTATCTTCACTTCATATATCTTGGGCAGCTCGTACTTAGGATGTGTGAGGCGGTTGGCAAGGTCTGAGTCGTTGGTGAGGATGATTGCACCGGTGGTGTCGGCGTCAAGGCGGCCGACACAGAAGATTCGGAGAGGACAATCGACGAGGTCTATTGCCTTTTTTCTGCCCGCCGGGTCCGAACTGGTGCAGATGACGCCTTTGGGTTTGTTGAGGAGGAAATAGACCTTTTCTGCGCGGTGGATTCTTTTGCCGCGCACCGTGATGGTATCGGTGTCGGTGTCGGCGAAGGCGGGCAGTTCGTCAACGACCTTGCGATTGACCCTTACGACGCCTTCGGTGATAAGCTCTTCGCATTTTCGCCGCGAGGCGACGCCGGCGGCAGCTAAGATTTTTTGCAATCTTTGCTTTGCCATGGTAGTCTATTTATCCGCGAAATAATCTGATTATCCATAATCATTATTTATTTACAAAACGACAGTAAGAGTTTACAATAGTTTTGAAATTACGCAACCCAAAGGTGTGGGGAGTGCGTATTTGAAAGAGATAGAAAAGGGTCGTGGCAATGGCATCCGATAAACTGCGAATTTACAGACGGGCGAAGCTCGGCGAGGGGCGGCTTTTGATGGGTTTTTCCGGGTGGATGGACGGGGGTGATATTTCGACCGGGACGGTCAAATTCCTCGTGGAGCAGTTGGATGCGCCCAAATCGGCTGAGATTGAGCCGGAAGGATTTTATATCTATAGCTTTCCGGGGTCGATGGAAGTTACGGCTATGTTTCGGCCGCACACGAGAATACGAGATGGGGTGGTGCAGTCGTGCGAGATGCCGAGAAATACGTTTTTCTTAGACGAAAAGAATAATCTTATCCTGTTTACCGGCAAAGAGCCGAACCTGGGTTGGGTGGAGTACGCAGATTGCATTTTTTCGCTGTGTCACCAGTTCGAGGTCAAGACAATATATTTTATCGGCAGCGTTGCCGGCTTAGTACCGCATACACGTCAGCCGAGGTTCTCATGCTCGGTTTCAGATGAAGGTTTGAAGGAAGCGATGAGCCGATACGGTGTAAGGACGAGCAACTATGAAGGGCCGGCGAGCATTGTGACCCACCTGACCGCTGTGGCGAGGCAAAAGGGGGTGAGCATGGTGACCTTAGTTGCGGAAATTCCGGCGTATGTGCAGGGCCAGAATCCCGGGTGCATCAGCGCGGTGTCGAAGCTGCTGGTGAATGTGCTGGGCCTGCATCTGGATATTGAGAAGCTAAGGAGTATCGGCGATGAGTTCGAGAAGAAATTGTCGGAAATTGTTGGGGCGCAGCCGGAACTTGCCAGTCATATCGGCAAGCTTGAAGAAGATTATGATAATGAAGTTTTTGATACGGAGATGGGCGATTTGAAAGAATGGCTTGAGCAGCGGGGCATCAGGGTGGATTGAAAAGAGGGGGCAAGTTCTGCAGCAGGTGTGAACCGCGGGTAAAACCCGCGGC
>CAZLWL010000030.1:4930-27966 GCA_964563335.1 uncultured Pirellulales bacterium
AACTCGCCTGCTGGTGGTGAGTATAGCAAAAACGGTGTCGAGTGGATGTTTTTTTATTGACGCCGAGGGCCTGTGCACGCATACTATATTATTACGATATCCAGCAGGTGGGTATTTGTATTGATTTTTGAGGGTGTACATAAATTTTGAAGGAGTTTTATTATGCCTGTGGGCAAACCATCGCAAGGTAACATGATGCTTTACACGGTATTGACTTTTGTGGGATTTTTCCTTGTTGCAGCGGTTTGCGCGGTGTTCTTCTACGTCAAAGCTGAGGACTATAAAGCGCAGCGAGATGATATGGCCGGTCAACTCGGGAAGTTGGCGAACGACAGGGAAGTGCGCGAGTTGAGCAAGACAGTGGGAAAACCGCTGGCGGCCAAGACGATCCTTGGGACTATGATGACGTACCTTGATGAAATGGTCTCTGCGGTCACGGGCGAACTTGTTGAGAACGCAACGGCGTCGGTGCGGGTAAATGGTGCGAAGATGCGGATTAATGAGACTATGGCGATTCTGGGTGAGGACGCTTCCGGCACGTACGGGCCGGACGGTTTCGACCTGCTGCAGACAATAACGATGCTCAAGAGCGAACTTGAGGCGGCGCGCAGCGCGGCCCGCAATATGGAGGAGCTGCTAAATGAGACTCACAGAAACATCGACGTTGCGCAGGCGAACTGGCGTCTGGAGGAGCAGTGGCTGATTGAGGAGAAGGACCGGTTCCAGGCGAATGCCGACGAAATCCAGGCGAAGTACGACGAGCTCAAAGCGCTGATGCAGCAATCGGCGGACGACCAGATTCAGATATACATGGACAAGGTTAAAAACGCGGAGGACAAACTTAAACAAAAGAACGTGGAGCTGCTGAAAACCCGGTCGCAATTGACACAGACGGACGAAGCGTTGCAGGGGGCGCTGAGTCGGCTTGAGGAGATCAAGCCGCGTCCGGATGCCGAGGTTAAGGCATATCAGCCGGATGCGAGAATCGTCGATATCGACAGGCAGACAAACGTGGTGTATCTGGACGTCGGCTCGTCGGACCGTGTTTACAGAGGGCTTACTTTTTCTGTTTACGATAAGAACGTACCGATCCCTGAAGACGGAAAGGGAAAGGCCGAGATCGAGGTCTTCCACGTTAGCGATACCGTTTCAGCCGCGCGAATCAATACGTCGTCCAAGAAGAATCCTATTGTGCACGAGGACATCGTAGCGAATTTGATATGGGACAGCAAAACGAGCAATGTATTTGTGGTGGCGGGCCAGTTTGACTTCGACCGTGACGGTCGCATCGACAGCGATGGCAAAGAAAAGATCGAGCAGTTGATAGAGCGGTGGGGGGGTCGTCTTGCAACGGAGGTGACTATAAACACTGATTTTGTAGTGCTCGGCGTGCCTGGCCGCGCGATGGAAAAGCCTACGCGTGAACAGGTTGAACTTGACCCGATGGTGGAACGGCGATACCAGGCGTCGGTTGCGAGTGTGCAGGAATACGACGACATCCTGCGCCGTGCCAACACGTTGCGGGTCCCCATATTTAACCAGAGCAAGTTTGTGTACCTGCTCGGGTATGAGTCTCTTGCGAGCAAGAGCAGCCCGTTTTAAGAGATTGTCATTGGGGTGGATGGGCCAAGTGAGGCTCAACCCCTATTGAGGCAATGTGAATCCGGCCGGTGTAGTTGACCGAGTCGGCAGAATCGATAAAGCCTTTCTTGACGGCCACAAAAGTTACCGTGTCAATGGCCTTTATCGCTTCCGCCAGGGGCCGGCCCGTATCGCAGTCAAGACCCGATGGAATGTCCACGGCTACAACGGGCAAATTGTGGGCATTGACGGCGTCTATAAGCTCGCGATAAACGTCGGTAAGCTCGCCTCTCAGTCCTGTGCCGAACAGCGCGTCAACCAGGATGTTGCAACCGTCGGCAAATTCCTTAACCTGGCCTGCGATTTGGTCCAGGGTCATTTCCAATTGGTGGATGGGGAGCTTCATGCCTTCGATAATGTTCAGATGAGTCAGGGCGTCGCCGGTTATCTTAGCTTTATCGCCGCATATTACCACGCTCGGGGCAATGGCGGCGCCGGCGAGGTGCCTTGCTATCACGTATCCGTCGCCGCCGTTGTTGCCGGTTCCGCAGAAGATGCAGACCTTTGGATTGTCAATATCGGCCAACTTCTCGATGATAAGCTCGGCGCAGCTTCGGCCGGCGTTTTCCATCAGGACAATGCCCGGTATGCCAAGGTCATTTATGGCCCAGGCGTCGAACCGGCGGACCTCGCTTCGGCTCATTACGACAAAATTTTTTGCATCAGTCGGCTCAAACTTCTTCATGGCAGATGATTATACACGAAAGCGGCATTATTTGGAAAACCTCAAAGATTTGGTGTGCGGGGCATACCCTACTGGAACAGCGCCTCCAGATCGGTCAATTGGCCCTGTGATGACGGCGACGACTCTTCCATGGACAAATCTTCCTTATGGAAAGCCCCGACTGAATTTATCCTTCCAGTGATGCCAGTTTTCTGTTCAGCGTTGCGATATGCTCAATCTCTTCGGCGATAATCGCTTCGACCTTGTCCCGGCCGGCTTTTGGCGGTACGAAGCTCCTCAAACCGAAATAATAGATAACCGAATCCTTCTCGGCATTAAGAGCAATCTTGAGAATCTCCTCGATGCTTTCGGCGCCCGTCAGCTCCTCGGTCGGACTCTTCCTGCCTTCCGAGCCGTGGGCCTCGGCCATTGTCTGCAGATAAAGCGAGGCCTCGTTGTCCGGGTCAAAGACAGTTTCAGCTTTTTCCCGGCGGGTGAGATGCCTTCGCATATGTTCGAAAGTTCTGAGGTGCCCGGCTTCCATATCGGCCATTTCGAGAAGCATTTGCTTTATCTCTTTGTCCGAGGCGCCGTCCGCTGCCTTACGATAGAACTTCACACCGTTTCTTTCGATTTGCTCGGCTATTTCAAAGATTTCATCCGCGTTAAACGTAATGGGCATTATGTACCTCCTTTCCACAAGCCATGAATGTTACAATGCTCACGTGCCCAGACTGAGTCGGCCTCGACGTTGAACACCGCCTCCGGCTCGTTGCCCGGCTCGAGAAACTGCCGATATGCCTTACCGTCGGCCAATAACTCAATCCATTGAATATAGTGTTCTTCGAGCATCGGGTGCGGCACCGAGCCGACCTTGACTTTGTAGCCGTCCTCGACCTTGGCAATCACAGGCACATGCTTTTCGGTTGCAGCGTCCGCTGTTTTTTCATCCAGCAGCTCCATCGGTTCGCCGCAGCAGACAAGCTGACCGACTCCGCCCTGCAACACTTCCACTATATTGCCGCACTTCGCACATTTGTAGATTTCAAGTTTTTTCGCCATTTATCTATCCCTTTATCCAATCTAAATTACTATTCTGTCAATATTGTATCTGTGAATATCTAAAGTTTGAAGTGCCTAAAGTTAAAATAATCAACAAAGCCCGACTGCCCGCCGTGCTTGCGCCCGTCGCGGCAGGCTGGCGAAGCCTAATAACTTTAGCTCACTTTAGTTCACTTTAGCTCACTAACAGATTTAAATTTGATAAACTACTACGTTTATGTGTAACTATAAACACAAAATGTCATTCTGGGCGTCCCCTTGTCATTCTGAGCCCTTCACTTCGTTCGATGACAGGCTTCGCAAAGAATCTATTATTTCAGACACCCAGAGCCCCTTCCCCTTCGACTTCGCTCCCCCCTTCGCTAAAGCTACGGAGGGCAGGCAGGGCTAAAGGCTCTTTTCGCTCAGGGTGACAGTTTCTTAATCCACAATACCGGCTTCCTGGTGTCTGGCGAGGATTTCTTCGGCCAAGTCATCCAACGCTGCGAAATCCTCATCGCCTGGACAACCCTTGACTACAACAGGCTCAAGAAAATCAGCCTTCAGATTGGAAAGCATGCCCGTAAGTTGCTCAACCATCCTGCCGCCCCAGCCGTACGAGCCGATTATCGTGGCGAATCTGGCCTTTGGCTTCAGTGCGTTTGCGAGAATGGCCGTCCGGGCCGCAACCGGATGCGCCCCAATAATGACTGTCGGCGAGCCAATCACTATAGTTGCCGCATCCACCAATGCTATGGCCAGTTTGCCGATATCAACATCAGTAAGGTTAATCTGCTTGACTGAAATGCCTCGTTCAATCAAGGCGGGCACAAAGTGCTCGACCATCTTCCTGGTACTGCCGTGCATCGAAACATACATTACGACCACTTCATTTTTCACGTCGTCGCCGACCCAGTCTTTATAAGCGTCGAGGATGAACTCGGGCCTGTCATAGATGGGGCCGTGGCTGGAGGCAATCATATCAATCTCAAGGTCCGCAATCTTTTCCAGGTTTTTCTTAATGGCTGAGCGAAACGGCATCATTATCTCGGCGTAATACCTCTTGGCCGCCTCATAGACGGTTGGCTCATCGTCCACGAACGGACTGCTTGAGGCCAGATGTGAGCCGAAGAAATCACAGGGAAAAAGAATTTTGTCCTCGGCAAGGTAGGTTGCCATTGTCTCGGGCCAGTGGACCCAGGGGATATATATGAACTGCAGCGTTTTATCACCCAACGAAAGGGTCTCGCCGTCTTCGACCGTAATGAACTTCTCATTTTCGATACCGAGATGGTCAATCAGCATGTCTTTGCACTTGGGATTGGTTACCACCTTTGCATCGGGGTAAAACATCAGTATGTCCGGTAGGGCGCCGGAATGGTCCTGCTCGGCGTGATGGGAGATGACGTAATCAACCTTTTCGGCGCCCGCCCTGAGCAGATTCTCAATCAGCCTGGTTGTCTTAGCCGGGTCAACGGTATCCAGGAGCGCGGTCTTCTCACTGCCTTTAATCAGGTAGGCGTTATAGCTGGTCCCGTCGGGCAGTGGAATCAACTCGTCGAACAGACGCCTGTCCCAATCATTGGCCCCCACTGAGAAAATATTCGGTTTAAGTTCCGCCATCCCAAATTCCCTTCTATTGAAATCGCTCCATAGAGCATAACTATCGCTATGCTTTTTCAATTATGCGGGTTATACCGGCTATAAGGTTTTCTAATAATTAACCGCTTCCAGTTCAAAGTGACTTTGCGGGTGGGCACAGGCCGGGCACAACTGCGGCGGCTCCAAACCTTTGTGAACATAACCACAGTTCCTGCATATCCATCGCACCGGTTTTTCCCTCTTGAACACCGTGCCTTGCTGTATATTCTTATCCAAAGCTAAGTATCTATCCCGATGTTGCGCTTCGGCCACTGCAATATTTCTAAAAACGGTCGCGATTTCCTCGAATCCTTCCTCGTCTGCAATCTTGGCGAAGCCGGGATACATCTCGGTCGTTTCATAGTTTTCGCCTGCGGCTGCGGCTTTGAGGTTATCGCTGGTTGGGCCGATTACGCCGGCTGGAAAAGCGGCTGCGATTTGGACCTCTCCGCCTTCCAGGAACTTAAACAGTCTTTTGGCGTGTTCTTTTTCCTGGTCGGCCGTTTCCTCAAAGATCGCCTTTATCTGTTCGTAACCGTCCTTTTTCGCCTGGCTGGCGAAATATGTATAACGATTCCTCGCCTGGGATTCCCCTGCAAACGCTGTGAGTAAATTCTTCTCGGTCTGACTTCCTTTAAGCTCCATTATGACCCCCACTTTCTAAAATACTAAACCATAAACTTAATACAGGACTTTTGCAAAACTTCAGTTAATATTTCACCATAATCAACGTTTCTCTTGGCATTTATCGCAAATGCCCTCCAGATAAACGGCTTTTCTGGACACTGTAAATTTTTCCTCAATACTTTCAGGTACTTGGATATTGTCAAAAGGTTCGTGATAAATATCGAATATTCTTTTGCATTTCACGCACTTAAAGTGATGGTGGGCTTTCAGGTTTCCGTCAAATCTTTTGGGACTGCCCGAGCCTTCAATCACAAATGCAGCGTCGATCTCTCTGAGCATCAACAGGGTTCTGTTGACGGTATCCAGCGATATATTGGGAAAAATCTTTCTGACCTGGCGAAAGACGACCTCTGCTGAAGGATGTTCAGTCGATTCAACCAGCGTTTTATAGACAGCCAGCCGCTGCGGTGTAACCTTCAGCCCCTTCCGGCGACACTTCGCCCGGAAGGCGTCCATCCTTTCGGCCAGTTTTCCGCGACTTCCTCTGCCGCTGCTATCTGACATAAACCCCTCACCTCAAACATGCCTCCGCCATCCTTTGGAGGCTGAACTCTATCATTCACAGGACTTGGTGTCCGGGGCTCACTATATATCCCCTCCGGTTCGACTGCAAGCGCAAAAAGGTTGTCTGTTTTCGAGTTCTCGCAACTGACGACTATACAAGACGTGGACTGTCCTCTATACCTCCAAATGCGCACTACAAAAAGCTGGGGCCGCCCTCCTCCGACGGCCCCTGGACTATAAGTAAAATCGGTGTCGTCTTTATGGAGAGGCACACAACTCCGATTTCGGCAACCACGAGACAGGGCCGACAGATCCTCACATCTCCATGTTTTTTTTAGTTTTTGTTAGGATTCAGCGCCCCACATCTCACGGGCCATTACTCGGCAAAGACTACATTCTGTTTTGCGTTTTCTACGCTGGTACCGTTTTCCGCCACCATAATCAATACGATATAGTAGCGACTCCTATTTGTCAACTCTTTTTTTGTCTTTTTTCAAAAAAATTTTCGCACCAGCTATAAGCTCTTATTGTGTAAGATGTTGCGCACCTAAGCAAAACGTTTTTATCTCAGCGGCCATCCGTACAAATATCAAGGCACATGTTAAATCTTAGTGTTTGAAGTTAATAACTGAGTTGTTAAAGCCCGCGGTGCGTGTATAATCGGCACCTATGACCAAGCAGCCCGAAAAATTGACGCCGGCGATGAAGCAGTTTCATCACTTTAAGAAAAAGTACCCTGATGCGATACTCTTCTTTCGCATGGGCGATTTCTACGAGACGTTTTATGAAGACGCCCAGACCTGCTCGCGCGTGTTGGGGTTGGCGCTGACGAGCAGAAGCAAAGGGGCCAATCCGGTACCGTTAGCCGGCCTGCCGTACCATGCCGTGGATACATACATGAAAAAAATGCTGCAGGCGGGCTATAAGGTGGCCGTCTGCGAGCAGGTTGAAGACCCCAAACTCGCAAAGGGTGTGGTTAAGCGGGATGTTGTGCGGATAGTAACCCCTGGAACGCTGACCGATGAGATGCTGCTCGATGCCAGAGAGGATAATTTCTTAGCTGCGGTAAGTCTCGGTGCAAAATCGGCGGGGATTAGCTGGGTGGATATTTCCACCGGGCATTTCTTCGCTCAGGAACTGCGTGAAGATGATGTGCTCGATGAATTGCTTCGCTTAGGGCCGAAAGAGTGCCTGCTGCCGGACACGCGGGGTGAGCTATTCGAGGCCCAGATTAAGAAGCTCTCAAAGGACATCTCTCAACTTACAGGAGCCATCCTCACTCACCGGCCCGGCTGGTACTTCGACCCCTTCGGCGCACGCAAGCGCCTGCTGAAGCATTTTGGCACCACCACGCTCGAGGGTTTCGGCATCGATGATGGATTTGGGGCGACCCCGGCCGCGGGCGCGATAATCGAGTATTTGAACGAAACGCAGAAGGTCTCGCTGGGTCACATCGCCGCGATAAAGAAGGTCGAGCGGGCGAACTTTTTGCAGATTGACCCGACCAGTCTCAGGTCGCTTGAGGTACTGCGTACCATCCGCACCGAGAGCAGCAAGGGTACGCTCGCCGATTGCATCGACCAGACGCTGACGGGCATGGGTTCGAGGATGATGCGCAACTGGCTTTGTATGCCGCTTTGTGATGTCGGTGCAATCGAGCTGCGGCACGATGCGGTCGAGGAGTTCTCACAGAACGACCGCTGGTGCTCATCAATTCGCAAGCTGCTAAAGATGACCAGCGACGTCGAGCGGATAGCGGCGCGGATAAGCACGTTCCGCACAACGCCGAAAGATTTGGTCGCGCTCAAAATAACACTTCGCATGATTCCCGATTTAAGGGGGATACTTGGCGAGTGTGAATCGGACCTGGCTCTGTACCTGGCGAAGAAGTGCGACAGTATGGATGAATTGGCCGAACTGTTAGACTCGGCGATTGTGCCTGAGCCGCCTTCACATATTCGTGACGGCGGAGTTATACGGGCAGGATTTGATACGGAGCTTGACCGGCTGCGATCGATATCGAAAGACGGCAGAAGCTGGCTGGCCGAGTTCCAGCAGAAAGAAAGCCGGCGTACGGGCATAGCCAAATTGAAAATCGGTTTTAACAAGGTGTTCGGCTATTACATCGAGGTGAGCCATTCCGCAGCCGACAAGGTGCCCGCCGATTACGTCCGCAAGCAGACGATAAAAAACGCGGAGCGATACATCACCGAGGAATTGAAAAAATATGAAGATGAAATCCTCACCGCTCAGGAAAAGTCGCTTGAGCTTGAGCAACAACTCTTTGAGAAGGTCCGCGCGGAAACAACAAAGTATATCAGCCGACTGCAAGGGCTGGCCGACTGCCTTGCCAATATCGATTGCCTGACCAGCTTCGCATTTTTGGCAAGGCAGAGACGCTACATCCGCCCCCAGATGTCAACGGCTAAGGAGCTTGTCATCGAAGAGGGCAAACACCCCGTGTTAGCTGAGACGATGGGCGCAGAGTTTGTGCCGAATGACGTTGCTGTTGGCGACAGTGAAGGCGACCTGCTTATCATCACCGGGCCGAACATGGCCGGCAAGAGCACATATATCCGCCAGGTGGCCCTTTTGGTGCTGATGGCCCAGGCCGGCTCCTTTATACCGGCTAAATCCGCCCGTATCGGTGTGGTAGATAAAATATTTACCCGCGTGGGCGCTTCCGATGAACTTATTCGCGGCCAATCTACCTTTATGGTCGAGATGACAGAGACCGCCAATATCATAAACAACGCAACGCAAAATTCCCTTGTCATTCTCGATGAGGTCGGCAGGGGCACGAGCACCTATGACGGCCTTGCCCTTGCCTGGGCGATTACCGAGCACATCGCAAATGATATAAAGTGCAGAACGCTCTTCGCCACGCACTATCATGAGCTTACGGAATTAGCTGAACTTTTAGTCAACGTGAAAAACTGCAATGTAACCGTTCGCGAATGGGCCGGCGAAGTTGTTTTTCTGCATAAAATCCTGCCCGGCGGAACGGACAAGAGTTACGGCATTTACGTTGCCAAGTTAGCCGGCATCGGCAAAGAAATCGTCGCCAGAAGCGCCGAGATATTAGCCGACCTTGAAGCGACTTTCACCAAAGAGGCCTCCGGCACCCACTTGGCCCGCCACAAAACAAAGGAACCGGACGCCGAAACACTGTTCGTCCAAAAACACAAATCCGTCCTCGATAAACTCGCTGACCTCGACGTAAACAACCTGACGCCCCTTGAGGCGATTAATCTGCTCAACGAAATTAAGAAAGAAATTAACGAAACGTAGGACGACGGTGGACGGTGGACAGACATCCGCATGGGTCCCGACATGTCGGGACCCATGCGGAAAATTTCTATTCACCGGCAAAAACATTATCGAACCTCGCCTCCAAATAGGCAAGTCATGCCTTGCGTTTTTTTGAGAGTACGAGCCAACTGTGTGGAATTGCGGATTGGTGTGGGAAACCCCGGCCGGCGGCCGGGGCTAAATAAAAATGGATTCGGAGCTTGCGCAGGAATGACATTGGCGGCCCCCGAGGTGTCCCCGATGTATCCCCGATATATCGGGACATGCGGGACACGCGGGGCTAAATACGTTTCAGGGCGATATTGGCGGAGGGGCTAATCCTTGTAATCACAGACTCTTAGCATATAATGGATGCTTCGTGATGAATTAATGCGTTTTTTGGGAATATGTTATGGCGAAGATAACGAAGCTCGAAGATATTGTGTCGCTCTGTAAGCGACGGGGATTCATATTTCAGTCGAGCGAGATATACGGCGGCCTGGCCAGTTGCTATGACTATGGGCCGTTGGGTGTGGAGCTGAAGCGCAACGTGCGTGCGGCGTGGTGGAGAAGCGTTGTTCAGATGCGCGACGACGTTGTGGGGCTTGACTGCAGTATCCTGATGCACCCTTTGGTGTGGAAGGCGTCCGGCCATACGGACAAGTTCGCCGACCTTATCGTCGAGTGCAAAAAGTGCAACGTTCGCAGCCGGGTGGACCACCTCGCCAGCGGCGCCGAGGAGCACACCGCACACGTGCCGGTGGAAACGGTGATGGCAGATGCAGTCAAGCTCGGCAAGAAAGAATGCCCTAACTGCGGAGCGGTGGGGCAGTTTACGGAGCCGATGGCCTTTAAGTTGATGTTCGAGACGCAGATGGGGGCAAATGTTGATGATACGATGACACTTTTTCTTCGGCCGGAGACTGCGCAGGGGATTTTCGCGAACTTTCGCAATGTCTTAGACAGCACGCGGGTCAAGATTCCATTCGGCATCGCCCAGATCGGCAAGAGCTTTCGCAACGAGGTTACCACCAAGGCGTTCATCTTCCGCACGCGCGAGTTCGAGCAGGCCGAATTGGAGTTTTTCTGCGAGCCGGGTACGGATGAGGCGTGGTACGAGCACTGGAGACAGCAGCGATTCGACTGGTATATAAATCTGGGCATAAAAAAGGACAACCTGCGTTTTCGCGACCATGATGCGGATGAATTGGCGCATTACGCAAAGGCGTGCGTGGATGTTGAGTACCGGTTCCCCTTCGGCTCGGGCGACTGGCAGGAGTTGGAGGGCATTGCCAACCGTACCGACTTTGACCTGCGCCAGCATCAGCGCGGAGTGAGAACGCTTAATAGCTGGTTTGAGAAAAAGGGCGACCTTTCGCAAATCGACCTGAACACCGAAGCCGATGATTATCACAAAGGTCCCTTGTCTTATTTCGATGACCAGACTAAGAAACGCTACATACCTTATGTAATTGAGCCGAGCGCAGGCATCGATAGAAGTGCGCTGGCCTTTCTTGTTGACGCTTATGATGAAGAAGAGGTGCGTGGCGAGACGAGGAATCTTTTGCGGTTCCATCATGCCCTTGCCCCGACGAAGGTTGCGGTCTTTCCGTTGGTGAAAAAGGACGGGATGCCGGAGATCGCAACTAAAATTTACGATGACTTAAAGGCGCACTTCACGTGTTTCTATGACCAGAAAGGCGCGGTCGGCAGGCGTTATCGCAGACAGGATGAGGCGGGCACGCCGTTTTGCATAACCGTTGACGGCCAGACGAAAGAAGACGGGACCGTAACCGTTCGCGAGCGTGACTCGATGGAGCAGGTGCGCGTGGCAGCCGACCAGTTGAAAAATTTCCTGCGCGAAAAATTGGATTTGTAGGGGCGGCCCAGCAGGGCCAGGAAAAAGGAAAGGGCATAAAATGAAAAAGCTGTATCTTTCAAAGACAGACAGCAAAATTTTCGGCGTATGCGGCGGCATCGGCGAAACATACGACATCGACCCGACGTTGATTCGGTTGGGGCTGGTTGCTCTGTGCTTCGTAACCGCGATATTACCGCTGGCGGCAACTTATCTGATAGCCTGGATAATCATCCCCGACAAACCAGCCGAATAACCGGCAACAGGTAACGGACAAGGAAGGCGCAAATGGCGAATGAGACCAGAGTTTACATCGCAGATTTAAAGGATAATGTCGAAAAGCTGGTTACGCTTTGCGGGTGGCTGTATCAGTCACGGGCGGGGGGCAAGGTGCTGTTTTTGATAGTGCGCGACGGGACGGGCCTTTGTCAGTGTATCGTGGAAAAGGGTAAGGTCTCCGATGAGCTGTTCGACAAGTTAAGGTACCTCGGCCAGGAATCTTCGCTCACTGTAACCGGTATGGTCAGGGCCGATGAGCGCAGCGTAGGCGGACATGAATTGGCTGTTACCGATGCAAAGGTAATGTGTGCGGCGACGGACTACCCGATTACGCCGAAGGCGCACGGGATAGATTTTCTGCTGAAAAACAGGCACCTTCATCTGCGGTCGCAGCGGCAGTGGTGCATCGGCATGGTCCGCCATACGGTGATTGACGCGATTCGCCGATTCTTCAACGACAACGGCTTTACACTCATCGATACGCCGATATTTACGACGATTGCAGGTGAGGGTGAGCAGACGCTGTTTGAGGTGGATTATTTCGACAGGCGGCTTCACCTTACCCAGACCGGCCAGCTCTATCTGGAAGCTGCGGCGATGAGCTTCGGCAAGGTCTATTGCTTCGGTCCGACCTTCCGCGCCGAAAAAAGCAAGACACGCAGACACCTGACCGAGTTCTGGATGGTTGAGCCGGAAGTGGCCTATATTGACCTCGATGGCCTGTTGGAATTGGCGGAGAATTTCGTTTCATTCATCACAGCCGAGGTCCTGCGGATAAATAGAAGCGAGCTTGAGGTCTTGGGGGCCGACATCGAGTCGTTAGGAAAACTGCAACCTCCGTTTTATCGACAGACCTATACTGAGGTCGCGGACATCCTTACCAGTGAAAAAACCGCTAAGTTCATGGCCGAGCAGTTGGCCGAGTTAAAGAATCAAAAAGAGCAGTTGGAAAAGAAAATAGAAGATTTGGAGAAACAGCGCACAGCAGGCGTTAAGAAGTGGAAGGAAGAGAAGATCGCCACTGAGATTATGGAAATACGGGCTGAGCTTGCCGAGCTGGAGGTCAGGATTGAAAACAATCCCAAACACGCAAAACTCGCGGCCGGGTTTCAATGGGGCAAAGACCTCGGCGGGTCGGATGAGACGATTATCTCTGTCATGCACGACAGGCCCATCTTTGTTACGCATTATCCGAAAGACGCGAAGGCCTTTTACATGAAGATAGACAGAGCTGATGACAAGGTTGTCGAAAACTTCGACCTGTTGGCGCCCGCGGGTTTCGGCGAGATCATCGGCGGCTCGGTCCGTGAGGATGATTATGGCGTGCTGCTCGACAAGATAAAACACGAAGGCTACGACGTCGAAACGTATCAGTGGTATCTCGACCTTAGAAAATACGGCTCAGTACCGCACGGCGGCTTCGGCCTGGGCGTCGAGCGGACCGTTGCCTGGCTGACCGGCGAAAAACACATCCGCCAGTGCATCGCATTTCCTCGCCTCATGGATAAGGTTTATATATAATGGAAATATAGTGGATAAGGAACACTTAAAAAAACTGGCTGAGAACCCGAACTTCATTTCCGGCATTTATAATTATTGTGACCGATGGTGTAAGCGATGTCCATTCACCAGTCGCTGTATGAACTTTGCATTGGGCGAAGAACAATTCGGTGATGCCGAAGATTGCGACATCAACAACGAGGCTTTCTGGCAAAAGCTAAGCGGGATTTTCCAACTTACTCTTGAAATGGTGAAAGAAACTGCAGAAGAAAAAGGTATTGACCTTGACTCTCTTGACCTGCAAGCGGCCTCAGACGAGGTGAGACAAACCAGGGACGCTGCCAGAAACCACGAATGCTGTTGTGCCGCAAAGGCGTATGGGCAAATGGTGGAGAACTGGTTCGATTCCGCAAAAGATTTGTTTGAGAAAAAGGCGGATGAGTTGAACCTCAAAGTGCGGCTTGAACTGCCCGAATCCAATCCCGATGAAGAAATCACCGATATTAAAGATTCAGTGGACATCATCCGCTGGTATCAATATTTTGTATATGTCAAACTCCTTAGAGCAATTCGTGGTATTTTGGAAGAAGGCTCGCAAAGTCCGGACGAAATCGACAATGACTCAAATGGCTCGGCAAAGGTCGCGCTGATATCAATAGACCGGTCGATTGGTGCATGGGGCCGAATGTGTAACCATTTTCCCGACCGCAAGGATGACATCCTCGACATACTTGTGCACCTTGATCGGCTGCGCAGGAAAACAGAAACAGTATTTCCAGATGCAAGGGGATTTGTCCGGCCAGGGTTCGATTGTATATATCAAGGTGACTAATTCAGGTGCCGCATGGGTCCCGACATGTTGGGATTGCCCATCCTACGCGCTGTGCAAGTTGCCGAAGGGGGAACTCCTCAATCTATGACATGAATGTTCTTTTTTCTGCACATGTACTTCAGTATCTTGGGCCAGACGGTCGCGCTGACTTCGCCGATATGTGCCTTTTTTAAGAGGAGCATAAATGTGCGCGATTGGCCGATGCCTCCGCCGATGCTAAGGGGAATCTCATTATTCAGGATTGCCTGGTGGTAGGGCAGCTTGAGGAAATCAAGCTGGCCGCTGATCTCCAATTGCTTTTTAAGAGTTTCGGCATTAACACGGATACCCATTGAGGTCAGCTCGTGGCGGCGTTTTGTTACGGGGTTCCAGACGAGGATGTCGCCGTTGAGGCCGTGCATCGGCCTTCCGTCTTCTGAGGTTGTCTCGGCAATCCAGTCATCATAATCAGCGGCCCTCATTTCGTGTGGGTAGCCGTCTTTGAGTACCCAGCCGATACCGTAAATGAAGAGGGCCTGATATTCCTTGGCAATTTCCGTCTCGCGCTGCTTGCGGGGCATGTCTGGATATTTTTCGAGTATCTCTTCGGCATGTATGAATGTGAGTTCTTCGGGCATGTCGGGATATTTGTGCGTTTTGAGCTGGGGGAAGATATCCTGGACGTGGGTCTCGGCGCCTTTCAGGACCTTCCAAAGCTTCTGGACGACTTCTTTTAGGAACTGCAGGTTGCGCTGCTCGGGCGTTATCGCCAGTTCCCAGTCCCACTGGTCCACATAAGCGCTGTGGTCGTGGTCAAGAAAGTAGTCTTTTCGGATAGCGCGCATGTCGGTGAGCAGGCCTTCGCCGATTTCCATTCCGAACTGCTTGAGTGCGAGGCGCTTCCACTTGGTCGCGGCCTGGACGACCTGGACGTCAATCGGGTTCTTGTCATAGTCGTTCGAAATGTGGAACTGGATTGGTGTTCGCGAGCCGTCGCGGTCGAGGAAGTCGTTGACGCCGCTTTCGACATCTACAATCAGAGGGACCGTAACTCGAATCAGATTAAGCTCTTTGCACAGATTGGCCTCGATGTAGTCCTTGGCGGCGTATGTGGCAATCTGGGTTTCCTTTGGGGACAGCAGAGAGTTGTAATCGGGTGGCAGGATTTTCTCCAATTCGGCGTAGTCGCCGATGCCGGGGCCGGCAAGGTCTGCTTTCTTGTCTTGCATACTTGTTCTCTCCTAATTCTTTATGGGTCAGATGATTTTTATTCTGCCGGCGTATCCTACAGCCATCATTGAAAATGTCAAGCTTGATTTAGTGTTTTCATAAGATGTGCTGGGATTTCCAAGACGTTTCTTGACATGTAGTAGTTTTATGTCATACTGTGGGTGTATGGGTAAGAAAATAGCGATATTAGGTTCGACCGGCTCAATCGGGACCAGTTCTCTGCGGGTGATTGAAGCGCTTGGGCCGGCCTACGAAGTTGTCGCCCTTACCGCGCACAGCAATACCGAGATGTTAGCTGAGCAGGTACGGCGATTTGGGCCGAAGTTCGTTGGGCTGACGAATTCGGAAAAAGCTCAGGAGCTTCGCGATAGATTAGGTGATTATGGCGGTGAGGTACTGATTGGGCCCCAGAGCCTGGTTGAGATTGCGGGGCTTGATGAAACAGACATAGTGATTACCGCTGTCGTGGGCGCGGCGGGATTGGGGGCGGTGCTTGAGGCGGCGAAAAAGGGTAAGACCTTGGCCATCGCCAACAAAGAGCCTCTGGTGATAGCAGGGCAGCTTCTTACGGAGACGGCCAGGGCGAATGGGGCGACTATTTTACCGATAGACAGCGAGCATTCGGCGATATTTCAGGCGCTGCAGGCGGGCCGGCCGGGGGAGGTAAGCAGGATTATTTTGACCGCTTCAGGTGGGCCGTTTCGCAATGCGACGGTGGCTGAGATAGAAAACGCCACCATCGAGCAGGCACTGGCACATCCGACGTGGGATATGGGGCGCAAGGTCACGGTGGATTCTGCGACGATGATGAATAAGGCGCTTGAGGTGATAGAGACCAGGTGGCTTTTTGATGTTAGTACCGATAAGATCGATGTCCTGGTGCATCCGGAATCAATAGTTCACTCGATGGTGGAATTTGTCGATGGTTCTGTGGTGGCCGTGCTCGGCTGGCCGGACATGTGTGTGCCGATTCAGTATGCGCTTACGTATCCGAGGCGTGTTAAAGGTATTGGCCAGAGATTAAGACTCAGTGAATTAGGGAAGCTGACGTTTGAGAAGCCGAACCGGAAGGTTTTCAGGGCGCTCGATTTGGGCTTTGCCGTTGCGGCCGAAGGCGGGTCGGCACCAGTGGTTTTTAACGCTGCAAACGAGGTGGCGGTGGAAGAATTTCTGGCGGGGCGGATAAGATTTGGTATGATTGTCCGTGCAATCGAACATTGTTTGAATAAACATGATGTTATCCCGAGCGTATCACTTGAAGAATTGCCGGCTGTGGACGCGTGGGTGAGAGCCCGGGCCCGCGACTACCTGAAAAAAGAAGTCGGGCAAATCGCTCACTGAGTTGCCTGGCTCAAGGCAGCAGATGAGGGAAAGGTTATTAGATGCCTGAGACAAAAAGTGCCGTCAGAAAGTGCTTGAATACCCTGATTTTTGTGATTGTGGCGGGGGCAATCATTTATTTTGCGGTGCGCAACTTTAGCGCTTTCGTTCATGTACTGGTCGTTGCCCTTGGTTTTGGGGCCGTGGTAATGATCCATGAATTCGGGCATTTCGTGGTTGCGAAGCTGAGCGGCATAAAAGTCGAGGCCTTTTCAATCGGCTTTCCGCCGACCATTCTGGGCATCCAAAGAACTGAAACCGGCATCCGCTTTCGCTTTTTGCCAAAGCTTTTCGCGAAAGAGAAACAGGAAACGGATGACCAGGACGATGAAAAGCGTACTTTGACATCGCAAGTGGTGCAGAAACTTGCGAGGAAGAAAAAATACAAGGCATCCGACACGGAATATCGCATCGGTCTGATTCCCTTTGGCGGGTTTGTGAAGATGTTAGGTCAGGATGATACGGGCCAGGCAGAAGAAACCGACGACCCACGGTCGTTTTCCAACAAGCCGATATTGGTGCGGATTGCGGTGGTGGCAGCGGGGGTGGTCTTCAACGCGATAAGCGCGGTTTTGATTTTTATGATGGTTTTTCTTGTCGGGGTGGATTTGCCGCCTGCGGTGGTTGGGAGCGTGCGTCCGAACTCGCCCGCCCAGTTTGCGGGGCTGCGACCCGGTGACCGGGTGGTGGAAGTGAACGGAGAGAGGTTCGTTGATTTCACGAGCCTGCCTTTAGCGGCGGCCCTGTCGCCCGAGGGCAAGCCAATATCGCTTGTGGTCGAACATCCCGAGGGGACAACGGAGCGATTCGACATTGTGGCGGCCAAATCAGAGGGTGCTTACTTGCGCACGTTCGGCATCAGCCAGGCTGGAACGCTCACAGTTGCGAAGCTTTCAAACCCTGAAGACATCAGGCAGCTTTATGAGACGACGGGCCTGCGACCGGGAGATGTGGTGACGGCGTTTGACGGCAGGGTTGTTGAAAACGCACGGCAGTTGAGTGAGTTGATTCGAGGTTCCGGCCAGCCGGAGGGGGTATTGACTCTTGAGCGAGGCAACACGCAAACGGACAAGAAAAGCCTTGTCGATGTCAAGGTGCCACTTTATCTAAGCCCAACGAAGGACAACTTCAAAACAGTGTATGACCTGGCTCATGTTCACTCGCTCATCCCAAGGTTGAAGATACTTTCCATGCCGGACAGAACAAAACCGCCAACCTTCAAAGACAAGTTGCTCTCCTGGTGGAGCGAAAAGATTCTCAGAAAACCACCGGCTGACGAGATGGGCCCGTTTTTGGAAGTTGGCGACATCATCGTAAAAGTTGGCGATACAGAAAATCCCACCTTTACAGAGCTGCGAGAAGTTACCAAAGCTCACAAGGACAAGCCCATGTCGATAACGGTGCTCCGCCCGGGCCAAGGTGGTACTGAAGCACAAGTTACTGTTACCGTGTTTCCAAAGGTGGAGTACGGCCGTGAACCCGAGAGCGAGCGTATTAGGTTCGGCGTCATTCCGGTCCTGGATTTCGAGCATCCGGTCGTTGCCGATACTATTGACATTGAGGACGGCCATGAGGCCCTGGAGATTCCAAGAGGGACAAGAATAGTAGCGGTTGACGGCGAGGAAGTGGCGAGCTTCTACGACATTATGCGCATTATACGCAAGAACCGTGGGCAGCGCATAAGCATGGATTACCGTATAGGTGATGATGGAGGCGGTGTCGGCCTAAACATTCCAGCCGATGATGACTATATCACCGCCGAGGCGGGTTTTGCTCCGCCGGTGCCCTCGAGGTTTGTGCCGACTGCATACGTGCCTTTCGAGTACGTAAAGGAACCCTACAAGGCCGTCGGTGCGGCGGCGGCGATTAAGATGGGCTTCAAGAAGACATCTATGTTTATCGCCCAGACGTACGTTACGCTGCGGCGACTGATTAGCAGAGATGTGAGCCCTAAAACGCTGGTCGGACCGGTCGGTATCGTAACAATGAGCTACAAGATTGTGGCAAACCAGTCGCTGACGTATTACGTGTATTTCCTTGGCCTGATAAGCTCGATTATTGCGGTGATGAACCTTCTGCCGCTTCCTATCGTGGACGGCGGCGTTATTATCCTTTTGCTTGTTGAAAAGATAAAAGGTTCGCCCCTGGGCCGCCCGGCCCAGGAAATCATCGGCTATGTTAGCCTGGTCTTCATCCTGGCTCTTTTTCTATGGCTTACTTACAATGACATTGTAAACATGTTGTTCGGCTAAACAATTCTCATAGTTAGCTTGGGGAAAGTATCCCTAATGTCAAATACATCCACAGAAACCTTGCCTGGGGTATCTATTATCGTTCCCGTTTGCAATGCACAAGCTTCTATTGACAAGCTCCTGGACTCGCTTTTGGCCCTTGATTATCCACGAGAGCTGGTTGAGGTAATCGTGGTTGACAACAACTCCACTGACGAAACCAAAGATATCGTAAAGCGCTTTCCCGTAAAACTGCTCCAAGAAAACGCAACGCAAAGCTCCTATGCCGCGCGCAATAAAGGCATTAGAAACGCGAAGGGGGCTATCTTGGCGTTTATTGATGCTGATTGTATCGCCGGCGAGCAATGGCTCAGAGAAGGAGTATCCGCATTACAGTCGAAGTCGGCAGACATTGCAGGAGGAAAAGTTGAATTCTACTATTCCGAGAGGAAAACGGCCGCGGAGCTTTGGGACTCAATCACTTTTTTGCAGACTGAATCAAGTATCAAAAACCGGTATGTTGCACCCACCGCCAATTTATTCGTAAAAGCGCCTGTGTTTGATGAGATAGGTTTATTTCCGAGCTATGTCAGGTCCGGCGGTGACGAACAATGGACTTATAAAGCAACCACAAAAGGATTCTCACTTGCTTATGCGCCCAAGGCCGTTGTCAAACACCCCACTCGGTCTTTGAAAGGGCTGTTAAAGAAGAAATTCAGAACCGGTACGGGTCTGCCTCATCAAAGGCTCAGCAAGGGGCACTCTTTGTGGCACGAAGTTTTCTTCATAACGTACCTTATGTTGTTTGTTGGCATCCCCTTGGCGGAGGTAAGAAAGAAGGCCGAAGAAACGAAAATACCGCAAGTCAGGGACAAGTTTCTCAGGATACTGGCCATTGCATATCTTTGTAAGATATCATCCCGATTAGGAGCCTTTATAGAATTGGTTCGCATTTTATTAGGGAGGTCGCGATGACTGGTTCTGACAGGCAAGACTTATATAGTGTCGGCGTGGTTATACCCGCTTACAATGCGGAAAAGTTCGTCGCCAGGGCTATCGAGAGCGTTTTGTCGCAGACTCGCCGGGCTGATGAGATAATTGTCGTTGACGACGGCTCGACGGACAGCACCGCTGCAGAAGTTGGCAAGTTCGGCCCCAGGATTCGCTTTGTCCGGCAGGAAAATGGAGGGGCAAGCGCCGCTCGTAACGCGGGGATAGAGGCAGCAACTTCTGAGTGGATTGCCTTTCTCGACGCCGATGACGAGTGGCTGCCCGAAAAACTGCAATTACAAATAGAACACCTCAAGGGCAATCCGGCTCTTATGTGGACTACCGCTAATTTTTATCGCTGTCTGTGTGATGAGAATCGCCGCGGTTGTAATGTCAATCCTAAACTGGCAGCCAAAGCGTTGGGAGGAAAAGAGTATTTTGATGATTTCTTCAGGACCTCACTGCCCCATGGATGCGGCTGGACGGGGACGATGCTTATACAAAAAGAGGTCCTGCAAGAAGTGGGCATGTTTCGCCTCGGCCAACTTATGGCCAACGATCTCGACATGTGGTTTCGAATTGCTTATCGCTGGCCCGTCATCGGTTTTATCTCCAGGCCGTTGGCTATTTACCACATGACCGTACCACAGAGTATTTCCCAAAAGTATAAGCAGTTTGAAATCACACGTGACCTGATTAAGCGCCATCTTAAGCTGGCTGCCGAATATAGTCGGCTCGATGCCTTCAAACCCTGTATGAGTCGCATGGTAACATCTTGGATTCGAAGATTGCTTTTCGAAAATCGGCCCGGGCATATTCGGGAACTGATGGCCGAGTTTGATGAACTGCTGACGCGGCGTTTCAAAATAATCATTCGCCTGCTCTTGATATTTCCGCGGGCAACGGCGGTTACTTGTCACATGATCTCAAGAGTTGTAAGGGCCCTGCATTTACGCCGACAGGTAATGCGGCAGCCACCACCGCCTCAAAAAACAGACGGGTGCTGAATATTTCTGTGTGACGTAACGAATATCGGCAGACTATGGACGCGACAGAACATGACAACCAGGCCTTTACCGTCAGTGCGGTAATACCAGCTTACAATATCGGCAAGCTGGTCGCTCGCGCAATTGATAGTGTATTGGCCCAGACTCATCAGCCCGATGAAATCATTGTGGTCGATGACGGCTCCACCGATGACACCGCCTCGGTAATCAAGAACTATGGCCCAAAGGTGCGTTATGTTTACCAGGACAATCTCGGCTTGGCGGGTGCTCGTAATACGGGCATCAGGGCGGCGACCTGCGAGTGGGTGGCGTTTCTTGACGGCGACGACGAGTGGCTGTCCGATAACCTCAGTTTACAGATGGCCCTTTTGAAGCGAAACCCGGACATGGTCTGGAGCGCCGGCAATTACATTAACTGTCTGTGTAATGAAAACCGCCGCCGGCCTTACATCAGACCCGACAAAGGGCGAAAGCTGCTGAGCGGCAAAGATTACTTCGACGATTTTTTCGATGCATACATGCACGACGCTGCCGGTAACGCCAACACGATGCTCATAAAACGGCAGATTCTGCACGAAGCGGAATTATTTCGTCAGGAGTTGCCCTTCGCAGAGGATACCGATTTATGGTTTCGAATGGCTATGCGATGGCCGCAGATCGGTTTTGTCCACCAGCCTGTGGCTGTATATCACCTTCACAGACCCGGCAGTCTTATGGATTTCACACAATCCGCCAAACGGCTTGAGGTTATCTGCGACATCGTCGAACGTTCTGCCGGCCTGGCAAAAGAACATGACCGAATGGATAAGTTCGCACCGTGCGCGGATTTTCTTTTGCGAAGAGTCATACGCAGCAGCCTGTTCGAGTACAGGATGGCGGGGCTTGTGGAAGATATGTTGCAGCGCTTTGACGAATTGCTTTCGGTTCGCTACAAAATGTGCACACGGTTTCTTACGCGATTCCCGCGAACCACCGCGTTCGTTTTGCACGCTATTTCGAGAACGGTTAGGTTTTTTAATCTTCGTCGTCGTGTGGTTCGTCCTCCGAGGCGCAGCCGATAAGCGATTGGGATCGCCGGTTATTTGTTGTCGCCGGCGTATTTGTCGTAAAACCAGTTCCATGTCCTTTCGATACCATCTTTGAAGGAGACGGCCGGTTTCCATCCGGTCTCGTTAGTAAGCTTTGTGCTGTCGAGGACATTGACGGGGACGTCAAACGGACGGGCGGGCAGTGTGTTTACCCGAAGCTTGAGGCCGGCTGACTCGGCCAGGGGGGCAATGGCATCTAATATGTCTTTGTTGCTTCTCCCTGCGCCGGTGCCGATGTTGTAACTTGAATTTGCCCTGCCGTGCTCCAGCGCGGCAATAACGCCGTCGGCAATATCAGCAACGTGAATGTAGTCTCTGACAGTTCCGGCCTCTCCGAAAATGGTAACCTCCTGCCCCTTAATGATAGATGCGATGGCGGTGCTGATAAAGCCCTGTCCAACGAAGGGTTTTTGCCCTTCGCCGAAGGCGTTGCCGGGCCTTACGCAGATGACGGGCAATCCTTTCAGTTCGCCGAACATGACGGCGTACTTTTCTGTGGCCAGTTTTGTGATGCCGTAAGGTGATATGGGGTTGGTCGGATGGTCTTCACTTATCGGGAGCTTATCAACTTTGCCATATACCGTTCCGCCTGACGACATCAAGATGAACTTATCGACCACGATGGTGCTTGCGGCCTCTAACAGGGTTACCGTTGCGGGAAGATTGTTGCGAATATCTTCAACAGGGTCCTCAAAACTTGTCTTGGGGACGGTCGAGTAGGCAAGGTGAATTATTTCATCGACGCCATCCAGGGCCTTGGCCAAAAGGTCCTTTTGGCCGTAATCTCCGGCTATGTAACGTGCCGCTTCGGGGTGAATCCTTTCAGGCTCGGGATTTCTGTCAATGATGGTAACCTTTCTTTGGTGCTTGACGAGCCGGTCAACAAGCCAGGTTCCGATGAAACCATCTCCTCCAATGACACAGCAATGTTTCATTTGATTCGCTCCCTAATAATCGTCAATTCGGCACTTGCGCGATGTCTGTGCTGAGAAACTATCTCAAAACACAAAATTTCATTCTGAGCGCAGCGAAGAATCTATTATTTCAGCCACCCAGACCCTTCGCTTCCCCTTCGACTACGTTCAGGGCTAAAGGCTAATTCAGGGTGACAGTAGTCGCCGGAAGATTTTTTTGTAGTCCTCTATGATTTTACCGATACTGTGGTTTTCGTCAACATATCTGCGGCCGTTTTG
>CAZLWL010000031.1:0-26752 GCA_964563335.1 uncultured Pirellulales bacterium
CCCGCGCCCAATAGCGGTTTTATCGCCATCGCGGCGGGCTCTTTGCACAGCCTGGGCCTCAAAGACGATGGCTCTGTCGCGGCCTGGGGAGACAATTATGATGGCCAGTGCAATGTACCCGCGCCAAATAGCGGCTTTGTCGCCATCTCGGCTGGCGGTCTCCACAGCCTGGGCCTAAAAGAAGATGGCTCTGTCGCGGCCTGGGGAGACAATTTCGCTGGCCAGTGTAATGTCCCCGCGCCCAACAGCGGCTTTGTCGCCATCGCGGCGGGCTGGTTCCACAGCCTGGGCCTCAAAGAAGATGGCTCTGTCGTGGCTTTGGGAATCCAAGATGGTAGTTTTCGAGACCATGGCCAGGTCAGCGACGCGCCAGCGGGAAATGGCTTTGTCGCCATCGCGGCGGGCTATCAACACAGCCTGGGCCTAAAAGTTGATGGCTCTGTCGTGGCCTGGGGAAGAAATGACTATGGCCAGTGCAATGTCGGCGCGCCCAATAGCGGCTTTATCGGGATCGCGGCGGGCTATTACCATAGTCTGGCGCTGGTTCGGGAAGTCGGCATGCCGCCGGTCGCTAACGCAGGTGAGGACCAGGTTGTGTATGCGTGTGCTGGTGGGATGGCGGAAGTTGGTCTCGATGGGTCGGGCAGCTTCGATGCAGACGGCGATGAATTAGACTATTTCTGGTTTATCGGTGATGAGCAGATTGCAACGGGAGTCGATCCTAATGTCCAATTAAGTGTGGGTGAGCACATAATCGAACTGATCGTTAACGATGGCAGCGAAGATTCTGAGCTGGATGCGGTTGTCATAACTGTTATCGAGCCGATAGAGGCAGATGTTCACATAGTGCCGAGGGTGATTAACCGCTCAAATCGGATGAAAAGGGTAATGGCTATTATTCGGCTGCCGGAAGGCGTTAGTAAACATGATGTGGCAGATGTTCCTTTTGTTCTGTACGCAGGTGATTCCGATTCCGATGGTATTGAGGCAATCTGGCAGCGAGTGATTGGGTGGGGCAATATGACGAGAGTGTTTGCTCTATTCGATAAGGGTGAGCTTATGAACGCCATACCGAATGATGGCAGGAGAGAACTAATTGTTGTCGGCAGATTCAAGTCCGGTCAATACGTTTACGGCTCCGATACTGTGAGGATAATCCGACCGCGGCCGCGTCCGCGTGCGCGGAGACGATTGAGATTGAGGTAACCCCCCCGGCGGGCAGGGGATTGCAACGATGAAGGGAAACCCCGGCCAGCGGCCGGGGCTAAATAGAGTTTTGGCATGCAACGTGTACGCTACGCTTTGCAGAGGGGCTGTGGGTCCCGATTCATCCCCGAGGTATCCCGAGGTATCCCCGAGGTTTCCCCGAGGTTTCTGGACATGCGGGACATGCGGGACACGCGGGACGTACGGGACTTGCGGCCCTTTTTGTTTGGTAATTAGCGATTGGTGAGTCGGTGAATTGGTTAGAGGGTTTGATGGTTGGACGGTAGTAACCCTGGCCAGCGGGCAGGGCTAAATAGAGTTGTGGTACGTACAGGATGCTCGACACTCGATGCTGGATACTCGATGCTGGATGCTCGATGCTCGATGCCGGATTCCAGATGCTGGATACTTGATGCTGGATACTTGATGCTGGATACTTGATGCTAAAGCCCACGCGAGGGGTTCAACGCCAATAGGCAAAAAGTGGTGCGAAATATCGCACCCTACACGAATATAAAACCGAGGCACTAAACTCTAAATCCGAAAGTCCCTTAAGCAACAAAGGTATAGATAAGGGCTTCAGGTTTGGATTTGCAGGGTTCGGGCGGTTTGGACTTTGTCGGTGAGCTGGATGTATGCGTATCTTCCGTCTTTTATTGGGCCGGGGTTGACGAGGGTGGTTCGGCCGATGCGGTCGGTGCCCGGGGCCTGGTGGGTATGGCCGCAGACGGCGAGGAGCGGTTGGTTTTTCTCGATGAAACGGCGGATGGCCCGGCTGCCGATGTGCTCGCCGTCGGATAAGTCAATGGCGGTGTCGGCTGGGGGTTCGTGGGTTACGAGGACGAATCGAGCATCCGACCGAAGCAGTGGTTCAAGGGCGGTCAAAGCGATTGTGAAATCGTCATCGAGCATTTCGTTGGGCGTAGAGCCGTGGCAGGGCAGTGAGCCGCCGAGGCCGACAAACGGGATGCCGGCTGCGGTGATACGGTTGCAGTCGAGGCTAATGCCCTGGTCTGTGAGATAATCATTTACTCCGGGCCTGTCGCAATTGCCGGGGACGGCCAAGACGTTCGGATTATATTGGCGAATCTCGGTGATTATCCCGTCAGCCTCGGCCCAGGCGCCGAATTGGGTGATGTCGCCGGCTATCAGGACGAGGTCGGCGGCTGTTAGCTGGTCTGCAATCTGAGGCAGATGGGTCAAGTCGGCGTGGATGTCCGCCAGAGCTATTATGACCATAGGCCGTCCTTTCTTCAATTTTGTGTTGCTCTGTAGAAAATATATCAGAATTTGTCATTCTGAACCCCGATTTATCGGGGTGAAGAATCTCGTATATGCCAAGGACTGAGATTCTTTCCCGGCGCGCCGGGACGCCTCAGAATGACAAAGGTGGCATACCTGGCGGGGTATTGTAGCTGTGGGCGTGTTTGGTGTCAAAGGGGAATTGGGCTGGATAAACGGGCGGGAGTCGGTATAATGCCTGCGCGATCGAGACCGTATTTTTTTGAGGGTACGTGAAGATGATAATCGTGATGAAACCAGGCGCGACGAAGGCCAACGTTGAGCACGTGATAGGGCTTGTGCGCAACTACGGGCTTAAGGAGCATGTCATTTACGGTACGGACCGGACGGTTGTGGCGTGCCTCGGTGACAAGCGGATGGTGGACAAGAGCGCGATTGAAAACGCACCGATGGTGGAGCGAATTGTGCCTATCCTTGCGCCTTACAAGATGGCATCGCTGGAGGTGAGGAAGGAAAAGACGGTAATAGAGATCGGGCCGAGCAGGTTCGGCGTGGGTGGTGTGAAGGTCGGCGTTATCGCGGGGCCTTGCGCGGTGGAAAGCCGGGAGCAGTTGCTCGAGACGGCTCGGGCTGTGAAGGAAGCTGGGTGTATCGGCCTTCGGGGCGGCGCATATAAGCCGCGAACGAGTCCGTACAGCTTTCAGGGCTTAGGCGAAGAAGGGCTTAAGATATTGGCCCAGGCCAGAGAAGAAACGGGGCTGGCAGTTGTTACAGAGGTCATCGGGCTTGAGCAGGTGGATGTGGTGGCCGAATACGCTGATGTGCTTCAAGTCGGTGCAAGAAATATGCAGCACTATCCGCTTTTGGAGGCCGTGGGCAAGACGAACAAGCCGGTGCTCTTGAAACGTGGGATGAGCGCTCAACTGAATGAATTTCTTTTGGCGGCGGAGTACGTCATGAACGCGGGCAATTCGCAGGTGATATTGTGTGAGCGTGGAATCAGGACGTTCGAAAGATACGTTCGCAATACGCTGCCGTTGGCTGTGGTGGCGGAACTAAACGATAAGACGCATCTGCCGGTGATAGTTGACCCTTCACATGCGACGGGCCATGCACATCTTGTGCCGGCGGCGAGCGCGGCTGCTGTAGCGGCGGGAGCCGACGGTTTGTTGATAGAGTGCCACGTTGACCCCGAACACGCAGCATCCGACGGGGCGCAATCAATCACGCCCGACGCCCTTGGCGAGCTTATGAACAGGCTCAGGCGCATTGCAAGGGCAATTGACAGAGATTTATGAGTGGCCCGATACCGGATGTCAGGCAACGGGATAAAACATCTGATTAAATCAAGTCTTTGAGGATGTTTCTCATGTGGTACCGGCACTGTGTCAGTACAATTGCGCTTATGATGACGATGACGGCAGCGGTTAACGTAACTTCGTTTATGGTAACGGCCAGGGCGGTTCCGGCGGCGGGGGGGTGCTCGACGTCAAGAGCAACCATTAAAAAAATGGCAAGGCCGACGGCGAGTGGGAATTCGGCATAATAGGGCAGTGCGGTGAGGGTGAACAGTGCTCCACAGACCAGGCCAACGAGATGTCCTCCAATAACGTTTCTGGTCTTGGCGGAGGCGCTTTTAGGCGTTGCGAAGCAGATAAAGGCGGAGGCGGCCATTGAGGCGATGATAACGGCTTTGTCCTCGCCGACCGTGAGCACGACGATAAAAATGGCAAGAGCTGCCAAGAGGCTTTGGAAAATGTAATGTTTCCAGAGTCGTTTGAATTTTTCCCATACCTGCACAGTTCAGCTCCCGTGCTGATAGATTAGCCTGACCATTTAAGTGTAGTCGAACTAACAAAGAAATAAAAGGACAAATTCTGTGCAAAAATGCCGTTGAAAAAGTATCCGGCAGACCTATAATCGGTCAATATAGGGCAGTTCCTCATACTCGTTACTTCCAGAATGGAAAGGGAAGATATGTGTAGGAAAATACTTATCATTACAATTTTGTGTGTGTCAGCCGGGGTGTGCTTTGCAGAGGAGAAAACCGAGGCTGGGCCCAGGGCGAAGTTGCCAAAAACTTATGGCGGCGCGGTCGTCGAGAAAGTTACCGGTGTCGATGAGGGGTTCAGTTTTCGTTGCGATATAAAGGCATGGCCGGCTGTGATCGGGGAAGATATCACGGTGAGGATAGACGGTGTCGGTCCGCCTTTGATTGTGACAAGCGGGGGCATGCCCAACAAATTCTTCAAATCGCAACTCAACAAGTACCTCGAGATAATGTTTGCGGAGGTACAGGGTGTCAGACTTGAAAATATCAAGCGTGGCCGGAGTTTTTCTATCGTTGCCGACGTTATTGTTGACAGCAACAGCGTGGCTGATTTGCTGATTGGAGAGGGTCTGGCAAGGCGTTACGTTGAGGGCGAGGAGGCACGTATCGGCACAGGTCAACTTAGTGAGCAGATACAGGCAACCGCAGCTAACGAGGCTGTTTATGTGGCCTCAAAGAACAGCAAGATATTCCACCGGCCCGGGTGTAGATACGCTAAAATCATCTCTGCTGAAAATCTTGTCAGATTCGACCGTAAGGGCGCCGCGGTGCAAACGGGAAGGCGGCCGTGCAAGACGTGCAATCCGTGAGGTGAGCATAACTTCAGTAACTATGCTCTCGAGATATAAAATATCATTCTGAGTTCGTATTTCTGCACGGCCAAATCCCGATGAAATCGGGATGGCACCCAAGCAGATTTTATCGGACAATATCATATCAGTCGTTTGCCCGCGTTGGGAGTGTTTGTTATATTTTAAGTGTAAGGGGGTGTTATCATGCCGCCGGAAATGAAACAAATCGCTGATTTTGTGATGGAAACAGAACAAGCCTTATCCAGCTTCGGCCTTGATGCAATGGCGATGCGTGGTCGGTTGCCGGCACTGCGCAATACAATCATCGAGCTTGCGCAGGTAGCACGCGAGACCCCGGACGAGGAACTGCAGGCGCGATTGAGCGACCTTGAAATCAAGGCCGAGAACTGCCGCGACTGTATCGAGCGTCGCCTGCTGATAAATAGCTGGTCGGCCCACAAATAAACCAGGCCCAAACGTAAAACGTCGTACGCCTGAAGCCTCTGGCGATTACGAAAGGGCCTGGGCCGAATTTGCTACGCCGATATTTCACCTCCGCAGGGTATGCTGTGCATACCATTTGCCTCTGCCCCTTTGTGCCTCTGTGCCTTTGCTACCGTTTTCCCGCATTTCGAGCAAAAGTCCTATAATATCAATTGTATTTAATATGTTCGCTCAGGGTAATGGCAATTTGCTACGTAGCTGCTATTTACCCGTCGCTTACGCTCCGGGCTCTGTTGGGCCAAATCGCAAGCATTAACTCCAATCGGTATTATCTGGCAGTTACGAGCCGGTTGGTGTCTGCGGGGGTGTCTTTCTGGGGGTCGTATTTGGGTAATGTGAAGTAGAAGCAGCAGCCGTGGGCTGGGGCGCTTTGGACCCAGATTCGGCCTTTGTGCATTTCAACGAGTTCCTTAGCGATGGTCAGGCCTAAGCCTGTTCCGTGCTCGCCGGCACCGGTCAGATTATTGGCCTGGACGAAGCGGTCGAAAATCTTTTCCATATCCTCTTTGCTCAGTCCTGGGCCGTTGTCCCGGACGGCAACTTCGACGTGGTCGGCGCGGTCGGTTACAATTACATTGATTTGGCAGCCGGTGGGGATAAATTTGACGGCATTGCCGATAAGATTTGTGAGTACCTGGGCAATCCTGTCTTTGTCGGCGTTTACGAGAAGCTCTTCGGGGCATAAATCGGTATTCAGTTCGAGGCCTTTAGCGGTTGCAAGTGTCCGCAGTGAATCGGCGACCTCCGAGACTACCGAGCGGATGGATAAGGGCTGCAGGTCGAGTTTCATGACACCTGACTCGATTCTGGAGACATCGAGGAAATCGTCAACAATTCTTGACAAGCGGTCGATGCTGGTGTCAGCGGTTTTGAGACTCTCGTAGAGTTTGGGGCTGACCTTTCCCATGACGCCGGCGATGGCATTGGATACGATGTTTTTGAAGATACAAAGCGGCGTGCGCAATTCGTGAGATACGATCGAGACAAATTTACTCTTGAGGCGGTCGTGCTCTTTGAGCATCTGGTTTGTTCTTATCAGCTCGGCTTCGGCGTTTTTGGCCTCTGTTATGTCCCTTGCGTATAAATTGACGTAATCAGCTTCTTCAATGGGTGCAAAGACTATTGCAAATATGCAGTCTCCACACTTGACTTCGATGCAATCGTGCGAGCCGGACGCCTTGACCGACAGTGCAAATTCGTACAGGTCGCCGGGCAGCTTTTGTCCGACTTTTCTGCCCCACAAGTTCAATAAGGGGGTGCTGGCTTTGTTGGCGTAAATTATCACGCCGTCGTCGGTTATTCTCATCACAGGATTTGGGTTTTCGTTGGGGAACTTGGCGAGGCGTCTGACTTCTTCCTCGATTCGTCTGTACTCTGTCATATCGAGGATAACGCCGTCCCAGAGGGTACCACCGTCTGCAAGTCGCTCGGGCCGGGAGACACTCTGAAACCACCTTTGCCGGCCGTTGACAGCCACACGTCCCCACCAGTTACACGGAGAATGTTTTTCGGCTGAGTCGGCAATCAAGCGATAGAATTCGGCGAGGTCGTCAGGATGAATTTTGTCGAACAGGACCGTCCTGTCGGCCTTTATCTCGTCGGGCTCAAGGCCGAACAGGCGCCTGCAACTGTCGCTGAGGAAGTAAAAGTCTATGGTTCCGTCCGTTCGCGAAATGAACTGATAGACGAGTCCGGGGATGTTGGCGACCATTCTCTGATAGCGGGCTTCGCTGTTTTGGAGGGCGTCGGCCATCTCCTTGCGTTCGGTCACATCCTCAACCAATCCATCATATTTGTGTACGATGCCATGTTCATCACGATGGGGAATGATAGTATCGCGAATCCATCGTATATCTCCGTCCCGCGTGCGGATCTTAAATTCTATGGTTCCGATTTCGTGGCCGGCAATGACCCTTTCGATGTTCTCCTTTACCATTGAGCGATGCTCCGGCAGGACAATCGTAAGCCACAGGGAACGGTTCTTGAGAAAGTCCTGTGGCGAATATCCGGTGACAGCCAAACAGCCCTGACTTCGCTGGGTCCAGACCGTTTCGGAATTCTTGACATGGGTGGTATAAGTGTAGCTGGAGACGGCCATCAGTCGTCGGTAGTGCTCGAGACTTTCGTTAAGCGTTTCGAGCAGGACCTCTGGTGGGCAAGGCTTGGTGAGAAATCGGAAGATACGCCCTTCGTTGACGGCCCCAACGGCAACATCGAGGTCGGCAAAGCCTGTAAGCATAACGCACACACTGTCAGGACTCACCGTCCGCACCTGCCTCAGGAATGTCAGGCCGTCCATTCCCTCCATGCGCAGATCGGATACCACGACCGCAAAGGGCCCGGACTGAGCCATCAGCTCCAGGGCTTTTTCGCCGCCCAGTGCCGTTTCTACGTCAAACTTTTTGCGAAACCGGCGTTTGAAACCGTTAAGTACGTTCTTTTCATCATCGACGAAAAGGATTTTTCTGCTTACTTCAACCGACATAGTCATATTCTCCAGCTTCAACAGGCAGACACATTCGGCGCCACTTGTGCCATTTATCTGTAAGGCCGAGCTGCTCCAGGTAATCCATATCGATGTCTTCGCGCCAGCCATCACCGAGTCCGCAACACAACTGGTGGTCAATTGCATCGGCTATGTACACGGCGGAAGTGATTGAGAACCCATCGCTGAGGCACTGCCAGGGCTCGTGATGGAACGTAGCGGCCTCAATTATGGTGTTGGGAATCCCCCACAGCTCAAGCAAGCATCCCCCAAGCTGTGCGTGTGTTACGTTCAGCAGGTCAAACTCAACCTGGTACAGAGGTATTCGCCCGGCGCGTGAGATCCGGATTGCTTCGGCGAACTGGTCTGAAAAGTTTGCGATGAGGATCATTTTGCCGGTATCGTGTAAGATTCCGGCCATGGACGCAACGTCTAAATCATCCTCACTCATGTGCTCGTCTCTGCAAATATTTCTGGCCAGGGCCCCAACCCTGACACAATGTTCCTGTAGAGCAGCAGCGTGGAATTTTTTGCTTTTTCGTTCGGACAGTTTCGAAAACACCCCCTCGGTCAATACGAGTGCCTCCACGGTCTTGAGCCCCAGATATACAACGGCATGGACGGGGTCAACGATTCGGCCTGGGCGGCCATAAAAGGCTGAGTTAACCATCTGGAGTATCTTCGCGGACATACCTATGTCTCGGCCAATCATTTTACCGACTTTGCGGGGGCTGCATTCAGGCTCTGCAAGCAGATTGATGACATCCTGATAAACCTTCGGCATGACCGGCAGAGAGCGAAGGGCCGATACGATCTTTGAGACCTCTTTGGACCTTAGCCGGTCGCGCAGAGCAAATGCCCGTGAAATCAGTTTTTTCAATTGCTCGGCATCACATGGTTTTGAAATAAACTGGTGAACACATCTGGCGGCCCGGCCCTGGAGGGGTTGTTCCGAGTAGCCGCTGAGCATGAAGCGAATTGTGTCGGGATATTTCTTCCTGACTTTCTCAAAAAACTGCACGCCATCGGTGGACGGCATCCGCAGGTCTGATATGACAATGTCGTAGTGCGTGTTTTTCATCACCTTCATCGCGTCGGAAGTTCGAGCCACAAATTCCATTTTCCACTCGCCGCGCATCTTGTGCAGCATTCGGCGCAGGCCCTCCAGCACACTGCGGTCATCATCAACGAATAGTATGCGTTTCTTATCATCCATTTCTTTTTTGCTGATTTTGTTCTATGGGCAAGCGAACGGTAAAGGCCGTACCGACCCCAATTTCAGTTTCAAACTCAAGCGAGCCGGCGTGCTTGTCAACCACTATTGACCGGGCGAGCGAAAGCCCCTGTCCGGTTCCTTTGCCGGGTTGCCTGGTGGTAAAGAAGTGGTCGAAGATTTTATTCCGAATCTGGGGCCTGATACCTGTGCCCGTGTCCGATATGGAAATCAACACATCTTTGCCGTGTTGTCGAGAGGTTACGGTAATAATGCCTCTGTCGTGGCTGTTCGTCCCGACGGCCTCGGCAATACTGTGGGCGGCGTTAATCAGAAGGTTCAAAAGCACCTGGTTTATATCGTCGGCGCAGCAGTACACCCTCGGCAGGTTTTCATCCAAATCGGTCTTCACGTCGGCAACGTATTTGATTTCATTTCGCAGAAGAACTATTGTGCTGTGTATGGCCTTGTTCAGGTCCGCCGGGCCCATGCGTCGTTCATCAATATGTGAAAAATCTCTCATGGCTGAGACTATCGTCAAAACGCGTTTGATGCCGTCGAGGCTCTGCTCGATAGCCCGCGGTATCTCCTCGGTCAGGAAATCCAGGTCGGCCTGCTCTTCGGCGACCCCGGCTTTTTCAATAACATCCTGTTTGGATTGGCCGGACATATCGTCTTTGGTGGTGGATTCGGCTATTTGTTTATACATTCCCAGCAGGTCAATCACCTGCTCGAACGAGTCGGAGAGGAATCGCATGTTGTCGCCGATGAATTGTACCGGCGTGTTGATTTCATGTGCGATTCCGGCTGACAGCCTTCCGATATTCTGAATCATCTGCGTTCTGTCAAGTTCATGCTGTGCTCTGTTTTGCTCGGTCACATCGACTATTAATCCGTCAAGGCCTATGACCTCGCCTCGAGTATTGAAAATCGGTTGGGCCCTGTCGAGGACTTCGCGGATAGACCCATCCTTTGCGACCAGCCGGTATTCGAGTTCGTAGGCGTTGGCGCTGCGTTTGCACTGCTTGAAGGCCTCCAGAAGTCTGTGGTGGTCGGCGTCGTGAACTATGTCCATCCAGTTGGGATTGCCGGAGAGGATTTCCTCGACTGCGTATCCGGTCAGCTCCTCGGCCTTGCTGTTGATAAAGTTCATGCGCACCGAGTCAATAAACGTCATCGAATATAAGACCTCCGCAGCATTATCCGCCAGCCGACGAAACACCTCGTCAGACGGTGCATAACCGCGCTCGTCTAATGTCTCCATATCACATCCGTTAATTAACTGCGCACTGTAATCCACATACCTACATATTGACTTTTTTCGACCGCTTCGGAGTGAGTATTTAGTGCCTTTTTGGAATAATTCGGGAATAACTCGGTTAGAAGTGCGGCGTATGATATTTTCCAATTGGCAGGTCCCTCGTGGTTCCGATAATCACGGCGAATTGAGAGGCGGGTGGCGACCAAGAGATATTGACAATTGACTGAAAACGTGTGTAATAAAGCCGTTATGAGTTTTGAGGCCATTATTTCATATTTTCGGCGGCGCCGATGGATTCTATTGGCGTTGTGCATTATTACTCCGTTGGGGCTGTTGCTCTGGTGGTATGATGGGCCGGGCAGGAGGTGGTTCAATTTCTACCTGACCTGTTCGGCTTACGAAATATTCTGGTGCCTGGTGGTGTTCTTCTTTTGGCCGCGCAAAAGCAGCGCTGAGCCAATTGCATTAGCGGTATTCCTGGCAACATGTGTGCTGGAGGTGCTTCAGCTCTGGAGACCGCCGTTTTTGCAGCAGATCCGGTCAACTTTTCTCGGTATGGCAATCATAGGGACGGACTTCGTCTGGCGGCAGTTTCCGTATTATATTGCCGGCAGCCTCATCGGTTACCTCTTGATACGCTGGATTGGGCCCAAAGACGGATGACCCCGGCGCGCCGGGACTTCACTGCGCTCAGCCCCGACAGGTCGGGATTTCGCTTTGCTCAACAGATGACAGAAGGACAATGAGTTCGAGAGCGGTGTACGAATGATGTCCGCTCAGGTATGGACTTCACGTCAAGCCGTCTGCTTGTTGGGCCTCGGGGGCGCCAAACGGACTGACGGTTTCCGCCTCCTCGGGACCGCCGACTGCAACTGCGGCGGCGTTACCATGCCTGCGGTTCTTGCTTTCATAATCGTTGACAGTGTCGATGATTCGACGCAGTTTCCGGCGTCCCTGGCCGCTGGCTTCAAGCCCGACAAACTCGACGCCGACGCAGAATCTTTGCCCATCGGCGCCCTGGGCGATGTGCCTGACCTGGCCTTCAACACGTATCGGCTTTTGATACGACGTCGGGGTAAATTGCAGACCTACGAGTTGGCCGATTTTGAAGTTTGGCCCTTGCTTGAAATCCACCACAATTTGCACGCCCCCGGCAGAAATGTTCAGAAGCCTTCCCTGCCAATAGTTCTCCAGGGGCACTTGTCTCGATTCGTCGGTGTAGCCGCGATGCCAGAACAAGACCCGAACGTTCATCGACTTTGGCACCGGCATACGATTGTATGCCCTTCGTTGCATTCTGTCCATTCTTTCGGGCAAATCAAGCACGATTCTTCGTCCTCGGGCTTGACTTACGGATGTCTCAAATCCCGTGACGACTGTCTCAAAAATATACTTATTGAAGTCCTGCTGGATAGATACACCGACCGGTTGGTTTATTTCCATGCTTAGCGATGGGGCTGCCTTCTCCGGAAGGGTCTCAACGTGCAAAGTGTGACTGGTCAGGGCGCGAAGTGAGACTTCTGTTGTGTGCCATTTTCCTCTTGTCAGATGGCTTAGAACGGCGGTCAGGTTCTTTTGGACCGCTCGGCCAAGGACATCCCTAAGTTCTTCTGATTTCAGGATTTCCAGTTCATTCATTGAAAACAGTGCCCTGCAATTTGACTTCTATCTTAGCACCTAAAATCTAATAAACAAAGCCGATAGCGGCAAATCAACGTAGCGTTTTTTTCTCGCCGGCTCAGTACGCACGAATATCCCGATATTCCAAATAATCGGCACATATCAATGTGGGCTTAACAGGGGCTTCGGGGGATTTGGGCTTTGTGAAGGGCGGCTGATTTTTTCCCACCGCGTCAATATACGGTCGCTCTACCGCAATACTTCTATAGTAGCCTCTACCATTTGGATAAGCTATTGGGCCACAGCCAGTTCTCCGTCAAAAAGATGAGGTCATTTATATCTACAATCCCATCCCCACAAAGGGGTGCGATATCAGCCGAGGGTTCAGCAGGCGGCTGCTGCCACTGGTCGGCGAGAATAGCGAAATCAGCCAGGTCAACGTCCCAATCTCGGTCAATGTCAGCTTTATTGGGGCTAAACTCTGCGATAGTATAGCCTATGATAGTTTCTCCGACGATGCCCTCCATGGTCATACCCATCATTGGATTCCGCCAGGCAGGGTGTGCTTCACCTTGTGCAAAAAGCAGGCATCTGGCATCTTGCGGGAGCCGCGGAGCCACTTCGCTCAATAGCCACGATTCAAAATCTGCGGATGTTCCGCCGAAGTAGCCTAACGGGTCATCGAGTATGGTTGCGGCCATACCAACTGGGTTTAGTTTGCTCACAGGAATAATAAATCCATCCCACTTGTAATTATCAAACGTTATATCAATAGTGCCCGAACCGTCAAATGGTGTGTCGTAGTACCAGTCAAAGCTCATTTCAAAAACCCAGTTCGCGTCGGCTGACGGAGCGTATGTCCCACTGTTCGGTACTCCATCAGTATTATAGCCGGTGGCGGGGTCGCCTGGCTGAACCAACCACTGATATGCAGTTGCCCATGACAGGATGTCACCACTGAAGGCAAGCGATGTAACTTCTACCGTATTGCAGTCTATGTTCAGCGTTACTGACCCTGTCATCGAATGAATCCCCTCGGCGTAGCCGGGCGGATAACATGGATCCTGTACGCCCACCGGATTCATAAAATTGAAGCTAAAGCAGCCATCGGGATTAAACGTGCTTCCCGTGATGTCATCGGTTGTTTGCAGAAGATGGTCACCACCACTTTGCTGCTGTTGAGGCAACAAACCTATATTATCAACGTGCGTGAGTAATTCAAATTCCACAATAGCAGCCGGTACGTATACCGGCAATGTTACTAAGGTTGTGAGCAAAATTATAAATAGTAAATTTGTTCTTTTCATAATTCCTACTCCTGATTTTCTTAAAAATGTTGGTTATTGCATTATACTTGATGCCTCGCTTTAATATGCGGGCAGGCGGCCTCTTAATTGATCTTATTGTTCACTCTTCTATTTTCTGCCTGTGGCCGTGGGTATGACCATCGTGGTAGTGACTGTCCAGATGCTCCTTCACCCAGTCCGGCACACAAGCTTCAGGGTAACTGTCGAAATTTGGAATGTAGGGCTTGATATCGAGCACAGGTGTACCATCCAAGGCATCCAAACCCTTTACGACAATCTCACCGCTATCAGCAGAGAAATCCAGCAGTTCGACAACAGATATCCCGATGGGATTGGGGCGGACCGGCATTCTCGTGGCGAACAGTTTCACATGAGGTGGTTTGTGATGGTCCTTTGGCATTTTCCATTCTTTGGCCTTATGTACCCAGAACAGGACAATAATGTGTGAATAGCCTTGCAGGCCACCGAGTCCCTTTGCATATCTGGGAAGAAGATGAATTTGTGAAGTATCTGTCGTCCATCCTGTATGCGTGTGGACCACATCTTTGGTTTGAGTATATGCTGATTTTACATACCCTATTGGCCGGATCGCAAGCGACTCTGAAGTAGCTGTATCCAAATTGCTCCCTTTTGTTTTCACTCGCTGCCTTTCCACGGCTTGACTGATTTGCCGACCAGTAATCCAGCAACCATGCCCAAAACCACGTTGATTACAGCAATACATCCCAACGTCAAAGCTAAGTGCTCACCTGCCCACGAAATTGGCCGTATCAGGAGGGCCCAGAAAAACAAAGCAATCAGCACCCTTGCTCCACAAAGAGAGCCACCTGTTAATATCAAGCTCAATCTTCGTGACGGCAGTTGCCGCAAGTACCACCAGATCAGGTCTCCTGCGGCGTTAGCCAGTAAGGGCACAACCAGCGACATGGGCCACCAGCCGCTAAATCCCATTGCCAGCCTTGTGCCCACTTCGGCTATTCCAGCCAAAGTTAATGCACCAAACCGGTTGATTCGAAGCAATATTACCAGCAAAATAAATGCACGTGGCAGTGCCGTGACTATCGAGCCCGACATTGGAACCGGCCAGGCCAGATGGAACGTTCTTCCCAAGAGTTGTCCAACGCCGGCTAAAGCTATGCCTCCAACAACCACAAATGCCAATTCTCGCCAGGTCAGGAAATTGTTTTTTCCCCTGACGCCTGCCGGTGTTAGTTGCCGCGGACTTAAAAAAATTGTTCGTAACATTGTTTGTCTCCAGTACATATCATTCATTAACCTTTTCAAAATGCGCCCGGCGTCCTGTGCCGGACAAACTGTACGCTCGTATCTGCAAAAAGAACATTTCTGCCGCCACCCCAGCCACCCTTCTCCAGATGTGGAAAGACCGGTACGTGCTTGCGAACCCAATCGCTCATAAGCCATCGCTTTGAAGGTGAATCATCTTTCAAAAGATGAGGGTACTCGGAAAGACGTAGTGGTAGGGGCATACGTGTATCTCTCCGAGTTATAGAGAAATATTTGTAGCTGATATAAGAGCGCTGCCAGTTCTCGTCCGTATTAACGACCGAATCGCCGCCCGGACCGCCATATTCATTGCTCTGCGCGTACGGCTCGACTGCTGCTGCACTGGGGCAGTAGAATATGTCCCGATTGTCCAGATAACAGGGGAAAAGACTACCGGTCAAAACCGACTGCGGATTACCGCAAAGCTCCTCAACCGGATAGCACCCGTCGTTATGTATAGCATACATTTGCAGCCCGAAACCCAATTGCCGCAGGTTGCTTGCACAGGCGATTCTTCGTGCCTTTTCTTTGGCCCTTCCAAGCGAAGGTAGAAGGATGGCTATTAGTGTCGTTATGGTTGTGATAACTACCAGCAACTCACCAAGTGAGAACCCTGCAGAAAGACTGTGTAAATACTTATTTGGCCGCTTCGTTATCCTCATGTTATGCGTGTTTTCTTCTTTTCCCATAATTTGCCATTGAAGGTTGCGCATAAGAAAATCAAAATCGTGTTACGATGCATAGAAATAAAGAATTGCTGTTACTCTGTCAACAAGAATTTTGAAAAATTTTCGCAAAAAACTTCGGTGTTCAAATGATTGCAGCAATTGCGAAAATAGGAATCTCAGTATGTTTCCAACTCCGGCGGTAACAGAGCCGTTAGCGATGCAGTGGTCCTCGGCCTGCGCCTGCAAATGACATTTTGACCACCAAGTAAAATGGATAAATTGTTGACCAAGTGGATTATCTAAATGGGTAGGGTGGGCCTGTGGCCCACGCGGTTTCTAATTATAATAGGCGGGGTCGATTTCGAGCCAGTGTAAGGCGAATTCCGCGAAGTCCTCCAGATTCACTACACCATTGCCGGTTAAGTCCGCTTCAAGGTCAGCACCTTCGGCCAGCCACTGCCACGCTATAACCAGCAAATCGCCCGTATCGACGATATAATCTATCGGCTCAAAATCATAAACAAGCGGTTCTAACAATTCGAAAGCCAAACCGTAATCCCGGGTCTTACTCGTTGTATTTTCCAGGATGATATCGTACGTGCCATCGGCTGCTAACAGCAGGTCAACTTTTTCAAGATTGTCCAGCGCTGCTGTTTCGGCAAATATAATAGCATCACATGGGTCTTTAATCGTCAGGTCAAGGTTAAACTTCGGCGCATCCTCTTCGCTATATGTCGGGCCCTTCCTGTCGATCCGCCTGTTCCATGTTACGGTCAAGACAAGCCGGTCGTTTCTCGTGCCGAGGACCGAATAAGTATGCTGCTCGTACCCCGTCATCGTATCGTATGCCCAGCCTTTGACCTGTGTTATGTCAGTTCCTTCAGCAACCTTGTCGGCACTTAGCAGCTCATAAGCCCTCAGCGCATCGATTCGTCCGTAACCACGCTCATCGTGCCATGTATTATTCGGATCGGCGGGATTCGTCGGATTGTCGGATTTGTCATTGATATTCGGAAAAGTCGAGTTGACTATCACCGCCTTTATCACCTCGCTCTGATTATCATCGGGGTCGCCCGTCTCATCCGCCACCCCCAACAATAGTGCCGCCACACCCGCCGTATGCGGCACAGAGTAACTCGTCTGCCCGGCGGGGCTACCCGCCGTTACCCATGCTGTGTCACTACTGCTTGTTGGCACTGTCTGGTCTTGGGCCGGTGCAACTATGTCGGGTTTCCTTCTGCCGTCCACCGTCGGCCCCGGGTTGCTCCCCGTCCCGACTTTCAAATACACACCTGTTTCGGTTTCCGCCAACCCTCCCGTTGTTATGCTGTTATAGGCATCCCCGACTACCGTAACCTCCGACGCATAGTTGCCGGAGGCATTGGCAAAAACAACGTCGTATTCGTACGCGTAGTAATCATAAATCTTCGTCCAGGTGCTGTTGCCGTCGGCAGTCGCATCTGACTGAACCCCTGTTACTATTACCCTGCAGTCCTGCTCGATAACAAGTTCATCAAGTGCATCTGTAATAAAAACATTAGTCATAGCGTCATTAGCGTCGGCGATGCGTGCGCTGTGTATATCGGCGCCCGGTGCCACACCGATATCATCCGGGTGACTGTCGCCGCCCCTGCTTGCGACTATCCCCGCCATCCGCGTATCGTGCCACGAAAACTCAATGCCGTCGCCCGTGAAGTCGTAGCTGAATGCGTGCGATACACCATTTGGGTCCTTGAAGGCTTCGTGGGTCGTGCGGGTATTGCGGGCCGAGAACAATCCGACATTTACCCCTTCGCCCGTCTGCCCCAACGCGTGAACTGCGCGTGCGTTTGACCCGTCCGGCCCCGTCGATTCAGCCAGACCATAAGCCTTTGGCGCAGCTAAAACCAGCCACAAGGCCGCACCAGCCATTGCGCAAATCATCGATGTACGGATACTCCTCGGCACATCACCCTCAGTTTTTACACACCCCCTCCGTCCGTATAAAGCAAAACGTTACAATCCTGTATTATACCAGATTCAGGCCGGTTTTCACAGAAAAATCCCGCCAAGTGCCCTTACAAGGCTAAAACCCGGGAAAAAGACACAGACTGACACAGGATTTTAGCTCGGACACAGATTATAGAGAATTCAGTAGTTTTCAACCGCGGATTCCACGGATTTACGCGGTTAAAGCGGATTTTAGTTAAAAAAAGGATTTTTTAGACACGGACAAACACCGATTAACACTGTATTTATGGGCTGGAGCTGAATTTCGTGAGGGGAAAAAAGAGATTTTCTTCTTGCGTTATCGGATGTTTGTGGTAATATGAAATACTTAGAGAGGGAGTTCTTTGTTCTTGACAACTAAACCCCGTTAGAAAGCTCGGATGTGGCTTTCTTTCTAACGGGATAAATAGCGTTTTGCACTGAACTTTGGCGTTACTGTTGAAACCAGCAAATTTTCAAGTCTGTAAACGCAAAAAAGTCGGTGCTCGTTTGCCTTCTGGCTTAGGGGCATCGCTTGCGTGTTGCTTGCGGGCCTTGCTGGGCCTCAACGGTGCACGATGCTGTGCCCTTTTTAGTGCGCGGGCAAATATTAACAATTTTTTGAGGAGATAGAGAAATGAAAAGTAAATCAATTCTTGTGGTGGTAATGGTGATGGTAACGACAGTGTTGGTTTGTGGCACAGGTGCGAAAGCAACTATAGTCAACCCCAGTTTTGAAAATAGCTTGACCGGATGGGTAACATATAATGACCCTGGTATGAATAGGTATCCTGAAGACACTTTTGCGACCGATGGGCAATATAACTTACAACTTTTTACTGAATGGGGTACCAGCAATACAAAAGGTGATAAAAGTGAGGTTTATCAAAACGTATCATTGACAGATATTGACCAGATATTTTTTGACGTAAAACTTTCTAGCCATAATTACGACGAACCATCCATTTTTCGCGACTATGTTGCTATGTTTATCATCGACGGAATAACTTTCTGGTCACAGACGGTTGAAGGAACATATCTCAATCAATTTGTAGATGTTTCAGCTCAATCCGGTTCACATCAAATAGAATTGCGACTTCAGTGCATAAACGATGAGAATTACTCCCCATCCTGCTGGGCAGAATGGGATAATCTCCGTACGGTTACGATTCCCGAACCGGCTACACCCCCGGATGCTAATGCCAACGGGCCTTACAATATCTATGTGGGCGATACACTTACACTGGATGCCAACGGTTCAACAGATGCGGACGATGACATTGCTTCGTATGTGTGGGACCTTGACGATGATGGAAGTTTCGAGACAGATGCAGGTGGGCAGGCAATTTTTGACGTGGACTATGCTCATTTGGATTCACTGGGCTTTATTGCCGGCGGACCATACGATATTCATGTTCAGGTAACAGACAGCCAGCAGCAGAGCGATACCGACAGCGGCACACTTACTATCGCTCCTCCGCCTGTTATTGAAGCTGTTGTTGATATAAGACCTGGGTCCTGTCCGAATCCGCTAAACGTCAAGAGTAAGGGTGTGCTTCCTGTCGCTATCTTAGGCTCAGCGGCCCTTGATGTAACGGCCATAGATGCAGGCTCAATTTTTCTCAACGGTGCGCGGAACATCCGCAGCGGCTATGAAGATGTGGCTGGGCCGATAGCTGATGCTAACGAGTGTGAATGCACTACGCTCGGCGGCGACGGTTATCCTGACCTGACGCTCAAGTTCATGACTCAGGATATTGTCGCAACCCTGGGCGAAGTCAACCATGGTGATGTATTGGAGTTGCCACTTGCGGGCTTTCTGTTTGATGAAACACCCATAGAGGGGGCGGATTGTGTGGTCATTCGTGGTAAACATAAGCCCATCAACAAAGCGGACATCAACAAAGATGGCGTAGTTAATATGTTAGATGTCGTTATGGTAGCCGGCAATTGGCTGGAATCGAGCGTTGTAGAGGATTAGTCTGCCTGGTTGAATAGAAAGTGGATTCCCGCTGGAGTTTATGCCGTACTCCGATACGGTGCGGGAATGACAGCTTGGTATAAGGGCTGTGGGCGGTTGGGCTTGCGGCCCTTTTTGATTTTAGATTGTAAATTTTATATTTCATATTTAAGTCAAATTTGTTAGAATTCATTTTGTGAATATATTGAGCGCTATTGTAAATCTCCAAATGAGGATAAAATGAAGCAGCGGATTTATATCGACACCTCTGTCATTGGCGGATGCGAGGACAAAGAATTCTCCAAGTGGTCTGTTCAACTATTTGAAGAATTTCGAAAAGGTTTAAGAATCGCTGTGATATCCGACCTTACGCGGCGAGAGCTTGAAAAAGCCCCGGAAAGTGTGAAAAAGGTGCTATTGTCCCTGCCGGATGGGAATGTGGAGAATGTTTTCCTCACACAGGAGGCGGAAACCTTGGCCCGGAATTATATTGATGACGCCGTCGTAACTGATAAACATATAGTAGATGCCCAGCACATAGCGGTTGCATCAGTGGAACGAGTGGATGTACTGGTTAGCTGGAATTTCCAGCAGATAGTGAATCTCAATCGTATTCGCGCTTTTAATTCAGTGAACTTAAAGTTGGGTTATTCCATATTAGAGATCAGGAGTCCCAGGGAGGTTATCTATGAAAAAGAAATTTGATGCTGTGAAATTTCAGCGGAAGGTTCGAGAAGAATTGGGCAAAAATTATTGCCTCAATCGTGAAGGATTTCTTCGTGAACTCAAAGAAAAATACAGCGATTTGCGTAAACAGAAGTTCAGTACGCCCGCCGGATAACTGAATATATTTTTGGTTTAGACAATCTCGCTTTGACAAGTAAATATATTGATGACCAAAGGAATTAAAATTGAAAAAGTTTTTTACCCTCGAATACTGGCAGGATGATAACTGGTTTGTCGGAAAATTGAAAGAAATTCCCGGGGTCTTCAGCCAGGGCCGGACCTTAGAAGAGCTGAAGGAAAATATAATTGATGCCTATCGACTAATCAAAAAGCAACTCGGAATATGACCGACAACAAAATCCACGACTTCGCTTCGCCCTGGGCTATATTATTTCGCCCCTTCGGGGCTTTTTGTTTTTGGAAACGACCCAAGACCCAGTGCTGCGCTTACCCCCTTGTACCTCTGTGTCCTCTGTGGCCAAGCAAAATCCGTATAAATCCGTGGAATCCGTGGTTCAAGACTTTTTACCGCTTACCGTGGCATGCCGCCATACACGATTAAAACCCCGACAGCCAAGGCCAATATGCCTAACAGCCGTAACGTCGTATCCGACCTTTCGACCAGCCAGGTCAACGTGTCCTTGAGGCTTTGCGGTTTAATCAGGAAAATCGCAACACCCTTTATGGCTGCGATAAGCCCGAACACTATAATTATCCACGGCTGCCTGCAATCACGGGCATATATCAGAAACACTATCCCCACCGCTATCGCTATCGCCGCAGGTATGTACAACATCCTTCCGTAAGTGAAAAACTTGATGAATTTCCTGTACACCCCGGGCCTGATAAGAATCACGGCAGCTTCGGCAACGACCAGAGCCCCAATAATCAAAACGACCCATTGAATCTGAAAAGCTTCCATTCGGACCCCTTCTAACATCAATCGAAAACCATCGACTACTCAATCAACTCGATCATATCCATTCCAATCTCAACGCTTGTCGCCTGCCCTAACATATCAACCTGCAGCACCAAACGAGTACGCTCGCCGGCCCTGATTACAATCCCCTCCGTACCCACCAGTGGGCCCGCTATCACCCGGCAGCCCTGCCCCACCTCTATGTACCTGTGCGGCAAAAGCTGCTGACCTTCACCGAGAGCAAGCTGGATTGGTGTCAACTCGGCCACCAGTGTGGGCTGGTCCTTTACCTCGATAATATTCGCCACACGATTCGTCCGCAAAACTTCTACACGCTCCTCTTCATCACCACAGAAGAACACATAACCCGTAAAAAGCGGCAGCAGCGAGCGAAACGTCCTGCCCTTTCGGCGATACACCTTCTTCGTCATCGGCAGGAAATAGCTGATGTCTTTGCGCTGCATCTGCCACGCCAAGGCCTTCTCATTTCTGCTCTTGGTATGCGCGACCCACCATGTCCCCGCAAAATCGCCGATGAGTTTGCCCTCGGGCCACGCAGTCGGCGGATTCTCTTCTAATTTCAGTACCACTAAAATCCCCACGCTAATTCACAACTAACATACACAAGCTCTCATCTCATATCTTCCCTTCCCAGACAACCATTTTAGACGCCCAAAGACCCAATGTCAACAAACTCCCGCCCTCACCTCCCTTTCATCTCCCTGAGACACAAAACATGCAAAGTGCCTTTCTACACCAACTCCAGGATATTAACGTCTTCGGGTTTGCCGTATATGTGGTTTATAAACGATAGATTTCCCGTCTGTGACCGATCTTGACTATATTAACCACACAATCTTTATCATTAACGGAATAAACTATTCTGTAGTCTCGGTTCCGAATGCGCAAACGGTTTTGCCCTGAAAGCTTCTGTGAGCCGTGAGGCCTCGGATTGCGCCCAAGCGACCGAATGCGTTTGACGATTTTGCTCAGGTCCTTCTTTGGAATATCTTTCAGCTCTTTGACGGCAGATTTTTTTATGGTTATTCTATATCTTGCCATCTTTCCTGAGCTTCTTCAGAACATCCTCAAATGCCAGGCTCGGCTCTTTTCTTCGCTCATGGAAAGCTGCCAGGTCAACCGCATCTTCCGCTAAAGAGAATCGCACCGCTTCGGCAACCAGTTCCGACATAGAATGCTCCGTTTGGGCTGCCTTTATACGCAGAGCGCGATGCAGGTCGGGGTCCAGATAAATTGTGGTTCTTTTCGTATTAGTCTTCATATTATCACCTCGATGTTGACATTATAACATCAAAACTTCTCGATGTCAAGTTACCGTCAAAATATTTTTCTCTTCTACCTCCTTTTGGCCTTTCAAACGGGAAATTATAATATAAGGATTACGCCCGTCAGTGGGCCGGAAAGGCCCTTTTCTTTCATTGATGGACTAATGCTGTGATTTATGTTAGGATTTTGCTGCGAGTTCTTGTTTACAGTTCCAGAGAAGTAAGAAAACTATGATAAATAATACTATTACCGCAGCAAAAGGCTTCTTAGCGGCGGGCGTGCATTGCGGAATTAAAAAATCCGGCAAACCGGATTTGGCCCTATTGGCCTGCCCGGCCGGTGCGACAACGGCAGCCGTCTTTACTACAAATAAAATAGTCGCCGCCCCCGTTACCATCTGCAAAAAACACGTCAAAAGCCCCAGGGTATATGCAGCCGTAATCAACTCCGGTAATGCCAACGCCTGTACCGGCGAACAGGGACTCAAAGATGCAATCACCATGTGCGGCAAAGTGGGCAAAGAGCTGAATGTTAACCCTCACAACGTCTTAATCGCATCGACAGGTATAATCGGCCGGCAACTGCCTATCAGAAAGATCCACGCCGGGATTGCAAAGGCAGCGAAGAAATTGAGCACAGGCCCAAAGTCAGGTCTGGACTTCGCAAAAGCCATCATGACCACAGACACAAAAACCAAGCAGACTACGCGCAAAATCGAAATATCCGGTAAAGAGATAATAATCGCCGCCACAGCCAAGGGCGCCGGCATGATTGCACCAAATATGGCCACAACCATAAGCGTTATCACCACCGATATAGCAATAACCAGGCCCCTGCTGACCCGGGCACTGAAAGCCGCCGTCGGCGTGTCGCTGAACAAGCTGACGGTTGACGGCCACCAAAGCACAAACGATACCGCCATGATCTTGGCCTCCGGAGCGGCCCGGAACCACCCGGTTGCAAGTCCATGTCCTCGATACAGAAAATTCGCCGGGGCCTTAGCTGATTTGTGCGCCGATTTGGCCCGTCAGATGGCACTCGACGCCGAGGGCGCAACTCGAATGTTCACAGTTGTCGTCAAAGGTGCCGCCACTAAAGCAGACGCCGCAAAAGCAGCAAGGGCTGTAGCTGATTACGACCTGGTTAAATGCGCAGTTCACGGTGCCGACCCGAATTGGGGCAGAATCATCTGTGCCGTTGGCTCTTGCGGTATAAAGCTCAACCCCGACAAAATGAACTGCAAAATCGGCGATACCACCGTATTCAAAAACGGTCGGCCTACAAAATTCGACGCAAGAAAGGCGAGCAAGGTCATTTCGCAGACCGAGCACACTATCACTATCAATCTCGGGGCCGGAAATTCCACCGATTTTTGCTACGGCTGCGACCTGAGCAAAGAATACGTAACGATTAACGCCGACTACCACACATAGCCGACATATTTGGAAAGGAATGAAATATTGAAGACATCTTCCAAAATCAAATTAGCTGCGTGTTTAATCCCCGTGCTGGCCTTCACAGCAACTGCAATTGCCGATACCGGCGGTGAAACTGCCGCTTCGGGCACCCCGCCGGTCTGGTGGATAGCACCCGTGGCATCTGTTCTCGCACTGATTTTCGCCGTCTATTTCTACAGAAAGATGATGGCCGCTCCCGAAGGCAACGAAAAAATGATCGAAATCGCACGCCACGTCCGCGAAGGGGCTTATGCGTACCTGTTCCGCCAGTACGGTGTCGTGTCGCTGGTGTTTTTGGTGCTGCTTATTATCTTCGCAGTGTTAGCCTATTTCGGCGTGCAAAATCCCTTCGTCCCCGTGGCATTTTTGACCGGCGGATTCTTCAGCGGCCTTTGCGGCTTCTTAGGCATGAAAACAGCCACCAACGCCTCGGCACGCACCGCGCAGGGCGCAACACAGAGCCTCAACCGCGGCCTCCAAGTCGCCTTTCGCTCCGGCGCCGTCATGGGACTGGTAGTCGTAGGCTTCGGCCTTCTTGACATTTCACTGTGGTATCTGGTTCTCGATAAAATTGTTTATACTGCCGAGCACATGGCAAACGGACTGACTGTTCTGGGTCTGACGCTCGTGCCTGAAGGTTTTCTCGTCCATGACAAGCTCAGCGAAATTACTACAACTATGATAACGTTCGGTATGGGCGCCTCCACCCAGGCCCTGTTTGCCCGTGTCGGCGGCGGAATCTACACCAAGGCCGCCGACATCGGAGCCGACCTCGTCGGCAAGGTCGAAGCCGGCATCCCCGAAGACGACCCGCGCAACCCCGCTACAATCGCCGACAACGTCGGCGATAACGTCGGCGATGTCGCCGGAATGGGAGCCGACCTTTATGAGAGCTACTGCGGTTCGATACTCGCGACCTCAGCTCTTGGAGCGGCGCTTTCGGTCGGCGTTCTCGCAAAAAGGGGAATGGACCCCTTGATGGCCGTGTTAACTCCGATGATAGTCGCCGGCATCGGCATCATCCTCTCAATCATCGGTATATTCATGGTAAAGTGCAAAGAGGATGCAACGCAGAAAAATCTGCTCCACTCGCTCCTTTTCGGCACATTGGGCAGTTCCGTCCTCATCCTGGTCGCCTTGGCCGGCATGGCTGCGACCGGCTGGATTACCTGGGGTATCTTCGGCTCGGTTATTTCGGGGCTTGTGGCCGGTGTCATCATCGGACAGTGCGCCGAGTACTACACTTCAGATGAATACGCCCCCACAAGAGGCATCGCCGAACAGGCCAACATGGGACCGGCAACCACAATCATCGACGGTCTTGCAACCGGTATGTTCTCAACCGGCCTGCCCGTCGTTACGATAGTCATCGGCATACTTTGTGCATTCGGCTCGGCAGGAGGCTTTTCCGATCCAGCCATGGGCCTTTACGGCATTGGCTTTGCCGCCGTCGGCATGCTTTCGACCCTCGGCATTACCCTGGCGACGGACGCTTACGGCCCAATCGCAGACAATGCGGGAGGCAACGCCGAGATGAGCGGACTCGGCCCCGAAGTACGTAAAAGGACCGATGCACTCGACGCACTCGGCAACACTACCGCGGCCACCGGAAAAGGCTTCGCAATAGGTTCTGCAGCACTTACCGCGATGGCGCTTTTAGCTGCCTTTATTATAGAAGTTCGCATCTGGGTCGTCAGGCTCGCCGCCGCAAGCGCCGATGGAACCTATAAGATCGGTGCGCTCTTGTTCAGTGCCGATGGCAATGTGGAAGGAACCATAAGTGCAAAAGAGGCAACGATCGCAGACTTTGTTACCGCCTACGACATGACCATCATGAACCCAAAGTTGATATGCGGCCTGTTTATCGGCGCGATGATGGCGTTCGTATTCTGTGCAATGACGATGAAGGCCGTAGGCAGGGCCGCCGGCGCCATGGTTAACGAAGTCCGTCGTCAGTTCAGAGAAATTCCCGGCATTATGGAAGGCACCGGCAAACCCGATTACGCCGAGTGTGTCTCAATCTCAACTGCAGGTGCCCAGAGGGAAATGATCATCCCCTCCTTCCTGGCGATTATCGTACCCGTTATGACCGGCCTCTTCTTAGGTGTTGCAGGCGTGATGGGACTCTTGGCCGGCGGCCTCACCACCGGTTTCGTCCTCGCAATCACCCTTAACAACGCCGGCGGTGCCTGGGACAACGCCAAAAAGTACATCGAAAAAGGCGCCCACGGCGGAAAAGGCTCCGACGCCCACAAGGCCTCCGTCGTCGGTGATACCGTCGGCGACCCGTGCAAGGATACATCCGGTCCGAGCCTGAATATACTCATTAAGCTGATGACAATGGTCAGCGTCGTCTTTTCCGGCGTCATTGTAAAATTCGCCCCCATGATCTCAGGCGCATTTTCCCGCTGGCTCGGTATCGGAAATTAACAGGTCCCGCACACCGATTCCAACGCAATTGACTTATATATTCAATGCGTGTACTCTATAGACCCAGCCTGTTGGCTGGGCCTGTTTTTTTTGCTCCACACAGGGTGCCACGGTCAAACCTTGTCCTGAGCGGAGCCGAATGGATTGTTTGGCCGTGCAAAAAATGTAGGGTGGGCGAATTTTTTCTGTCTTAAGGCAGTGGCCCACGCGGTTTTCTGAGGGTAATATTTGGCGAAAAAAGAAACAAACGATAGGGCCTTTGCAATAGCCGCCGCTAAGATTGCGGGCGAGAGGCACTGTAAAGACATAGCGATACTCGACCTGACCGGCAAAAGCCCCGTAACGAACTACTTCGTCATCGCCACCGGTACGAGCCCGCGCCAGGGACGCGCCGTCGCCGACGAGATTTGCACCCACGCCAAAAAGGCCGACTTCGCCCGCTTCGGACAGGCCGGCTACGAGCAGGGCCGATGGATTCTGTTGGATTTCGTCGAGGTCGTCGTCCACATCTTCGACGACGAGTACCGCGAATATTACGACCTCGAAATACTCTGGGGCGACGCCGAAAAAGTAAAAATAGATTCAAAAAAATA
>CAZLWL010000032.1:0-25035 GCA_964563335.1 uncultured Pirellulales bacterium
ACATCCATCACATCCCGTGCATTATCGAATGTTACATCGGCCAACGGCTGCCTCTGAAAAATCGATACTGAATTAACCAGGATTCGCACAGGACCGATAGCCGCCGCCTCGGTAAAGAGCTTCTCAATCTCGTCAGCTTTCGTAAGGTCCGCACCGACGGCAATCGCCTCCTGTCCCAGACCTGTAATTTGCTCAACGAGTTCTTCTGCGCGCTTCCGATTAGTATGATAATGGCACACGCAGTTGCAGCCCGCCTCAGCCAGCGCCAAAGTTATTGCACCGCCCAACTTCCCGCTCGAACCCGCAATAACAGCCGTCAATCCTTCAATTTCCATAATCCACCATCATAAATCCACTCGTCCCGTTTGACAAGTGAATGTTCCATTGTCTATTTAGCGCCACGTTTTACGTGGGCTTTCGACCGACATCATTATTATAGATGAAACCTGCCGAAAATTTCAAATCGCCTCTTGACACAGACCGCCGAAATCCTTATTATTCCGCTTTGTCCTGATAATCCGAAACCAAAAGGAGAAAGCCCATGGCAAAGGCGTTTTTACAGACTGAAATCCCGAATGTAGCCGCCTCGCACGGTAAAGTACGTGATATTTACGACTTAGGCGGCCAGCTCCTGATAGTTGCCTCCGACAGGATAAGCGCCTTCGACGTAATAATGACCAGCCCCATACCGTACAAGGGCATAGTCCTGACGCAGATTTCGCTGTTCTGGTTCGATTTCTTAGCCGACGCCGTCGAAAATCACCTCATCTCCGCAAATGTAGGAGATTTCCCGGCCGTCTTCCGCCCACACGCCGACCAGTTGACCGGTCGCTCAATGTTGGTGAAAAAGACCAAGGTCCTGCCCGTCGAATGCGTTATCAGGGGCTACCTCGCAGGCTCCGGCTGGAAGGACTACCAGACCACAGGCGCCGTCTGCGGAGTCAAGCTGCCCGCCGGCCTGAAGCAATGCCAGAAACTACCCGAACTGATTTTCACACCCGCCACCAAGGCCGAAATAGGCGAGCACGATGAAAACATCAGCTTCGATACCTGTGTTGACATGATCGGCACAGAAGCCGCCAATTACGTCCGCGACAAAAGCACCGAGATATTCACCAAGGCCTCCGCCCACGCCGAGTCGCGGGGCATCATCTTATCCGACACAAAATTCGAGTGGGGCGTTACAGACGACAAGATTATTTTGATTGACGAGGTCCTGACCCCCGATTCCTCCAGGTTCTGGCCTGCCGACAAATACGAAGCCGGCCGAGACCAGGAAAGCTTCGACAAGCAGTTCGTTCGAAACTACCTGGAAGATATCAACTTCGACAAATCCGGCCCAGGCATAGAGCTGCCGGCGGACATCATACAGAAGACCAGCGCCAAGTACATCGACGGCTACGAACGCCTTACCGGTAAAAAATTCGAACTGTAAGAGCCCTACTTGACCGGTTCGATGTAGATGTTCCGAAACTCGATGGGTGAGCCTTTGCTTTGCAGACATATCCAGCCCCAACCCTGCCCCTATCAGAATGAAGGTGTTGTCGTTTTAACCAAAACCTGTTATATTGAGCGTATGGACGAGCAAAAGGCAAACTTGTTCATTTACGGCTCGCTGAGGGACCCATCCATTTTCAAGTCGGTCTGCGGCCACAGCTTTACCCTGCGGCCCTCACACACTGACCCCAACGTGCTGTTAGGTGAACTTGCGCTGCTGCACGGCTATCGCCGCGTCAGCCCCGACAACGTCTATTTTTACGCCGTCGCCGACGATACCGCCAAGATCGAGGGCTTTGTCATCTATAATATACCGGCCTCTGCGATGGCCGAGATCGACCGATACGAAGGAAAGCTTTACGACCGGGAGACCGTCCGCGTCCACACGGCCGGCGGCCCCGTCGAGGCCCAGGCATATTGGGCCAGTCATAAATCGATGAAAAAACGCTTCGGCGACAGGTTCCACGTAAACCTGATACACGAACTGTGGCTGCGTAAAAGGATCGAAAAGTTCTTTAAGACTCACACCCGCCCGGGCGAGGCCTCACTTGACGCGGATGTTGAACGCAGGGCCAGAAGAGAGTTGCTCGCCACTACCGAGCGAGACCTGGTAATGAGCCACCTCGGACATGATGCGGTCAGCGATTTTTACCTCGAACACGAGCTCGACAGGCCCTGTCCCACCATCAAGTATCTGAGGAACGAGCCGGAGGCGCAGCCGTTCATAGCCAGCTACATCGCATTGGTTATAAAACAGGTGCTTCTGAATCAATTCGAGCAGAATATCCAGTCGCGATACCGCTTCGAGCTTGAGCATCTGGTTGCCTCCAAGCGGTTCTTCAACCGTTCAATGAGCTTACTTATCGCTCTGCGGATGATAAACGCCAACACCAGCGCGGTGGACCTGATACTGCAGCGCTGTCTTGAGACGATGCCGTGGGACGGTCAATACGACCTTCTGGATTATGTCAAATACGCCATAAGCGCCGCCGATAACATCTTTAATTGGCGTGTGGCACAAAGCGAACTCGAACGGGTGCGAGCGAATCGCCAGCCCGGCCTGATGCCTTTAGGGGCCGAACTTGAGCTGAGCAATCTCGGATTCAAGGCCATCCGCGACAGCACCGAAAACGTGGAACACATTTTCGACGGCTTCAAATACTTCCTGGATTTCAAGCTGGACGTTCTAAGCTGGAAATTAGGCGGCTATATCGACGACCATAAGGGTTCTGTCGAGTTTCGGCGGCGGGGTTTCCTCGAGCTTGCGCCCGGCAGGCTCAACGTAGCGGGCGAATTGTCAAAGCCGGCCACGGCGGACCCATGGCTGCTGAACCAATTGATTCGGGAAATTACGATGTTCTATCCGGTAAAGCCCCACAGCCTGCACCTTTCCTTCCAGATGAGAAAGAAACAAATAGGCGACCACAAAATTCTGCCGTTAAGCTTTATCAAGTGTCTGCTTGTGCTTGGCGGGGGCACAGAAGAAGAGCCGACCGGCAGATTGTTGGTCTCCAGAATGGCCCACGATGAAATTGCGCAGAACACTTACGGTGAAGAATTAGTCTTTGCGCGCATGAGCAAACGCAAATCGCATCTTGCCGGCGACGATGTGGGTGAGAAACCACCGGCATACGCCACTACATACGTTCAACAATACAAGTTCATTCGCCTTGAGGAGCGTGCAAATTACGAACCGTTGATTATGGCGTTAAAGGGGCTGCAGTTGGCTTACAACCCCGCCGATTACCTCACCGCCGCCCAACTCAGCTCAAGCAGGCGATTGCATCATCAATACGAACAGTTGAAGGAATGGTCGGCCAATCCGGCTGAAATCAGCAGACGAACGATGGGCAGATTCCTGCAGGCCATTCGCAAAGGTCTGATGGATGAAGCTAATCACCGACCCGTCCACAAATTGCACTATATCGACTGGGCACTGGGTGCAATCGACATCCAGCTTCGACTATTCAACAAACAAATCCGAAAGCCTCCCTTCCGTTATCCCTGGCCGTTATCGGCCAACCGGCCGAACAGCTAATCTTCAAAGAATTTCGGCGTCTAACCATCATTGCCGGCCCCGCATTTCCGCAGAAAAACGCATGTCTTAGATTAAGCTGGAAACCGACAGCTTGACAGAGATTGGCAGCGGGGTTACTCTTGGCGATAATAAGCACGGTTGTAAGTGGAATCTGATTTTATGGGCGATAACAATACAGCACTGTCGGTCAAAAATCTTTCGACGTATTTCTTCTCGGAAGAAGGCGTCGCAAAGGCGGTGGATGACGTCGGTTTCAACATAAAGAAAGGTCGAACGTTTGCGCTTGTTGGTGAGAGCGGATGCGGCAAGAGTGTTACGGCCCTTTCGATTATGCGGCTGATTTCAGACCCGCCCGGAAGGATTGTTGCCGGTAAAATTATCTTTGAGGGGACAGACCTTCTGACGCTCAACGAAAAACAAATGCGGCATGTGCGGGGCAACAAAATCGCCATGATTTTTCAGGAGCCGATGACCAGCCTGAATCCTGTCTATACGGTTGGCAGTCAGATTGTAGAGGCCGTCAAGCTGCACCAGGGCAAAAGCGACAGGCGGGCCTGGACCGATGCGGTCAGGATGCTGAAAAAGGTGGGCATCGCCGACCCCGGCCGGCGAGCGCGCGAATACCCGCATCAGATGTCGGGCGGAATGCGACAGCGCGTTATGATAGCAATGGCCGTGAGCTGTGAGCCGGACCTGCTAATTGCCGACGAGCCGACAACTGCGCTCGATGTAACTATTCAGGCACAGATACTGGATTTGTTGGACGAGTTGCAGTCGCAGAACAACATGAGCATCCTGCTGATAACGCATGATTTGGGAGTTGTGGCTGAGCGTGCCGACGAAATCGCGGTAATGTACGCATCACGAATAGTGGAAAAGGCCGAAGCCGGCCCGTTCTTTGCCGAGCCAATGCATCCGTACTCACAGGGATTGTTGAAATCGCTGCCGCAGTTGAATTTGTCGCCGAAACGTTTACCAACAATTGCCGGCACCGTGCCCGAGCCGCTGCATTTTCCGGACGGGTGTAAGTTTCATCCCCGCTGCCCGATAGGCTGTAACGATAAAAGATGCCGGAGGACTGAGCCGCAGTTGCGCCGGGTCGGCCCGGGGCGGACAGTTGCGTGCTGGTATGCGCCCGGTTATGAAACCAGCGAAGAACGCACCGAATATGAATCAAAATATGGAAAACGAGAACAATTATCTTCTGAAAGTCGATGACCTAAAGACCTATTTTGCAATCAAAAAAGGTCTTCTGCGTCGAACCGTCGGCTATGTCAAAGCCGTTGACGGCATCAGCTTTCGGATTCGCCCCGGACAGACACTCGGTCTGGTCGGCGAGAGCGGCTGCGGTAAAACGACTGTTGCAAGGAGCATCGTTCGATTGGTGCCGGCAACGTCGGGACAGGTTATTTTTGAGGGCACCGACGTTCTGTCAGCCGATAAGGCTGATTTGCGAGAAGTTCGCAGGAATATTTCGCTCATCTTCCAGGACCCGGTCGGCTCGCTGAATCCGAGAATGACCGTTGGCAATATCGTTGGCGACCCCTTGAGGGTCCTGAAGAAAATAACGGGCAGTGAACTTATTGACCGCGTGGCGATTCTACTTTCAAAGGTGGGATTGTCGGCTGACCACATAAACCGTTATCCGCACGAGTTCTCCGGCGGGCAGCGACAGCGAATCGGCATAGCGCGGGCCCTGGCCCTGCAGCCGAAGCTGGTTATATGCGATGAACCGGTCAGCGCACTCGATGTCTCGATTCAATCGCAGATTTTGAATCTGCTCAAGGATTTGCAGGACCAGTTCCGCCTGACGTATCTTTTCATCGCGCACGATCTGGCAGTGGTGAAGTTTTCCTGTGATGTCGTGGCTGTGATGTACATGGGCAGAATCGTAGAGCAGGCCGAGGACGCAGAACTGTACAGTAATCCTCTGCACCCTTATACGCGCGTGCTCATGTCGGCAATACCGCACGTTGACCCTTCACTTCGCGGCCAAAGAACCGCTCTCGGCGGTGAAGTTCCCAGTGCCTTCGAGCCGCCCCGGGGCTGCCCCTTTCACACCAGATGTCCTTTAGCCGAGGCCAGGTGCCAAGAGCACATGCCACCTTTCGAGAAAAAAAGCGGCCGCCAAGACCACTTCGTCGCCTGCTGGAAAGTCAACGGTCCAGGCTGAAACTCACTTGTCAAGTATACTCTAAGCGGGGCTAAGGGCCGGCTTCATCGGCTTTGTCGATTCTGCTTTGATCCAGATAACCAGCGTTTGCGTACCGTCGGCGTCTCTGATGATGCCCTGGCCTTGGCACGACAAGAAAATTCGCCGCTGTGATAAAGGCCCTGGCTAAATACAACCCCAACGGCCCTAATGCTTTCTTAAATCCGGACCACCTCTCCGCAATCCTGGCTGCCCAAAAACCGGCTCTATGGCTTTATAGGCTAAAATGAGCATTAATAGCAAAATATTGCTTGCAATTGGAGGATAAAACGAGACTGTAGTAGCATTACAGAGCAAATAATATGTAAGGTATTTGAATACAATGACTTATACAAATTCAACTTGGCTAATAGCACTTTCCGGGCTCCTGTTTCAGCGAATCCAAACATTAAGTTTGGGTTTTTGCCACGATTTGGCTGCAAGCAACAGATGTCCACCAAGCAGGATACTCTGTAATCTTGCTACAGTCTCGATAAATCCGGTATTATTATAGTGATTGAAATTGCAAAGATGTGTCCATTGCGTTAATTTTTGGAGAATAGAGATGAGATTTATAAGGGCAAGTTCAATGAAGATGACCTGGATGGTTTTTTCGGTAGTATGTACGTTAAGCGTGTCTGCTTTTGGTCAGCCGTGGGATGGGAACGGCGTGGAGGGGGACCTAGACCCGCGGGTTGAGCCGCATGTTTCCGCCGGTTATGCCCATACGGTTGGTCTTAAAACGGACGGGACGGTGGTGGCTGTGGGATTGAATAACTACGGTCAGTGCAATGTGGGCGGCTGGACGGACATCCGGCAGGTCTCGGCCGGGCTTGTCCATACGGTAGGACTTAAAACGGACGGGATGGTGGTGGCTATGGGAGCCAGTGCCAACGGCGAGTGCAATGTGGGCGGTTGGACGGACATCGTTCAGGTCTCAGCGGGCGGTGACCATACCGTAGGTCTTAAAACGGACGGGACGGTGGTGGCTGTGGGAAACAATACCTTCGGCCGGTGCGAGGTGAGCGGGTGGGATCTGGATCCGGACGTGGGTGTTTTGTCTGTAGATATTGATATAGGTGAGTTGTGGATGTATCAGAATCTGCCGGGGCAGATTAACTCTAATCTCATAGCGGATGTTTTAATTACAGACGATCCGCTTTCTAACAGCAGCTATACATACGAGTGGGAGATTATTTTGCCGGATGATGTAACAATGGCGCCCACAATAACAGCCGGCGGCGGATTTAGCGACCCATGCTGTACGTTTGCGGCACCGAGTTGTAATGAACCCGATGGCCTGTCAGATTCGGGCGAGACGTTCACGGTACGCGTAACCGTTACCGGTGATGACTACGGCAATACAGGCACCGCCCAGGCCCAGTTCGGCATAGCTCTACTTGGTGATGCCAATAACGACGGCGTAGTAAATGTTGCCGACCGCAGTATCATCAATGCGTTTTGGCGATTAGGTGCTGCGGGGCCATTTACCTTCAATGACTGCAATGTCAACGGTGATACCGCCGTCAACGTAGCCGACCGCAGTATCGCAAATGCAATATGGCGGGGAGTCCTCGGCCAAAACTCCGTAAGTGCCCCATGTCCCTTCAGATAGTTCCAGCAACTTTGTCTTCGGACCTCTGCCCTCTGTCTTCTGTCCTCTGCCCTCTGTCCGTGTAAAGTTTTTACCGCCCCGTATGGAATACTTACACCAAACCACCCTTCGGCTTGCCGTATCAGTTCCACAATCAGCGTTTTCGCCTCAAAAACCGCCCTATCGCCTCGAAAAAGACCTGCTTTTGCGACTGGCACACTTATTGCACATTCTGCGTTTAAGTTTACATACTGCGCTCGCGATGCGAACGCGCAGCCGATGATGTATTACCTTATGGTTACAAAATGGAAAAGGCCGATACTGAAGTGAAAAACGTGTTTGATAAAGCTTCAAACGCACCGACCGCTTCTGAAGTCTTTGCAAAGGAGCCAAAGAAGGACCTTGCAGCTCGCGATGTCTTCGGAGGTAACGACAAGCTCTATGAACTACTCGAAAAATCCGCTCGGACCGACATCATCGCCCACACGAGCCGGGCCGCGGCAAAAGTCGCGTCTAAAATCCACTCACCTACTCACATTATTCTTGTTATCAACATCCTCGTAATTACCGCCATCTTAGGCTACCTGCTGCTAAGGCCACCAGTCGTGGGGACTGCTGCGCAGCCAAGAGCACAAGAGCCTTCACTAACGACGCAAAGCGTAACTCAAGCTCCGGACGCACGCGGCGCCACTCTTGCCCCCCAGCCACCGGCCCAGCAATCCCGGCGCGCCGGGACCGCTGCACTGGAGAAAGCAAGTTCATGGCAGCTCGCCGAACAGCTCTACCACGCCCGGAAATATAACCAGGCTTACCACGTATTCAATGAGCTGGCTGAAAAGCTGACGATAAACATCCCTGCCGACGAATTCATGAGAGATTTCTTCAGGTTGAAAATGGCGTTATGCCTGCAAAACACACAAGACCGCCAAAATCTAAGCGCTCTTTTCACGGCGGCCCTCACAAGCCGTTCACCCGTCGTTAGAGCACTTGCGAACTACTATCTCATATTCATCGAAAATCGCAACAAGCAATACGCCGGCGCCAGAAGCAGGGCATACCGCACCATGGCTTTGTTAAAGGCCCTCGAGGACAGACTGCCGCCCTCGTTTGAAGCAGACTGCTACTTTATACTTGCTGAAGCCCTTACGAGGCAAATCCTTTTGTTAAATAATGTGCCCGACACCCTTCCCGGCCAACTCTGGTCCGACACGCTGGCCATCAAGTCAATACCACAAATGAGCCAGGATCAGCTTCGCTCGTTTCTCCAGGCTGGCATATACCACATCAGCGCCGGTGCCGTCAGCCCCAAAATAGAAAAACGCGAGCACCTGGGAGTCGGTGCACAATGGTCGGTTTTGTGTATGGAGGCGCCTCTCGAAGAGGTGCTCTCACGATTCGCCTCGGCGGCGAAGCTTAACGTAACATGGCTCAATATCGATGGCGAGATTCGCACAAGACCTACAACTTTATATCTGCCCACAGCATCCGAACAGCTCGTCACAGAAATTGCTGCAGGCACCGCCGGCCTGATAGCACACTTCGACGGCGATAACATCACAATACACAACATGGACGTTTACACTGACCTCGCCGAACAAAAAAAACTGCTCACCACTGAAGCCGTCTCCGTATGGCGACGATTCCTCCTGAGATATCGCGGCGACCATCGCACACCCAACGCACACTACGCTATCGCACTGTTGCACGATTACGCCGGCGAGACCCCCACCGCATTGGGCGAATACAGGCTCGTCGCCAGCGGATACGCACACAATCCGCTCGCACCTTTTGCACTCTTAAACGCCAGCAAAATCAAAACCAACATACGTGATTACGCCGGAGCAAGAGAAGACCTCAACCAAATCCTCATACAGTACCCCGAGTGCAAACTCGTTGACCAGGCATCGCTCTACCTCGCAGAAGCAACCATGGCAGGCGGCCTCTACGACGAGGCCGTAAAAATGTTCCGATGGGTGTACAACTTTGACCTGGACACCGAATCACAATGCGGAGCCGCTTACGGACTTGGCAGATGCTTTTATGAAACCAAACAGTTTGAAAAAGCGGTGAAGTGGCTCACACATGCCATTAACTCAACCGATAATGCCCGGGACCACCGCCTGCAGCCGGCTTACTTCATGCTCGGAAAAGCCAACGTTGAGATGAAGGACTTCAAAAATGCCTCGTTGGCTTTCAGAAACGCTCTCGAGAACTCGCCGCAAAAAAAAGAATACGTCGAGGTCACGCTCGAACTGGTCCGCAGCGAATTCGAACAGCAAAATTTCGTAGTCGCCCTGAACATTCTTGAAAGCGTACCCGTCTCACAACTTTCACAGGAATATGCCTGCCGCGTATTGATCACAAAGACCCGCATACTGCGCGCCCTGGACCTCAACGATACGGCGATTTCCCTGCTTCGTCGCAGAATAGAATTCATCGTAGATTCACAGACCAGAGCGAGGCTTAACTTCGAACTTGCTAAGTGTTTTGCAGCTACCGATGACTTCAGAATCGCACGGAGAAAACTTACTGACGCTCTTATTGATCTGCCGGCCGGTCTTCCGGCCCGGCAAGCCAATCTCCTTCTCGCTGAGGTCTCTATGAAACTGGGCCAAAACGAGCGCGCAAGAAGCGTTTGCCTTCAGCTTCTAAGAAGCCCTGATATCGACGATGAAATACGGCGCGAGGCACTAAATCTGCTCGGCCGGATATATACCGGGCTAAATCAGCACGACAATGCAGCCATGGCCTATGCCGGGCTGTTCGACAAAACAGGAGGCTCGGCGCAATGAAAACGGTCTCGCCAAAATTCCGGTTTGTCCTTATGGCTGTCGTCATTAAACTCGCCGGCTCCATTGGCTGTGCGCAAACTCTTGCGGCACCGGACCAAAACGATGACATAATCAATAACTCGCAAGTCGCCCGCTGGAAATTACGTCAGGCCGGTATCTTGTCTATCGGCGCACTTAAAACCTCCGATTCGAAAGTCCGGCTCCAACAGGTCATAGAGCACATACAAGCGCTGAAACCGCCGAAACCAAAGTCTCCCACCGCCGCCGACATTCAGCCGGTTCAACCTGCTCAGCCCACCACCGCTGCGCAACAGCAGGCCTCTGCACTGTCGAAACCGGACAAAAGACAAACCACGAAAGACCCCGCCACTGATGACACCCGGCGCGCCCTCGCCGCCCTGATAGATAATCCGCAAAATGTCCTTGACCCTTTGGCCGCGGCTGAGGCCCTGTTTCAGCGCGGAAATCGGAAAGACGCCGCAAAATTTTACAAGCTCGCCCTCCAACGAATGGCTGACAAAACCGAACATCCCAATCGTCCGTGGGCGCTGTTTCAGGCCGCCAACTGCATTCGACATGACGACCTGGCAGGAGCCTGCCAACTTTATCAGCAGCTAATAGCCGAATACCCCGCCTCTGACTGGACCGCCGCGGCGCATTCCCACCAGCAGGTTATAACATGGTACCGGCAGAACAAGCCCGAAAAAATACTGGAGAAATACATCGGTGACCCGAACAGTCTGTGACAATATAAGTTATAATGTCCTGATAATAGACAACGACCAAAACACGGCTCGTGTCCTGCTTGAGACCTTTGCGCACAGGGGCATACGCGGAACCGTCGCACCAGACGAAAAGAAGGCCCTCGAATACCTCGACCAAAATTACTGGAACATGGTATTCGCCAGCCACAAATTCGCCGCATTTGGCGCCGGCCAAAACGGCAGCGTACAACTGCTGCGCCGCATAAAAGCCGACCGTCCCGAGCTGCCGGTTATAATGATAAGCGAGGCCGACTCGGCACAGACCGCACTTGATGCGATAAGGGCCGGGTGTGCGGAATTTCTTGTCAAGCCGGTCACAGCAAAACACACCGAAAATATCCTGGATATCTATCTTCCAAACCACAAAACCCAGACCATGGCCGCAGCTGGCGACGGGACCAAATGTCTTTACAATATCATAGGCGCAAGCTCGGCCCTGGCCCAGACTGTAACCCTGGCAGGAAAGGTCGCTCCCACTTCCGCTCCCGTTCTTATCACCGGCGAAAGCGGTACCGGAAAGGAACTCATCGCCCAGCTCATACATAATGAAAGTCAAAGGGCCCGCGCTCCATTCGTCAAGGTCAACTGCGCTTCATTGAGCGACTCACTTCTCGAAAGTGAACTGTTCGGCCATGAAAAAGGTGCCTTCACCGGTGCCGCCGGCCGGCACATGGGCCGATTCGAAAGAGCCCACGGCGGAACACTGCTGCTCGATGAAATTACCGAAACCAGACCCGCCTTCCAGGCGCAACTGCTCAGAGTACTTGAGCAGATGGATTTTGAACGTGTCGGCGGAACCGAAAGCATAAACGTCAACGTCCGAGTCATAAGCACAACAAACAAGGACATCCTCCGTGAAGTCGAAAAAGGCCGATTACGCTCCGACCTGTACTACCGAATTGCCGGGATAAGACTTATCGTGCCGCCGCTGAGGGAACGCAAAGACGACCTGCCACTGTTGATATGGCACTTTGTCAACCAGTTCGCACACGAAGCCAGAAGACCCATAACATCAATCGACCCCGTAATGCTCGACGTCTTTGCAAAATACCACTGGCCCGGAAACATCCGCCAACTGCGAAACGTCCTGCGGACTTCCATAATACTGGGCTCAGGACCGACTTTGACACTGACGGACATCTCCTGGCTCCTCGATGAGTTACAGCCGCCCTCTCAGACCCGCAACCTTGACCTGTCGCAAATGGTCGGCTCAACACTCCAGCAACTCGAAGAACGGGCGATTCTCACTACGCTTCGTCATAACGGCGGCAATCAGACTAAAGCTGCAAAGGTTTTGGGAATCAGCGACAGAACGTTAAGAGACAAAATGAAAAGATATCGCTCGCGGCAGGAATTGCAACTGACGGGCACAGCGCAAACACCAACCAGCAAGTTTGGAGAACAACAAAATGGCAGATGACAAAGAAAAAAAAGAACAGGAGCCAAAAGAAGAGCAAAAGCCCAAGGCGAAAGAAGAGCAAAAGCCCAGGGCCGAAAGCAAAAAATCTTCCGGCTTTAGACTCTTCACCTGGCTCATCCTGGGAGCCGTCGTAATCGCGGGCTTTGCGGGCGGCTTCGCACTGGCACAGCTTCTGGCCGGCTCAGACCCAGACTCGCCCTGGCAGGGCGAAGCTGAAGGAACCCAGGCCGATATCACTACAGAAAACAATGCCGTCAATGACATGCTTGTCGATAAACCAAAAGGCGAAAAACTCTGGCCTTTTGATCTCGAGCCGGTCATAGCGAACCTCGATGAGCCGGGCGTAACACGTTACGCAAGGGTAACAATAACGCTACAATTAAGCCCACAAATGGACCAGGAAAAAGGAGTTCTTTTCCTTGAGGGGAAAAAACCAATCTTGAGAGACTGGCTCACAACGTATATCGCCGGCCTTAACCTTGAACGGGTCAGGGGTACCAGAAACCTCGGCCGAATCAAGAGAGAACTGAGGGACTCCTTCAACGAACTGCTCTTCCCGGAGGGCAAACCATTTGTTCATAACATTCTTTTCAAGGAGTTCGCTATCCAATGACAAACCCTCTCGAAGATAAAAATTTGACCCGCGATAAGCTCCGTCAACTCATCGCCTCGGTAAGAAAGCACGTCCCCACCGAACAGGTACGGCCCGATGCCGCCCAGTACAACTGGCAACAGCCATATCACTTCAGCTCCGACCAGTTTGTCGCGCTGAATGTCTTCGCAAAAAAACTCGCAGACCAAATTGACAAGACTTTCAATACCCTCTGTCAGGGCGACTTCAGTGTCACAATAGCTTCCACCAGCCAAATCTACGCCTGCACAATCGCCGGTACCGTTTCAACCGAACAGCCCGAGCATTATTTCCTGCCATTCGCCACAGCCGATAATAACCGGTGCGGATTCGTCAGCATTTCGCCTGAAACTGCCCCCGTGCTCGTCGGACACATGCTCCACGACTCGGACATCGGCGCCCGCGAAGATAAGAAACTGTCCGAGCTTGAAGAGTCCATACTAATGGACATCGCTATCGCCATGGTTGACGCTCTCGCCACCACCTTGAAGGAAAACTCCGGCCACGTTATCCAGAAGTCTTCGAACATCATAAAGGGTAAATGGCCCCTCGATTTCGATGACTTTAAAGACCTCACCAGCATCACTGTTACAGCGAATCACCCCGATGGAACCACTGAGCTTACGTTTATAATACTCTCAGACATCTTAGAACCCGTTCTGGGCATTAGAGCAAGACCTGACCAGGAGTTCTCGGCTCAGCAAATCCGCGATATGATTATGCAAAACATGCATGCCGCTCCGATTGAAGTCGCCGCACAGTTCGGTTCCGCGTCGATGTCTCTTAGTGACGTAATGAATCTATGTGTCGGCGATGTGTTACTGCTCGAAAAAAAAATCGACGAGCCGATTGAGGTGCTTCTGAACAATCGCCCGTGTTTACGGGCCTATCCCGCCACTTCATCCGGCAAATACGCTATTGTAATCGCGCCGCCTGACACCGAATAATTATCAAAATAAAATCAAAGGGAAATAGATAACATGGCTAAAACAGAAGAACAAACTCAGGAAGAACAGACGGAAGTTAAGCAGCAGACCGAGGCGCAAAACGCCGAGTTCGCAGAAGCGCAGGATACCGGCGGCGCACCCGGCGAAGAAAACCTCGACATCCTGCTCGACATAAACATGCCCATCTCCGTAAATCTCGGCAAAACAGAGGTCCCCTTCCGCAGATTACTACAGCTCGGACCGGGCTCGGTACTCCAACTCGACAAAACAATCGGACAGCCCGCCGAGCTTTACGTTCAGGACATAAATTTCGCCACCGGAGACGTCGTCATCGTGGACGGCTGCTTTGCCGTAAGGATAAAGGAAATATTAGGCACGGAACAGCCCGAGCAGTTCGACGAACAGCAGAAATAGAAAAAATTTCTTTAATCGCCGCCAGGGGCCGCCCCTGCAACGCTCTAACGGAAAGAATATGGCAGATACGGACAAAAAAAACGACACAGGGTTGCTTACACAGAGGTTGGCTTCGAGCAGCAACTTTATTTTTGCTGCAGGGCTTGTTGCAGTCCTCGCCACTCTCTTGATACCACTGCCTACGCTCCTGCTTGACATAGGCCTGTCATGCAGTATATCCCTTGCCATAGGAATTTTGATAATCGTCCTCGGAACGAACGAGCCTGTCGAAATGTCCACATTCCCGTCCCTGCTGCTTATCACCACACTATTTCGTCTCTCGCTCAATATCGCCTCCACCAGGCTCATCCTCCTGCAGGCCGATGCCGGCACCATCATCGATACATTCGGAAACTTCGTCGCCGGAGGCAGCCTACTCGTCGGAATGGTCATGTTCATAATCATCGTCGTCATACAGTTCATCGTCATTACAAAAGGTGCAGGCAGAATCAGCGAAGTCAGCGCAAGATTCGTACTCGATGCAATGCCAGGCAAACAAATGTCCATCGACGCCGACCTCAACGCCGGAAACATCACCGACGCCCAGGCACGAAAACGGCGAGAGGACATCGTAAAGGAAAGCGAGTTCTACGGTGCCATGGATGGTGCCAGCAAATTCATACAGGGAGACGCAAAGGCCGGCATCATAATCACCGCCATAAACCTTGTCGGCGGAATAATACTCGGATACACACGCGGAATGACCATTCAAAACGCCATAAGGACATACTCAATACTCTCAATCGGTGACGGACTCGTAAGCCAGATACCTTCAATCATCGTCGCCGTAAGTTCCGGGTTTCTCATCAGTAAAATCAGGTCCGAAAACACCGTCAGCTACGAACTGACCAGGCAACTGCTTAAGAAGCCACAGCCAATCGGTATTGCCGCAGTCGTAATCGGTGCATTCGCATTTGTCCCGGGCTTCCCGAAAACAACTTTCCTGGTACTTGCCGCAGCCTGTGGATACTTTGCATATTCAACCAAAAAAACGGGAGAGAAAACTAAACCCGAGGACAAGACGCCTTCCGAAGGGGCCGCCCAGGACCAGGCACCACTTGAGGAGCTTCTGGATGTGGACATCCTCTCCATACTGGTCGGCGTCCGACTAATCAGCCTTGTTGACCCAAAGAAGAAAAGCAGCGTCTTTGAACGAATCGGGGCGCTGCGAAGAAAAATTGCCCGGCAGCTCGGCGTCATCATCCCGCTTGTCAGACTTCGCGACAACATCAACCTCGAACCAAATGCCTATGAAATACGTCTCTACGACCACGTAATTGCCGCAGGCCACATCGAACCGGACAAGTTCCTCGCCATGGATTCCGGAACCGTTCAGAAAACCGTCAGAGGACAGCCGACTAAAGAACCTGTTTACGGACTGCCAGCACTGTGGATTACTGCCGCTGACAAAGAAAATGCTGAACTCAACGGATACACCGTAATAGACCCCGAATCCGTCCTCATCACACATCTGTCGGAGACCTTAATCAGACATGCCCACGAGCTGCTCACACGCGAGGACGTCCAGCAGCTCGTTGACCGCCTCCGACAAACTCAGCCCTCGCTTGTCGGGGAAGTCGTTGGAGAACTCGTCTCGGTCGGCCTGCTGCAGCGAGTGCTACAAAACCTGCTCAAGGAAAATATATCCATCCGCGATCTGACACTTGTACTCGAAGCACTCGGCGAAAACGCCGCCAAAACCAAAAACTCCGCCCTCCTGACGGAGGTCGCCAGGAAAAAACTCACAAGGACAATCACAGAACAGTACAAAAACCCCACCGGCAACATTACCGCTATAACGTTCGACCCCACACTCGAGCATCACCTTGTATCAACATTAAATCAGCAGGCCGAAACAATATCGCTTGCAATTCCGCCGGAAATGGCAATCGAGCTCAACAGGAAAATCGCAAACGCATGGAAGTCGGCCATGGACAAAGCCTTCGACACTGTGGTCCTGTTCTGCGACGCCAGAATCAGACCCGCCGTATTCGACATGATAGAAAGAAGCATACCCCGGCTGCCCGTCGTAGCCTACGATGAAGTAGTACCCGGAGTCGAGATTGAGCCTGTACAAACAATATCTCTAACTGAAACTGCCGCTCTAATCTCGGACCGGAGCCAGCCTGTTGGAGTATGACCTTGAAGTAGATAATAAGTCAGAGGAACCCGAAAGTGAAAACATTTATCAGGTCTATTGCGACAACCTTTGCCGTGCCGGCCTTCTTCGTAATGGCCATTGTCGGCTGGTGCAGCGGTCTCTCACCTGCAACATGTTGCTCGAGAGCCGTCATAGGTGCGATAATCACATACATCGTTTTCTCCTGGGCAGCCAGAGGCGTGATGAGCATTATCATAAATGAAATTGTTGAAAGTGAACTCAATAAGGCAACTCAGAAAGATAAGCAATAATGTCTCTCGAAGCTCAACAGGTTGTTGATTTAGCCGATGCTGCTGTCGCCCAGCCGACGCCGCCACAGCAAGACGCCGTCGATACCGCTTCGCCGCCCGGCCAAAATCATTTGAAAGATGCGGCTGTAAAGGCCTACACACGACAGACAAAAAAAATCCGCGCCGACAAGCTCATCGTCGAATTCCTGCCGATGGTACACAGGATAGTTCATCAGGTCGTTTCTTTTTTGCGCCCACCTCTGTCCAACGAAGACCTTGTCTCCGCCGGAACTATAGGTCTTGTAAAAGCCGCGCGGGATTTCGACCCCTCACGCGACGCCGAGTTCAAAACCTACGCATACATCCGCGTAAGGGGGGCCATTCTTGATGAACTCAGGAGCTGGTCGTTTACTCCTGCTTCCGTCAAAAAGCAGCTTGACCGCGCCCGGCAGCTCGCCCGCCAAATCATCCAGCAGACCGGCAGGGCGCCTTCCGACGAAGAGCTTGCCCAAGAGCTTGGCATCTCCGTCGAGAAAATGTACAAGATCTTCGAGGATGCCCGCGCAAGACATTTTCTTTCTATACACGGCATGAGCGACGAAGCGCCACCGTTAGGCTCGACGCTCGCAGACGCAGGCACTAATCAGCCCGGCGACAGGCTGGAACACGCCGAGCTGGTCGCCGAATTGACGGAACAGATTCAGCAGCTCCCCCCCAAGCAGCGCAGAATCATTATACTGTACTATCACAAAGAGCTTACCATGAAGCAGGTAGCCCAGGTTTTGAAGATTACCGAATCTCGCGTAAGTCAGTTGCACGCCGGTGCATTATTCAAGTTGTCGGCTAAGTTGAGGCAATGGGATGACACCCGATCCTGAACAACGGTTTACTCCTTTGGAGCCTTTGGGCCAGGTTGAAAGCCTCACGCCCGTCAGCGAGCGTGTGGCAGGAAAAAAAAACCAGGAAAACAAACGCCGTCGAAAACGCAAGCCCAGGCGACAGATTGACGAACAACTCTCGGACGAGATTGCAAACAGGCAAGACGCGGACAGCGACGGCCACATCGATTTTCGCGCGTAGCTGTCGATGAAGGATTTTTATAAATGCCGAGACATATAAGAGTATTAAAAAGCAACCAGGTAAAGGTGAGTGGGTCTGTCCGCCTGACTCCGGAAGCTGCTGTTGCCCCTGTCAGGACCGCGTTTTCCGCCGGGGCGGACACCCCACAAACCGATGCCGCCCCTCAGGCCGCACGCATAGTCGAAAGCAACAGAACCTGCGCCGTTATCGAGGTAATTTGTTCTTGTGGCAAAAAGAACCACGTGCAGTGCAACTATGCCGACGTTGAAAAATCCGAAAAATGATACCGTTAAAAAAAAAAGGAAAGAATTATGCGAGTTAAACAAACGATAATGGAAGCCCTTAATAGAATAAGTGTGGGGCCTGATTGTCATTCTGAGCCGCCACATTGTCATTCTGAGTCCCGGCGCGCCGGGAAAGAATCTATTGAACTGCATCGCGAAGCGCTTCGGCAACTAAGAACTAAGAACTCAAAACTTAACACTATGTATCCGGGTGGCAGCGTCAAGCGAAGCTTGGCGATGGTTTCGCTGGTAGGGTGGGCCTTGGCCCACCGGATATTTAGCCCCGGCCGCCGGCCGGGGTTCCTGCCGATGTTCTTGCTCCTGGTAACAATAATGCTCACCGGCTGCGGACTCATCGATGAGCCTATCGCCATTGAAGTCGGCTTGCCGCCCCAGCCGCAACCGGCCCTTGCAGCGACTGTGGCCGACGAGTCCATCGAACGCCGTTTCACCGACTCCGAAACCGACTCGACCGATGCCATCCAAAGCGCGCTTATGTGGTCTCAGAAGTATGAGGAGCTCTCGGCAAAGGCCGAAAAGCTCAGGGAAGAGAAAAGCACCCTCGTCCTTGAGAACACCGGCCTCAAGCACAAGTTGGCCCTGCTCGGCGCCGAGCTTGACCGCGCGAAAAAGGAGCTCGCCGAGGCCAACAACTTCCTCCATCAGATGCAGATAGAGCTTACAAATTGGAAAAGTGATGTCTTGGGCTTTCGCGATGAGATGCGAAACGCACAGGCCGCCCAGTTGGAGGCCCTGCAGAGGGTACTGCGAATCTTGGGCGCAGAGCCCGTACAATCAACCGAAACCCAACTGCAAACTCAGCAGCCGACCGAATGAATAATACAGAATGGATTGAAACGATGAATAAACCGAAAAAAATTGCCGATTGTCATTCCGACCGAAGCAACGCTCAGCAACAGGGTGGCAGCGCCAAGCATATACCACAGGGTGGCAGCCTCAAACCCGAAGGGTTTGGGGATGGTAAAAAGCTGCTGCGACAGGGTGGCATCGCCAAGCGAAGCTTGGCGATGGTTTTTCCCTGTCATTCTGAGCTGTCTCATTGTCATTCTGAGTCCCGGCGCGCCGGGAAAGAATCTCAACACAATATACAATATAAAATGCTTGTGGCTGCGAAAGCAGCTATCAAATCGTCACGCCACGCGCACGCGCCAATCCAGTCCGTCATTCCGACCGGAGTCCTGCGTAGTCCTGACGAAGCAGGACGTAGCGGAGGAATCTATTCAAAAAGCTCCGCGCAGCGGTCCCTCAATTTTGCACTTTACGTTTTGCATTTTGCGTTTCCCAAACCATTGCTCCTGATGGCCGTGATGATAATACCCCTGGCAAGCTGCACATTATACAGACCTGTCGTCGGCGAGACCGGCCACTATTATATAAACCCATACGCAGATTTCTCCACCGTCGGAAAGACGGTGGTCTTTGAACTCGACAACCTCTCGACCCGTCCCGAGCTTTCAACAAATCTTACCGAGGCCATCACCGAAGCTATTCGCAAAAGGCACCTGTTCAGCCTGACCACCCTCTATCGCGCAGAATCCGCCTGGCGAAAGCTCGATTTGAACCACAGCTCATCTTATTCGTTAGAGGAGCTTTCAGTCATCCGCCAACAGTCAAAGGCCGATGCCGTCCTGTTTGGACGCATCACTCAGTATCATCCTTACCCACATCTGTTAGTGGCGCTCCACTTAAAGCTGATTGATTTGCGAAACGGCAAGCTCCTCTGGGCCACCGAGCAGGTCTGGGACAGCACGGACAAAAGGGTCGAACGCAGAATGAGGCTCTACTTCAACACCCGGATACGGGCCGGCTTCCAGCCTCTGGACTGGGAGATTCTTATCACAAGCCCGCGCGCCTTCAATAACTTCGTTGCCTCCGAGGTCGCACAGACCCTCCCGCGAGCCAATCACTACATGAAACGCCGACCTGCGTCCGAAAACGTCAGGCGCCCTGCGGCAAGTGCGACGATTTCGAAAAAAACATTGCAAATTCCACAAAAAACATTAAAGTTTAGCCCCGAACTTGCGAAAATTGGAGCATCAGTAACTCTTTGAACGAACAGGGAAACCAAAGATGCCGATAGATATAACCAACAACATTATTTTTGACGCCGGCGGCAGCGGCCTTGACCCGTCAAAAAAGCCTGATTTAGACAAAACTCCTCAAGCCGACGCCGCTGACAGCACCTTGCGCACCGAGTATGAGCCCTTCATCCGCAAGGCCGTTGAATTAGAGGACACTGACTCACAGGCCGTTGCAGAAGCTAAAGAGGCCCTCGAATCCGGCCAATTAGACACTCCCGAGGCCGCCCAATCCGCCGCTGAGACAATCTTAGAGACGGGCATTTGACTTAGATACCCATCGGCCGGCCACGGACGGCCTGTCCGAAAAACATAACGGACTATAATATACAGAGATTGGCGAGGAACGATGGAGCAAGTCACACCACTTCTCCACAGCCTCGCCTTTTTTCTATACCCAAAATCCGCCACAGAGCCCGCCGAGGGAGCAGAGATTCTTAGACGCAGATTACGCAGATTAACGCTGAAATTATTGTTACCACAGAGGCCACAGAGACCTCAGAGGTTTTAGACACGGATTTCACCGATTTACACAGATTGTTTTTTGTCTGCTTGGTGTACTTGAGATGAGCTTTCTTTGATACAAGCATCACGAAAGCTAACACTAAAGTCCACAGGCCAACAAGTTGGCCTATTTGTGAGCAGACAGAACTCCGCGCTAAAAAAATTAGGAATCATTCGGAAAATTTAAATACGCCCTTCGACTGCGCTCAGGGTAAACTCACTGGTCGGGAAAGTTTAAGAAAGCGAACTGGCCGAACAATTCTTTTGCTTTTTTGTCGTATGCCTTTGCGGCGTCGATCTCGCTTTTGAAGTAGCCGAGGTGGATACGTCTTCTATTAAAAGTGATACGCGCCTGGAAGACATTCCTGGCTTTGCACCACGTAACACCCTTGTATTTTGAAGTGCTGTCGCGGGCGGACCGTTGGTTTCGTAAGTTTTCGGCCAGCGTGCAAATCCGCAGATTGCTCCTTCGGTTATTCAGCCCATTGTGGTCTCTATGGTCAACCAGTAAGTGCTTCGGCGCCCTCATAATCTCCCGGTGCATCCGGAGCGTCTTTCGGTTTGAGGACCTTGTCGCATAGTACGTCCGCCTGTCCTTCACCGCACACCATTTATGCTTAGACAGCCGGTCGTAATCGGCGGCATCTACAATCGCGAACTTGTCCTGCGTTAATGGTATCAGTTTAGCGCCCTCTAATAATGCCCCGGCGACTTCGGCTGACAGTAGCTCGCGTGAGGCCTCAAATTTGTGGCACGAGTCGGCATGGAGGACCGCGCACCAGATACCTTCGGCATCGGTTTTACGGTCGCAGATAAGGGTCGCCTCATGCAGGCCCGTCAGCGGCCGGGAAAAACGACAATTCTCACATACCTTCTCTGTCATTTCTTTTGTTCTAATCATTTTTGAACCTCCAAATTCTTAACTCAATTGTCAATAGAAAATATAAAATTGTAAATTACTATGCCCCTCCACCCTTTGCACAAACTTGCAGGTTTGATGCGAAAATTCGTGATTTTTTCCGCCTCTAAAATCGCTAAGTGCTTGCACTACAAGGAGATAAATTTTTTTATTTTTTTCACCAATAGCAAGATAGTGCAAGCGTGTTTGGTGCTATCTGGACATATCCTATCCAGTATTTATCCAACCACAGAGCACACCGAGGGAGCAGAAATTCTTAGACGCAGATTCCTACTTCGCACAAGGCTACGAAGGACAAGTAACGCAGATTTACGCAGTTTTAGTTATTTGAATTTAGATTTTCGGATTTGTCTCGGATTTAGGGATTAGAATTTAGGATTTTTCCGGCCATCGGCCGGAACTATTTGTGTGATTTTTTGGATTTTCTCGGAATTTCTATTGACGACCTTTTTGATATGAGGTATTCTTTCTGGTATCAAGGTGAGTAAACTCGATTACGAAATCGGGTAACCTGAGCCGCGAGCGTAAGAGAGTGGGCATTTAATGTGTGACAGACTCAAGAGCCTGCCCCGGGCTTGAACCGGGGCCACAGGCCTTGGGGATGATTTGAAAACTCTTTTTGAAAGGAACAAAAAATGCCACGATTTGAACAATTACGCCAACCTCTGGCAGCAATTTTGCAGGAAGACACAAATTCCTACTGGCTTGCTTATCAGATTCTAAATCGTTTACGCGTACGTTTTCCTGATGTTCTAAATCAATTAGAAAGGCAATATGGTCCTGGTTATGGCGAAGGAGGTGGTCATAATTTTAGGCCTGATACTGCAATTGCCCTTTGTCTTATAGATTGGCCTGAATGTGTAGAGACAAGAATGTTGCGTGGAAATGATTTGTGTATCGGTGATATAAGAGCAACTGATAGTCAGATGGGTATTTATCGATGGATTAGCCCTGTGGCATAGATTAGCGGAAAATTAAAATCTTTCGAAAGGTCAGGGTAAACGGAGTCCAAAAGATGAAATCACGAGCGTTCAATAATTTGAAATATAGGCTCAAGGAAATAGATCTCTTATTAGAAGCCCATGAATCCCTTGTTAAGTTTCATAAAGCAAAAGATAGCATTGCCTCATCTCAACCAAAGAGTATGAAAGAGGCTCTCAAGTACCTCCAGAATCTTGTCGAAGATGTGGGCCCGGGTCGTCCCCCCGAAGTTCAAGCTGTAAACAAAGCAGCTATCGTGCTTTTGTCGGCACAACTACAAGGCTATCTCGTTGATCTACATAAGGAGTGCGCAGATATGCTTTTCCAAGATAGATTAGAAAACTTAGAAACTTTGATTGCTGAATCACCTACAAGAGGGAATCCTAATGTTGAAAATATTACCCGTCTATTTGGTTCATTGGGTTTTTCAAAGGTTCTGGAGAAAATCCGTTGGCAAAAAATGAAAAACGTGTCTGTGAGGACAAAGTTGAAAGAAATGAACGAGTTGCGAAATAAGATCGCACATGGTACTTCGGAAACCGTACGCAAAGTCAAGGTTGAGCACTATCTTAATTTTGTCAAAAAGTTCAGTGAAAAATTCGATGAAGAATTGAAAAAGAGAATGACACAGTTACTTGGCAATAAACCGTGGTAAACGACCTGTTTCAATATCAATAAATTATTTTTTCGAAAGGGCATGGAAAATGCCTAAAATTGTGATGAAATACGATTTGACGTGGGTATAATGTAGAAAATGAAATTAAATATGTAACTCCATCCAAAAGGAGGCAAAACAAATGGCTGACGAGTCAAGTTTGGACCGGAAATATTTCATTGATACGTCCGTCTATAATTGCCCATTCTGTAACAGAAACCATGTGCGCTATAGCATGAGAAGATCGTTCGAATTTGACTGGACCGAGAACAAAAGGTGCTATGGGTATTTGACCCAATGTGATTCGTGTGGGAATACTTCAATGCATCTTTCATTCACGGAAATCTATGATGGTGATTATGATAGGTTTTGTACCGGTATTGATATTGACTCTTATATTTTCTATTCAGTGCCGACATCTTTTTTTGTTATAGACAATCGGATACCCGGTGTTATTCGAGAGTTGATTACCGAGGCAGAGGGTTGTTTGAAAATGAATTATCTGACCGGGGCATCTGCCTGTGCAAGAAAAAGTATCTATGAACTGCTTATTAAAGAGGAAGCTGAGGGTCAAGACTATGAAAAAAAGATTAAGTGGCTCAAGAAAAAATATGCTTCAATTGATCCGGCTCTTTTTGATATTCTTGCTCACATTCAGGATATGACAAGTGATAAGATTCATGAACAATCTTGGCCGAAGTGGGACTCAGGAAACCTCAAGCTGATAATCGAAACATTGAAAACGATTTTGCACGAAATCTATGTCCTGCCAAAGATTAAAGAGTCACGTTCTCAACGCATCAAAGGACTTCTCGCAAAGGTTAAAAAAGACCACACAGAGAAGGCAAAAGGGGATGAAATTAAGGATGCCTAAGGAAACTGGGGAACCTGGGACAAACAGGAGAGAAAGTTTTTAGTTTTGATCCTTCGACTACGCTCAGGACAGGGTTTTGAGTTGGCGGAGTCGCTTCCGGCTTCGTAATAAACTTCGCCGTGATAAGTCGCGGGCTTTTTTATGCCACGAAGTCAACGATTAGGCCAAGCGAGGCTGGATTCTGGATACTCGATTCTGGATTCTGGATACTGGAGGGTGTCGGCCGGTTCCCTTCGATTACACTCAGGACAGGCCGGCCCGGCGGGGCGTTACGATTTGATATTTTAGATTGTATATTGTAAATTGATTTGAGAATCCTCTCTATGTCCCGTTCGACAGGCTCAGGGCAAGTCGGGTCGCCGGCCGATGGCTCGGCCGGGTCGGCGCAGGAAGATCGGCTGGTTAAGCTCACAGAATGTACAACCCTGCACTGGATCCGTTTGACCATTCATCACCCCCCGCGAGCTAATTTTCTATTTTCTATCCATTCGACTCCACTCAGGACAGGTTTTCTATTTACTATTGTAGTTGAACCGCCCCGCTGAAGCCTAATCCGTGTTAATCTGCGTTAATCCGCGTCTAAAAAACTCTTTTCTCTGCGTCCTCTGCGATCTCCGCGGTAAAATATTATCAGTGTCAATCAGTGAAATCCGTGGCTAAGAATCTCTGAGTCCTCTATGGCAAACTAAATACGAATCACGCATCACGAACGATTTACCCCCAATTTGACTCTCACTTATTATACCAAATCAGGCCTCCAAATTCAAGGAAAAAACGACCCAGGGCATCGCTTCGCTTTGCCCCGGGCTAATATATGCAGCCCTTTCAGGGCAAAACGAATACTTGAATCGAGGGCGGTTTCGGCGTAAAAAAGGGGCATCAGGAGATTTCGCGATGCAGATTCTTGCCAAATGCCCGAGA
>CAZLWL010000033.1:0-22665 GCA_964563335.1 uncultured Pirellulales bacterium
ACCCAACAGTCGAACTGAAGAGGAAACTCTTCCGTCTGCGGTTTGCGAAGTCTTATTCCTGCCGCCGTCACTGATTCCCTCACGCCCAGATGTCCGTACTGTTTTCGGGCACGCTCTATCTGCTCCCGGCTCAATACTGCAGCCCAGCATTTTTCATTCGAATACAAAAGTTCAAACGCCTGGTCCGGATCATTACCGTCCAAAAGCGGTTGCAGCGCTGTTTCTATCCATGGCCTTTCATCGCCTTCAACGCTGATACTATAATTACTCGGTACATACGCCACATAATCACCTTCACAGCACTTTAGCGCTGCGTCAAATTTCTCCGCTTGGCTGCTCGCAGCTTTTATCGGTACTCCAAGCACATTCGGAACCACTGTACAAAAACTGTCAAACTCCTCCCTCGGTAACGGAACATATATCTGGTGGGGGTAAAAGCTATGCATCCATATAGCACGAAGACTTTCCCGGAGACTTTCATCCGGACTCTCTGCAAGTAGTATTATCGATAAGTCTTTTACTTTGGGCCAAGGCCCTGGCGGCCTCGTACTGCGTATCGTCAATAGATTTCTCATAAACTCTTTTACATTCTTACGACGCTGTACCGATATCCTGTCGCAATCACCCGCCGGCGTCGAATAGCTCGTCTGCTCCTCGTCAACAGGCACCGGTGCATAAAACTCACCCGTAATCTTGGGCACATGCAAAAAATCCGTGTAAAATACAAGTTTGCGCGTCAGGTCCCAGTCCATTAATACGTTAAGTTCCTCGTTGTACCCTCCTGCCCTTTCGAGCAGCTCCCGCTCATGCATCAAGCTGACGTGCAGTGTATGATTAAAACGCAGCATCGTCATCCGACTAAAATCCCGGCTTATCCCCACGTTCTTGCTCAGAACAATCCGCCGGCCGGCCTCGGTAACACGGCAGTTGACCTTGTACAAATCGCTGTAGGCGACCCCGTATTCACCCCAACTCTGCAGCGCATCGACCAGGACATCTATATGGTTCGGGTAGTAAATATCATCGTCTCCAAGGTAGGTCACATACATTCCTTTTGCCCGGCTCAATGCCTCGTTGAATGAATACGGCAAGCCGCGGTTCTGGTCTCTGTCGATGAAGACAAGCCGCTCGTCGCCAAACTCTCCGGCGATATCTCCAACCGGCGTACCTCCGTCGCGAACCAATATGATCTCGAAGTTTGGATACGTTTGACGCAAGATGCTGGCTACAGCTTCGCGAACAAACACCGGCCGATTGTAAGTCGATATCAACACGCTCACAAGAGGTCCGGAATGTTTCTGATTGCTATTCGTCATCAACAAATTCCTTCTTCGCCGTCACCAAACTTGTTATATCTTCTCAATGTGACCACGCTAATTCACTCCCCTGGAGGATATCCTCTGCCTTTTCAAACTGCTCGATTGCCAAACTGACATCATCTCTCTTTCGATGGATCCTCGCTTCAATCAAAAGCGTCGAAACCGTCGGCCTTTTAAGGTTAAGTTCTTCAGCTATGCTCAACGCCTCATCATATCTACCCGCATGATACAAAGTGTTCGCCCATCGGGTCTTCATCCACAGTTCATTTTGATAATTCTGGGCCAGATACTCGAAAACTTCGACCGCACGGGCCCAGTCGCCCTGCTTTTCGATCTCTTTGGCACCGGTCATCAAATTGTCAAACTGAAGCGGATATTCCTCGACGGCCGGCTTCCTGAGCTTTATACCCGCCGCCGCCACCGATTCAGCTAACGCCAAATGACCCCCCAATCTGCGGGCACGTCTCAACTGCTCGCGCCGAAATACCGCCGACCAGCAGTGGCTGCTCGAAGCCGGCAACTCAAACGCCTGATTCGGGTCGTCGCAGTTCATCAGCGGCTGCAGCGCACTTTCAATCCAAAGCGTATCTTCACGGCCTATCTCAAAATCCCTCGGTACTATCGCGACATAATCACCTTCGCAGCACTCCAGCACCGAATCAACTCTCTGCGTCTCGCCGGCGCTGGCGCTTACGGGCACGCCCATAATATTTGGAACTACAGTCCTGAGTCTGCTCAAATCCTCCTGCGGCAACGGTAGATATATCTGACAGGGATAAAAAGTGTGGGACCATATATCGCGAAGCACCTGCTCAGTTGCCTCATCAAGACGCTCGGTCAAAAGTATGATCGACATATCCTCTACCTTCGGCCACGGCTTCGGCGGCCTCGTGCTGCGTATCGTCAGAAGGTTCCTAATAAAGTTGTTCGTATCCTCGCGCCGCTTCACCGATATCCTGTCACAATCACCCGCCGGCGTCGAATAGCTCGTCTGCTCCTTGTCAACAGGCACCGGTGCATAAAACTCACCCGTAATCTTGGGTACATGCAAAAAATCCGTGTAAAATACAAGTTTGCGCGTCAAATCCCAGTCCACTAATACGTTAAGTTCCTCGTTGTACCCCCCTGCCCTTTCGAGCAGCTCCAGCTCATGCATCACGCTGACGTGCAGAGTATGATTGAAACGGAGCATCGTCATCCGACTAAAATCCCGGCTTATCTCCACGTTCTTGCTAAGGACCACACGCCGGCCGGCCTCGGTAACACGGCAATTGACCTTGTACAAATCGGTGTAGGCGACTCCATACTGCCCCTGCCCTTCGAGCGCATCGACCAGGACATCTATATGGTTCGGATAGTAGATATCATCGTCATCAAGGTAACAGGCGTATTTACCCTTCGCACGGTCTATCGCTTCGTTCAGTGAATACGGTTTTCCCTGGTTCTGTTCTCTGTCGATGAAGACAAGCCGCTCGTCGCCAAACTCTCCGGCGATATCTCCAACCGGCGTACCTCCGTCGCGAACCAATATGATCTCGAAGTTTGGATACGTTTGACGCAAGATGCTGGCTACAGCTTCGCGAACATACCGCGGACGATTGTAAGTCGATATCAACACGCTCACCAGAGGTCCTCTGCTTTGTCGAGTGTTGTATGTCATTGTAACGGGCTTCCTTCGCCATCGGTCAGAAACCTGCACCTGCTCTTCAAGCCGTCAGCTCATCGAATTAATGGCGTCTGACCCAGCCGTTTGCCCCCTTCACTTCGCCTGAAGCCTAACTCACAAAAGGGACCTGATTGACCTTTACGCGTTTGAGCTGACTTTCAGCTCTGCCGGCATTGTCGGAAAACTCAGAGGCCATCTGGGCAATCTTGTTATCCTTAACCGAAGTCTCAAGAGAGCCGTATCCCATCTGACTCAAATCTTCGCTCCCTGCACCGGCCACATCCCAGCCTGGCTGCGTCGGCAAAGTGCCGCTTTGATTCGCAGCTTGAGCCAGAGCACGCGAAGCCCGCACGGCCTCTGCCGCCACCTCGCTTATCGAACCGCTCCCGCCGACAAACGAAGGACTCGGTGCTGCCGGAGGTTTCTGATTCAGTAAGGCGCTGCCGTCCCACGGCACTCCTGCCAAACCCGCATTTTCCTGAGTGGCTGAAGCTGGTGGTTCGATTCTGATATTGAGTCGGCCCGGCTTAATCGGTTCTATGGGAATCGCCTTGGCAGGCTCTTGCCATTGACTGTCATCATTTCTTGAAAAGACCTCCGCACCGGTCTGGCCGGAAGCAACACCGCTATATTCCGGCCTCTGCCACTGATTCACATCATCACCAACAGCACCAAAACCACTGAACCGGGCCTGGCCGCTACGGCGCCTCTCGAGCACACGCTTTTGCTCAGCTATATCTTTCTCAATGCGCACTAAAACTTCATTAATCTCCTTCATCCGCGCTTTTCGGCTGTGCTTGCGCTCGGCAATGCCGCGATAGCTGGCCGGCTCATACCTCTCCGAGAGAATCTGCCTGCAGAAATCTTCCGCCAGATTAAACAGAAACTCTGCAGGCAGAATCTCATCGGCTCCCGGGAAATTGTGCACCACCGGTTTCAACCCACAGGCCATACCCTCCAGAACGCCTAACAAGCCACCCTGCCCTATGCCCGTCGCAACAACGTAATGCTTATCTCTGAACCACGCATTCATGTTCTTCGGTTTGCCGTCGAAGAACACAACGCTCGAAAGCCCCAATGCCTCGACCATATACTTGACGTACTGCTCAACCGACTTGTCCTCAAATTCGGCGGCAAAGTACAACCTGTAATCCGCATCAAGGTAGTGCAGCTTCTGCATGCACTGCAGCAGAAACATCGGATTGCTTTTCGCGCTCAAATCGCCTACGCAAGCGATTCTCTTGCCGCGCTGCTTGTGGGTAAACGCGAGCCGGCCCGCATCTACACCACGCTCAATCGTCACCACGCGTGTGCGCTTTTCTATATCGCTGACTTTATCGATAAGTGCCTCTCTGAAAAAAGAATTACCCGTCGCAATCAGTGTATTAACGTTCTCCCACTTTGCCCGCTCCGGCCACGTGTCATACACATCGTCAGGACCCAGCCTCACAATCATCTCACATGTCTTCGGATGCCACGACGCCTCAACCGCCGGCTCACCACACCCCTCAAACCAGGCGATATCGCACCACTCCATAACCGGTCGTATCTGTTCAAAAGACTCAGCCACGTGTAATTCCGCCATGAATCTGTGCTTAACAAAGTCAAAAACCCGCTCCACAGACTCACGCTTGCCCCCACAGAAAAACGCCACCTTCGGCCGCTTCGAACGAATGACCTCTATCATAGGCTGCAAAATTTCCTGGCCCGGAGCCATCTCAAGTGAACGAAGCAGCATCTCCGCCGCATTGCCGTAATACTCCTGCAGCAGAAATGCGTTCGCCGTCCTGTTGATAAGGTCGGCGTTGAGTATCTCCAGACGCTCCATCCCATCAAAGAGTTTCGCCGCAAAGCCCGGGCACCCACCATCAAGGTACGCTTCTGCCAGGTTCCAGTAAATCTCAGCCGATTCGGCGCACAGACCTTTAGCCTTCTCAAAATACTCTATCGCCTCATTCACCCTGCCAAGGCAATAGAGTATCGCGCCGGCGTCATTCCAGGCCTGGCCGTCATTCGGATTAGCCTTAAGGTGCTGATTAATGCACACTAAGGCCTGTTCATGCTGCCCCGCCTCGGCCAACTCGACGGCTCGCTCATAGACACCTGATTCTGACTCTGTCGCCATTCCATATCTCCTGTTCGCATAAATATAGACAGACCGTTTACAATCTGTAGTAGGGCAAAGCAAATTCCGTGCCTACTGCTCCAGGGGGGTATATTTGCGATTTGGACAGCATCGGCGCTGCCTTAAGGGGCCATTTGTATAGATTTCGAACAATCTGTCGTCAGGCGCCCATTCCGCAGATCGGCCGGCTGAACCGCCTCCCCGGCCCGATGCCCCTGTGATGGACGCCAAGCCCCAAGCTCCATGAACAACTCATTGACCCGCCCTAACTGCTCAACCAGCGAGTACCTCGCCTCCACAAATTCACGATACCGCCTCGCCTCGTAAGGACCGGAAGCTATACGCTCACAAAACTCCCCTGCCGTATCAAACAAAAACTCCGCAGGGAAAAACTTTTTCGACCCCGGAAAATTATGAATCACAGGCTTGAGCCCTCGTGCCATCCCTTCCAATACACCCACCGGATGACCCTCAACGATACTGCTGCACACAATATAATGCTTATCCGCAAGCCACCCGCTTACATCCTCCTGCCACCCGTCAAAAAATACAGCCCCATCAAGCCCCAGTTGCCGGATCATATACCACATATACTGTTCGAGGGCCCCATCCTGAAATCTACCCGCAAAATATAGCCGATACTCAGGGTCAATCGTCCGCAGCCTCGCGAAACAATGCAGCAGAAACGCAGGGTTCTTCTTCATGTTTATATTGCCCACAAATGCAATATTCTTCCCACGCCGCCGCTCGGTAAACCCAAACTTGACAAGGTTAATACCGTTGGGAATCTCAACCATACGCGTTCGCTTCTCAATCCCCGGAACCACCGCTAATAATCTATTCCTGACATAATCATTGCCGACGGTAATAAGTGCATCGATATTCTCCCACCTCACCTTGCCCGGCCAACCGGTAAACGCCTCGTAGCGGTGAAGCCTAACTATACTTTTGCACACCTTTGGAAGCTGCGACGCAAATGCCGTCAAATCAGTGCACCATTCAAACCACGATATATCGCTCCACTCCATCAACTCGGCCACGCCCTCGGTGCTTTGCCACTCAAAAAACCACACATTGAATCGTTCTTTCGCAAACATCCCGATATCCCAAAGAAAAGTCACACCGTCGCCTCCACAGAAAAAGGCTATCTTCGGCGCACCAGGCCGAACAATCGGCGGCTGCTGAAAATCTTTATAAATTTTCAATTCGGACATCTTAATGATTCCTGCTTTACTTACACAACGCAGGTGCCACCGGCAAACCCTGGCCCCAACTGAGACGAATGGCTTGTTTGCCGGTGCTCAATCCCAACAAAATCCAATTCCCTTTGAATCCCAACGAGCACCTCGTTAATCCGCTCAAGCTGCCCCAGAAGCGAATACCTTTCCTCAACAAAACCCCTGTACCGCCTCGGCTCATATTCAGCCGACAAAATCCGCCCGCAGAATTCCTCAGTTGTATTAAACAAAAACTCAGACCCAAATATTTCCTCCGCCCCTGGAAAATTATGAACAACAGGCTTAAGTCCGCACGCCATGCCCTCCAAAATGCCCATACCCTGGCTCTCGATAACGCTCGTTGAGATGATGTGGTGCTTATCAGCTAACCACGAACCAATATTACCCTGCCAGCCATCAAAAAATACCACCTCTCCCAAACCAAGCACATCAACCATATGCCTCAGATATTGCTCAACAAACGCATCTTCATCCGGCATCCGACCTGCAAAAGACAGTTTGTACTCATCATCAATGCTATGCAATCGGTGCATACACTGCAGCGCAAACATGGGGTTTTTGACGAGTCGCAGGTCACCAACAAAAGCTATGTTCTTGCCGCACGCATGCTCGATAAATCCGAATTTCGCCAAATCCACACCATTGGCGATTTCCACCATCCTCGTGCGAGAAGCAATATCCGGCACTTTCACCGAAAGAATCTCATTAACGCACCTGTTACCCACGGTAATAAGCACATCGATATTGTCCCAGTTGACCTCCTTCGGACAGTCAAGGTAGGCCTCATAACGATGAAGCCTGATGATATTCCTGCACACCTTCGGCATCTTCGAACCATTCATCGCAAGGTCGGTGCACCACTCAAACCACGAGATGTCGCTCCACTTCATCAGCTCGTACATATCACCATAGGTCTTACCATTAAAGAAACGCACCTGAAACCGCTGTCCTGCAAATTTGAGAATATCCTTCAGGAATGTCGTCCCATCCGCACCGCAGAAAAAAGCAAGCTTTGTCCCAGCCGAGCCGATTACCGCCAGCTTCGACTGGAGCCGGCTGCTGCCGGGGAAAAATCTCGCCGCATCGCCAAGCACCTCCGCCGCACCCGCGTTATCGCCGGACACTATGAACGCATCAGCGCATCTGATGACAATATCGACATTGAGCGCCCCCAAACGTTGCATTTCATCAAAAAGACCCGCCGCCTCACCGGGACGACCATCTGCAAGATAACTCTGTGCCAGATTCCAGTAAAGCTGCCCCGACGGGCCCACCAACGCTTTTGCACGCTCAAAACAACCAGCCGCCTCCTTCGCCCGCCCCAAACGATAGAGTATCGCCCCCATATCATTCCACGCCCCCACGTTATCAGGCTCCGACTCAACACACTGCCGAACACACCCTAACGCATCCTCATATCGCCCCGCTTGAGCCAGCGCGAGTCCATCTTCGTGTGCCTTCGATATCGACACTTATGCTATCTCCAATTTGCTCTCTTATCGCCCACACCAACTTCGGAGCAAACTTCAATCCCAATAGTCAATAGAAAATAGAAAATTAAACGGGCTAAGTTATAAAATCCATCAACGACAGCGAAAACATCCTTGCCGCCACCGAAAGCGACATCTGATATAAAACCTCATGACGCGCAAGGTCCACCGCTACCTGTGTAATATCCGCATCCTGCAGGCGACTGATTTCCTCGTCCGCATTGAACTTCATATCCTCGATACTGTTTTTAAGCGTCAGAAGTGTCCCAATCCGTCCCCCAACCCTGGGAAAGGCGTGAGTCAGCCTTTCCTGCGCCCCCTGCATCGACTCAATCGTTGAATTCACCATAGAATTCCACTGTGCCCTGTCGCCGGCCAGCAGACCCTGCTCGTCATTCAGCAGGTCACGGGCGTTGATGAGTATATTGAATATGTCATACGTTCCCGGAGCGCGTATCGGCTCAGTACCCGACCCCGTCATCCCCGTCACATCCACATACAGAACCTGGCCTGTAATCGAGCTGACCACCGCCACGTTTTCCGCACCCTCATCCCCTACATTGCCGGTCACCGTACTTGCCCCGCCGTCAATCGACAACTCATAATCCCCCCCTCCGAGGTCCGTCACCGTCAGCCAGGTGTCCCCGCGAACGCTTGAGGTGCCGCTGCCCGCCACTACACCCGTAGTGGTCGCACCGGCATCATCGGCGGTTACAAAATCCAGCGCCCCCCGACTGTCCGTCCGGAACAACTCGTCGCCTACCAGAACCGAGGAGACCTCAACACCGGGCGCAACCGCCACGTTTCGCTCTTCGCTGCTGCCCTGATAAAGCACCCTCGTGATATTGCCGCTGCTGTCACGCTCGACAGTGTACGGCTGCACGTCGCTGGCGGCACCGGAGAACAGGTAATGGCCGGAAAGCTGGCTATTTGCCAATGAGACCACCTGTTCGAGGATATTGTCAAGCTGGTTCGCCAATGTCCGGCGTGTGTCCTCGGTTTCCGTTCCTCCGGTAGATATCGACGTCAGATATCCCAGCGCGCTTATCATCTGGTCGTCAATCTGCTGGATCACCGAGGAACTGAAATCAAGCACACTTACAGCGTCATTAAGTGCACCCATATACACTTCCATCGAACGGCTCTCTGTACGAAGGCTCAATATCCGGTTCGCGTCCGTCGGGTCATCGGACGGCCGATTAATATCCTGACCCGTTGCCGCCTTTTCCTGAAGTTTCGCAAGCGCCGTAGAATGCTGCCATATCGCCCAGCTCGCACTGTTATAAATGGAATCCAGAGAATAGCCGCTCATAAATACCCCTAATCACCAAACCGTCCGGCCGTCCGACCGTTTTTGTTTTTAGACACGGATTAACACAGATTAACACCGTTTTTTTTAATCAGCGTAATACGCGAAATCCGCGGTTTCCTTTACTATATCAGTTCTATGAGGGTATCAAGCGACCTCGATATCGTGTTAATATACTTTGCCATCGCCTGGAACATCTGCCCAAACATCAGCATCTTCGCCGCCTCGTCGTTCATATCAACACCACTGGTCTCATCGCGCTGTTTCGTCAGGCTGCGCCACACCCCGCTTGCAGTGTCCCGGCGTACCTCCCCAAGCGAAATCTGTTCACCAACATTCGTGGCTATATTGCGATAGTATTTCTTCAGCGTAAGACCTCCAAGGTCACTTATACTACTGTCGCCCAACTTCGCCATCGCCTGTACGTTGGCGTTGTCGTCCATGCCAACCGACCCCGACACCGCAATCCGGTCGGCCCCGTTGACTGAATTGCCCACATAATCGGTAACTGCAATTGATGTCGAGCCGGTGCCTGCAAAGAAGCAGTTAATACCGGCAGCCGCTAAGAAGCCCGAAGCATCCGAATTTGCAAGGGCGCGTATCCTGAAGAAATCCTCGTCATTCAGATCGCCCGCGCTGGACCCGCTCACATCAAATGAAATCTTAATACCGTCATACACGTTCACCACCGTACCGGGGACATACCCGTCACCCACGTTTATCGTCGCGACAACCCCGGAACCGTCATCTACACTTATAGACACCGCCCCGGAGCCTACCGTCCCGTTGCCGACAACGGTAAACGTATAGATCTTGTTGGTCGAGCCCGTGTAAATGCCGGAGATATCAATATCCGGCACATTGCCCGTCATCATATTGTCGTCCCCCGCCGGTGGCTCCGCCGGCACACCGCCCAGAAAATCGAACGTGTAACCGTCGTCCGCCACTATCTCCAATTGGCCGGAGTTGACCTGTGAACCGCTCAAACCCGTAATGGCCGCGAACTCCTCCGCCATCGTCGTCAATGTATCGCCACCCACGCTTGCATCCACCGTAAATGCTTCCTGAACCACCGAGCCGTCGGGATAAGTAACTCTGACATAGAGTGTCTCACCGTCCACCAACGGAGGGTCAAAATCACTCAGGTCCTGATCGGTCATCGTCCATCCGGTCAATCTCTCGAACGACCCGGAAGCACCGACACCCTGTACGTGCAATTTGTTCACCTCGAAAACTATCGTCTTGGCCAGAGTATCCAGCTTAGTGCCCACATCCCGCAGAATCTCATTATTCAGCGAAAAGAGACCACCCAGCTTGCCGCCGCTAAGCTGTGTGCTGTAAACACCGGCACCCGCCGGCGAAATGCCAAAATCATAGTTGCTCCCGTTCACCACCAGCCCAAGCTCCAGCTCAAAAGAATTGCTGCCTGCTACCAGTGACGCGTTTCCTACGCTGATATTAACTACTCCGTACTCTATATCGACAGTTGTTATGCCTGTTAGACGAGCCAGCTCTGTAATGAGCTGATCACGCTGGTCACACATGTTGTTCATATCGTTGCCGCTAACCGCCATCGTACGGATATTACCATTCAACTCAGCGATCTGCACCGCTAAACTGTTAATACTTTCAATCGTACTTTGTGCTTCCTCGTAAACCTGTGTCTCCAGCTCGCTCACCGTCGTGCCAAGACCGCGCAATTGATTGACTAACGATTGCGCGGTACTTATCACCGGATACTGATAATTCTTGTCCTTCGGCTTGGCCGCCAGCTCATACAGCGCGCCGAAAAAATTGTCCAACGCCGTGCTCAGACCATCGGTTGACAGTTCGCCAAAAGTGCTCTCCATCGTCCTGAGCGCATCAAGCTCCCGCCAAATCTGAGCCATCGTCGATTCCTGATTGACAATCTGACCGTCCAAAAACCTGTCAATCAACCGGGTTATACCTTCAAACTCGACACCCTGGCCGATATAGACACCATTTATATAAACATCATCCGTCGGACTCAGTTCCACCCTCTGACGATGGTACCCCTCCGTGGCGGCATTGGCGATATTATTGCCTATCACATCAAGCGCCTTCTGCGCCGCATTGAGCCCGCTAAGTCCTATATCATAACTACCCATTACAAAACTCCGCCATAGCCAGGCTCTAAAGCCTGATGCTGACCATTCCCCTTTGAAGTTCCCACGATGCACTGCCCCGGCTGTTATACGTCACCGTCTCCCGGCCGTTGCCCAATATCCCCCTCAGCAGCAGGTTGTTAAACCTTGAGCATTCCTTCAGCAGTATGTTCGTCGCCATATGCTCCTTTCTGAGCTTCTCACATATTCCCTGCAGTTCCTGCCGTGCTTGTGCCACCAAATCTCTTCTTTCACCGGTCAACTGGCCGCACAGCTTCGATAAGTTCATCCCCTCGATGCCGCACCCAAGAACATCCGCCATCTGTTTTCGTATCACCGCCCGCCTTTGCTCAACCAGTGTGTAGCTCCCCTGCTCATTTGCGACCTCATCAAGCAAACACTTAAGTCCTTCTTCATCTCTCCTGACAACCGCCGCACGCAGCGCATCCAACCGCTCCAAGGTCTGCTCAATATGCCTGATATCATCAGCCAAAACCGAGAGCAACTCGTCGGTAAGCTCATCTAATCTGTCGTCTGCAGTCTTCATACGCTCTTATCCACTATCTGCCGGACCGCTTGATTTTCCTGCTGTCCGGCGGCCTCTGAGCCGGTTGCCAACATAGCCTCATAAATGTTCTTCCAAAGTCCAAAGCCCCCCCTGTCGGCAATTGCCTGCGCCATGTACGACCAGTACATGCTCTTAATCTGCTTCGACGATTGGTCTGCCATGTCCGAGGCGGGTATCGTATCTCCCATTCTTTTCAGTATCTCATGGATAAAAACCGATTCGAAATCTCTGGCAACCTTCTTGCGTCTCTCATCGGTGACATCAATATCAGCGCCGGCTCGGAGCCCGCCCGCCTCGGCCACCTTGCCCACCTGCCCGCCTGCGGCAGCTTGATTCAGCAACAATTCACTAATATCCATTAAACTTTCCTGTAACCAATTCACCGACTCACCGATTTACCGACTCACCGTTGTTTTACATCATTTCAATCTTCGCCTGCAGGGCGCCGGCGACCTTCAGAGCATTAAAGATTGCTATCATATCTCTCGGCGTCGCACCTATTGCATTAAGGGCATTGGCTAATTCGGTCACCGTAACCACATGAGGCACTCGAATAAGATGGCCTTCCTCTTCCTCAACCGACAAAGATGAGTCTTCCACCACCTCCGTTGTCGCGCCCTCGGTAAACGGCGCTATCGGCTGGGAAACAAACTTCTGCTCTTTAATCTTGACAACCAGACTTCCCTGGGCCACCGCCGTTTCTGAGATACCGACATACCCGCCGACGACAATGGTTCCCGTCCGCTCGTTAATCACGACTATGGCCGGCATATCAACCTCCACCTCGAGGCTTGTAATGTGGTCCACAAAACCCGCTGCATTGAGCCTGTTGATCTCGGGCGGTATCCTGACCTTTATCGTCCCGGCATCTTCTACGAACGCGCTCGCCGGATAAACGATTTCTACTGCCTGGCGAATCCTCTCGGTGGTCGTAAAATCGCCGTTCCGCAAATTAAGCGTGATATAACGCTGCTGGCCGATAGTCTCAATGAAACTGGATAACTCCTCTTTTTCAACGTACGCGCCACCCGGAATCCGCCCAACAGTGGGGTGATTCTTGGCCATCTTGCTGCCCGTCTTACCCTCAACCGTCCAGGAAGCCGTCGATATCGATGCCGCCCGAGCCACCGCGTAAACCTCACCGTTAAGACCCTTAAGCTCCGTCGCCAGCAGCACACCGCCCTGCAGACTCGTGGCGTCTCCAACTGTGGATACATTGATGTCTATCCGCGATCCGACTCGGTCCCACGGCCCCAACTCCGCCGTCACGACCACTATAGCTATACTGCCGGCACCCAGGGTGCTCGGCGAAAATGTCATACCTCCCTCACGCTGCAAAAGACTTGACAACATCTGCCGGCTCGGCACGGCTTTATCGCCCGTCGCATTTAGTCCCACCACAAGACCCGTGCCCATAAGAGGGTTGCCACGAATCCCCTGAATCTCCACAATGTCCTTAACACGCGCGCCACGCGCCGTGCACACTGCACAGGCTAAAAACAATACGAATGTCGTCAAACGAAATCTCATAACCAAAGCTCCGCAAAAGGCCCGACTAAGCGACCATACCACCGCCGCACGCTCCTCAGAACGGCCACAACGCATCAAATATGCTCGCAAGCCACCCGGGCTTAGTGTAATTTGGCGTAACTCCCTTGTTGAGCGTAACAATCTTGAAATCCGCAACCTGTTCGCTGCGAATCGTATTATCAAATGCAATATCCCTCGGACGAACTATACCGCTTACCTGAATGGTCACCTTATCTCCCACCACGTCCCGATGACGCGTACCCAAAACAACAAGATTGCCGTTCGGATGGATGTCCTGAACAACAACCGTCATCCGGTCCGTGTAGCTGCGCTTGTCCTCATAGTCCGACTGACCGTCTAATGACTTGCTTGCAGAGGCCGTAAAAGACTCGGTGATGCCTGGTATTTTGGGCAGCCACGAAAACGGCTGATCATTGAGCTGTGTCTGCGGATTAAACGTTATGGTCCGGCTGCTTTCATTCGCCAACTCTCTCTCGACCTCGTTCTTGATATTGCTCGTCTCACTGATGATTATTGTCAATATGTCACCAACCTGGCACGCCTTGTCATCAGCGTAAATCAGCTTTGTGTTCTTGTCGCGTTTGGCCCAGATTGAGCCGGCATCGCACTTACTCCAAACCGGCCCAAACACCTGCCAACAAATCACAAGTGCCGTTATCACTGTCAGTTTATTATTCACAACATCCCCTTTCAAAAAACAGGCTCAACCGTACCGTCAGCCTTGACCTTAACTACTACTATCCGCGAATTATTCGGACCCTTCACCCGGATATACTGGCCCACTTTGCCATCCGAAAGAGCCACCCCAACAGCGGAAACATAAAGACCGCCCGTTTCAATTTTCATAACCACTGTCTGCCTCCGCTTAATCACCACAGGCGGCTCAGCATGCCCAACCACGTTGCCGGTGATAACAGCACCCTTCTTTATCCTCCGTTTGGCAACCTGTCCGTAAGGCACAGACCAACCAGCAGGTTCCGGCGCCGAGGCCATCGTCGTCTCAACCTGCACATTTTCAGGGCTGAGCACAACACCGGCCACAATATCAACCGTCGCTACTACCCGGCGGCGCTTGTATTTCAAATCAAAACCAACCTCGTATCCACCCGTCTCAACCCCGTCTCTCACAACCCCGACCCATACCCTGGCCTTGTCTTTTCTGCTGTATTTGCCTAACCTCGCCACAAGCCTTATTTCACCGCCGTCATCAGCTAAAACCCAGTCTTTCGGATTTCTCACCAGCGCAATATCACTGACCGATTCATACCCCGCCTGGGTCTTCAGAAACACCGACGCCACCTCAGCGAACCGCCGGCCGCTGATAACTTTCTCGTCTCTTTTCACCTTCACGCGCTCGGCCCCGCTGAGCGACACTTCATGTGCCTTAATACCGTTCGAGGCCAGCCGGCTCAGAATCGTCGGCCTGTCAATCACAATCTGCTGGCCCGTCAAGGCGAACCTGCCTAAGCCGATTTGCCGCGCCTTGGCCACCACAGCGCCATCTCCCTGCATAACTCCTACCGCACCTAATTGTATGGAATCGGCCTTAACAACCACCTCACGCGGCAGGTAAATCCGCAAAGTGCTGTTCTTGGCAGCATCCATGCTGCCGTCAACCTGCCGACCATAGCAATACCCCTGCCCCACCGCCACAAAAGTAATAGCCAGTGCTACAACGGTTCTAACCATCTTCTGTCCTCTGTATTCTGCCATCTGTCCTCTGACTTCTGTCCTCTGTCTTCTGTTTATCTAATCAGCATGTTCAGATTTCTAAGGATATTGTCACCAGCCCTTATAACGCGGCTGTTTATCTCGTAACCCCGCTGGGCCGTGATAAGATTCACCAGCTCAGTCACCATCTCCACGTTTGACTTCTCAAGCGTCTTAGACAAAAGACTGCCAAAACCATCCTCGCCGGCGGTGCCCGAACTCACCGTCCCGCTGGCCTCAGTCTCTCGGCAAAGATTATCACCCTCGGCACTTAGCCCCGCAGGATTTGCAAAACGGTACAATTGTATTGTACCCACAGTCGTGCTGCCGGACGGAGTCATCACACTGACCGTGCCGTCGGCTCCAACATCAATAGTTGACGCATTACTTGGTATCGTTATCCCGGGACTTACAACATAACCGCTTGAGTTGACCAACTGGCCGTTCGCATCCCTATTAAGGGAACCGTCACGCGTGTAACGCTTGTCACCGTTGGCCAGAGTAACCTCAAAAAATCCATCACCCTGGATTGCCAAATCCAGGTCCCGCCCCGTCGTTTGAAGCTCCCCGATGGTAAATACTTTGTTGGTTGAAGCCATCCTCACACCACTGCCTATTTCCAGACCGCTCGGGGCGATTATACCGGAGGAAATCTCACGACCCGCCTCACGCAACTTAAGGTAAAGCAAATCCTGAAAATTTACCTGGGCACGCTTGTAACCGTTCGTATTCATGTTCGCCAGGTTATTCGCTATCGAATCAATCATCGTCTGCTGAGCGGACATGCCCGTAGCCGCAGTCGAAAATGCCTTAAGCATAATTAAGCTCCTTGCTCAAACTAACTATTTGCAACACCAATGATAGCCTTGGCGTTCTCACGACGCCGCACCAAGAGTCTCATATTTACTTCATAAAGCCTTGATACCGTTATCATGTCAACCAGCTCCTCCATCCGATTCACATTTGAATTCTCCTGGTATCCCTGCCTTACCGACGTCTTCTCGGCAGCGGCCGGCTGCACGCCCTCGGGCGCACCAAAACAATTCTTGCCGGTCGCAAAAAGCTTTCCCTCATCCTCCTTGAAATCGACAACCTTCAATCTTCCTAATGAGCCGGCGGCGGCGTTTATAGTTCCGTCCTCACCAATACTAATTTCCTGCACGCTCACACCGGCAGGTATTATAATCGGGCCCTCGGCACCTGAAACTATCCTGCCCTCGTGGTCAACCAATTGTCCCTGTTGATTAACCTGAAACATCCCGTTGCGAGTGTAAAGCTGACCATCCGGTGTCTCTACTACGAAAAATCCCTTTCCGTTGATTGCCACATCGAGCGACCGGTCCGTCTTCAACAGACTCCCCTGGGAAAAATCCAGAATGCTGTTAATCTTTATCTGGCCCTCGGGGACCGATTCATCCCGCCCGCCCCCAAGCTGGGCCATCAGCTCTCTGCTGAACGAATTCACCGTCCGCTTATAACCGGCCGTATTGATATTCGCCAGATTGTGAGCGATGACACTATACTGTTTTGTAAGTGAGTTGATGCTTGTACCTAACTCGCCGCCGGGATTAACCACTCTGCTGCCCTGCCACTAATGACGACTCTTCCTCATTCTGCAACTCCTCAATTGCGCAACCGATGGCAATATTATTCGTCGCACGAACAAGCTCATCGAAGCCTGCTTCGTTCAAACCTATCAACTCCACGCCGATTGAATGCTTGCCGATTGAATGCTCGCCGTCGCTGTCTCGATACCCTCGAACCTCACCGATGTCCTGTATGAGCTTGCCCTCCTCCAGCTCAAACACCACCAGGACACGCCCGCCACGATTAACCTCTATTTCCGACTCTATCCGCAAGCCGGGCCCCGAAAGCTCCGTCACCGTTCCTCGAACAAACTGGGGCGTCGTCGGCCCGCCTTCGAAATCATTCTTTACCATCGGAAAATGCGCAACCAGCGCCGGCTTTCGAACCCCGACACGAAGGAACCTGCGCCTGTTAACGAACGTTATGTTATCGGAGTGGTTCAGCACCAATCCCCCCTCCCCACATGCTATCGTCAGCACGTTAAACTCCCACGTTGCGGCACCAAAACGATAACGAACATTCCACAACTTACCCGCAGCGCTGCTGAGAGGCACATCCGGGGCCACGACAAATTCAAGCTCGTCGCTTCTGGTTACGACAGCGTCAATTCGTGGAACATCCGGACTGCCCGACGGCGCTATGGAAACCTTTTTACCGGCGGAAATCTGTCGGCTGCTCAGACCCCTCCCGCGACCGCTCCTGACCCCGAACGCATAAACCTTCCTCTTGAACCCGAGCTTTTCCCTGACCGCCTCCACCATCGCATTGAGTTTCTTCCTCTCAACAGGATTATGAATCGACGCAAACTTCTCCTGCATAAACTTCACGGCCCCACGGTTAAATGCCGCCATTATGGTGAATATCGAATCCTTGCGCTTCACCAGCGCTCGCTTCGTTATCCCGGCAAGTATTTCGTGCTCCTCTGAATCTAATCCATGACTGTCAGAATACTCATCAAATCTGGCCTCTGACACCTCCTCTTCCTGCTCAATACGTAAACGCCGAATAGCCAAAAGAACTATCGTCAGGATAAATATTATCGACGCACCCGTTAGAACGAACCATTTGTTCGTAAACAAACTGTCACGACCTACGTCAAGCCCGCGTATCGCGTCCCATTTCTCCTGAGGCACAAGGGCCGCCAAAAACATATAACCAATGCTCAACATCTCAGATGACCCAAAAATTACCTGATTAAATTCGTCAGCTCTCGCAAAAGATCGTTCGCCACCCTGATTGTCCTCGCATTCGACTGAAATCCGTTCTGTGCCTGCATCAGATTCACAAACTGCGTCGCCACGTCAACATTTGACTGCTCCAGACTCTTGCTTGTCAGCGACCCTGCCCCGCCGGTAGCCGCCATCGTTGCCACAGCCTCACCAGAGTTGGCCGTCGGCAGATAGTAACCTCTCCCGACAGCCTCCAGACCATTCGGGTTCTGGAACGCGGCAAGCTGAATTACCGCTACGTCCGCCTTGACTCCATTGGTAAATGTGCCGACAACCGTACCGTCTATATCGATTGAAACACCTGCCAGCGTCCCCGCTTCGTAACCATCCTGACTCAAGGCCGCCGCGCTGGACTGGGCACTGTAGAATTGTGTCAACCCCCCAAATTCGCCGACCGTACCTAAATCCATCGTCATATTTTGTGTCGTACCGGCGATAAATTGAACACCGATAGTTAAACTCTCAAGACTGCTGGCTAAACCGTTGTAAGAACCGTTTGAGGCAAACTGGATATCCGAAATGCGCCGGTTAAACGTATCAGAGTTGATAAAATCGTAGCTGGTCCAGTCGCCGGCCAATTCCCCCGAAATCGTTGGTATGACCAGGTCCCACGTATTTTCCGCATCGGTCTTGACAAATACGCCGTTGAGCACATTCTGATTGCCCAACGGGTCGTAAATCGTGATATTGAAGCTCTTACTGTCATTACCGCCGGCGGTAGTCAAGTCAAAAAACGTCGCAACACTAAGGTCATCGGCCGCAGCGGGAACGTACGACATCCCTATAATCTGGGCGACACTATAGCCTCCCGAGTCGCCGATAATTTCTATCTTGCCGTCACTATTTATCGTTGCTGTGGAACTGTCGAAAAGATCCGTAATCTGGTTCAATACGTCTTGCCAGGTATCTCCACCGCCCGCCGCCGCGCCGGTCCAGGTAACATCCTGGTCCGTAAATGGGTCCCCATCCTCTTGCACCCCGGTGATACGAATCGTACCCGTATCGCCTACCCCCAGCGCCGTGTTCCATTGGTCAAGGTCCGACATATACGAAGAAGCTGTCGCTACCGTAGCACCGCTGCCTGTCGTATATGCAAGATTGCCCGTAACCTTGTGCCGTGTCGCCGCGGTAGTGCTCTCAGTCGATGAACGCAGGTTGCCGTTAATAACTACGCTGGTCGTTGCGCTCGCCGGCATCGAACGGTCCCACGGTATCAGAATGCTCGAATCTCCTTCCGTTTGAAAACCCTCGGCCTGACCGGTTTCACCCATTCGCTGAACCTTGTAACCGGTCGCAGGGTCAACCAACGTATACTCCGCATCAATGCCAAACGACCCTATACGAGTATAAACGTCCTGCGTGCCGTTGTTCAGAACAAAGTACCCTGCCCCGTCTATCGCAACGTCAAGGTCCTGGCCGGTAGCGGCAATATTGCCCTGGCTTATATTACGCGTAACGCCGGCCATACCAACACCGCTGCCCAACTGCTGAGGGTTCGTACCGCCTAAACCACCAGCAGGCCCGGTCGCCGTTCTCACCGTCTGACTCAAAAGCTCCGCAAATGTTACGTTGCTGCTTTTGAATCCAATGGTGTTCAGATTCGCCAGGTTATCACCGGTCACATCCAGCCAGCTCTGATGAACCTTAAGGCCCGTTACTCCGGATGCCAATGCGCCCATTTTATTCTCCTTTATTTCAGTCTGTTAAAACTAACGTATCGATATTTGTCATTCCCGCGAAAGCGGGAATCCAGGCTCTTATAAACAGTGTTAATCCGTGTCTAAAAACAAAAACGGTCAGTTTGGGTAACTTACTCATTCCTGGGACTCGCTCCACTCCTTAATCCCCCCAACCTCAAATGGCCTGACAGGGAATACAAGTTCGTCGCTCTCGCTCTCGTCAGGAAGTGTAACCCTGGCATGAACCTCCAACATCGGCTGACCATCAATGATACTTACCTTCTGCACCTGACCGCTTACTATCTGCTCATAATACCCACTATAGAATGATACCTCTTTACCCAACAGGCTCTGGGCAAAATCAAGCTCCGCCATCAGCATCGCACCCTGGAAACTCGTATTCATATCCTCCATTGTTGAGTTCATCGTCTCGATATTCCCGTTCATCTCCTCGGTCAGTTGTAGTTGAGAAAACTGCGCAAGCTGGGCCGCCATCTGCTGGTTGTCCATCGGCTCAAGCGGATTCTGATTCTGCAACTGCGTCACCAACAGCGTCATGTAATCCAACTGCTGTTTGCTTGCTGATACTGGCTCCATAATAAATATTCCTATAGCCTTAAACGCTTCTTTCGCTTCTTTTGCACTGACTCCGGTTAATCAGTACCGTTCCATCTCGCTCAAGTGCTTGCAATTATTGTGCCATAGCCGTTGCGCCAAAACTCGGCCTAAGACGTAACTCCTTGCCATTGCAGCAGTTAAAATTTTAGCGCAGCCCGCCGTCCCCCAGGCTAACCACCCCGCTAACACACAGCGGTGGATGAAAATTCCCCACCTGCAGGAAAAATATGCCGCCGTCCCCCTCCACCAGCCAACCCGGATATTTCACCGCAGCCAGCACTGAGAACGCGGAGCTGCTTTGTATTAAATAAGTATTGTGTATTGCGTAAATCGGAAATCAGATGTCAGAAGTCAGATTTTTCTGTCCTCTGTCCTCTGTCCTCTGTCCTCTGTCCACCACAGGGCAAAATCAAAAATATTATCGGAAGGTCCTATAAAAAATTAAAGTTTCCAAAACGTTATGCCGACTTCTACCACATATACAAATTGGCTCACCAAACAGCAGTCGTTACTTCCGTGAGTAAGGTCAGTATGTCCCTGGAAAATATCCTCGTAGTCGGCAAGGATTCCAAAACTCAGCAGCTCGCACGCCCCTTTACAGAGCGGCTGTTTGCAGCAGATGATACGGATGATACCTGGCAAATGATCGAGTCCATCCAGCCTCATCTCATCCTTCTCGGCTCCGGTATCAGCCACAAAAAGCTCTGCTCTTTTCTTCAAATAAGAGAAAAAAAATGCATCGATACACCGGTGGTGATAATTGGCGACAACGATAATCCTCAACACGCCGACCACCTTATCAGCCTTGGAGCGTACGATTATCTTAAGGGGGAAAACGACCACCACCGCCTCAGCCAGGTCATTGAAAGGATAAAAAGCGGTGGCACTGACGACGACATCAAAAGGACTCGATTCTTTTCCGAGGACTGTCCTTCTTCGGTTTCAATCGTCGGCAGAAGTGATTCCACGCTCAGGGCACTAAAGATGATCCGCCTCGTCGCAAACAGCTCATGCAACCCCGTCCTCATAGTCGGCGAAACCGGAACAGGCAAGGAACTGGCCGCAAGGGCCGTACATATATTAAGGAACGGCGCCGACAAAAAATTCGTCGCTATAAACTGTGCCGCCCTTACCGCAAACCTCTTGGAAAGTGAGCTCTTCGGCCATGTAAAAGGTTCCTTCACCAGTGCCGACCGTGAAAAAACCGGACTGCTCGAACTCGCAGCCGACGGAAGCGTCTTCCTCGACGAAATAAATATAATGCCGGTTGAACTGCAGGCAAAGCTGCTCCGCGTTCTTCAGGAAAAGACCTTCCGAAAAGTCGGCGGCATAAAGGACATCCACTGCAAAGCCACAATAATCGTCTCAAGCAACAAAAACCTGGCCAAAGAGGTTGAAAGGGGCGCCTTCCGCTCCGACCTCTACTATCGCCTCGCAATCTGTCCCATTGCCCTTGCCCCCTTGAGAGTCGAATCACGCAAAGAAGACATCCTGCTGTTAGCCGAATACTTCATCAAGAACTCAACCATCTGTCCCGAAAAGGTCGGAAAAATCGAAGGACTCACGACCCTTGCCGCCCAATCCCTGCAAAAACATAACTGGCCCGGAAACATCCGCGAGCTGCGAAACGTCATTGAGAGGGCGATGCTTCTGGAAACAACAAACAAAATCGGCCTGACCAACCTTATCATGAATCCCGAACAGCTCGCAGAAGGCGCCGACGAGCCGACATCCGCCGGCTTCAAAGACTTCTCGCTTGAAAGGGCCGAGAGGGAGCTCATCGCAAAGGCCCTCAACGAAGCCGGCTGGCAAAAAACCCGTGCTGCCGCAATGTTAGGCATAACAAGAGCCACGTTGTATGCCAAGGTAAAGCAATACAACATCCAGCAGCCCGCCCCACAGCCCGCCTCCCCCGTAACCGCATAAACCCTCTTCGCCCTCTGTCCTCTGTCTTCTGTTCTCTGCCTTCTGTCCTCTGCCTTCTGTCCTCTGTCTTCTGTCCTCTGTCTTCTGTCCTCTGTCTTCTGTCCTCTGTCTTCTGTTCTCTGCCTTCTGTCTTCCGCCCCAAGCGGATTTTTATTGACGACCGCCCCGGTTTCTGGTATTGATTAGCTAAGACCCGGGTGTGGCGTGGTGAAACCTGACAATACAATCCGTAGGATGGGCAATCCCGACATGTCGGGATTGCCCATGCGGACCGTGAAGTGGTAAGCCAAGTCTTTTCCACACAGAAAGAGAGGTCCAAAATGGACGATAGGCCCCAAGGCATTCAATGTTCAAATTGTGTGTTTTATGACCAGCATGCCGAGCATTTCGGGATATGCCGTAAATACGCGCCCCAGCCGCACTTGCCCAGTGCAACGATGGAGCGGTTCTCAGAGATAAGGTGGCCCAACGTCAGGGACAACGAGTGGTGCGGAGAGTTCACAAAGAATTGGCCAAAAGTTTAG
>CAZLWL010000034.1:0-22459 GCA_964563335.1 uncultured Pirellulales bacterium
AAACGCTTAGCCAGAGAGAAGAAAAGAGCTGGTCAGAATTGAATATTGACAGCCGTGGCGGTCTCGGCTATATAGTGAGCCGGTGGTACATTTTTGTTCCGCCAAGTGGTACACTTTTACTCCGCCGTTTACATAAACAGGGAAACTTCGTTTAGAATGACGAAGAAGGCGATATACGGGCATAAGAAGACTGGTGATTTGAATTTTCAATTTTCTAATTTCTATTTTCTATTGTGGATGGGATCGGTTCGTCGTATGTGTAAGAGAACCCCGTCCAGCGAGCGGGGCTAAATGTAAATGTGGTATGCATGGCATACCCTACATGATTGAAATATCGAATAATGAACAGGCCTTCGGCAGATTGTTTGCCCATGCGGGCTTCTATTTTTGACCGGTCGCTTACGCTCCCGGCTCTGTTAACGAACGCAGTTTTCAATCTCACTTCGCGTTAATCGTAATATCCGAGAGATTTCAGTTTTCGTATTAGTTCTTCCTTTTCTGACTCAGAATCGGTTTTGTTGGTTGGTTCGGTTGGTTCTTCGGGCCGCTTTTGGGCCGCAGTAACTTGTTCTGTGTCGATGTCTTTTTCGGTCTTTTTGATGGTGAGCCAGGGGACTTCGATAAGGGTCGGGTCGAGTGAGCCGTAAGGATGGGCGTATCGGCGGTGCTCGCCTAAGAGTTCGCCGTGGTCGGCGGTGATTATGATTCGGCCGGTCAGGTGTTTCAATAATACGGCGACCTGGGCGAGGGTGCGGCCGAGCGTGGCCTCGTAGGCCTTTGGGAGCATTTTTTGGCCGTACTTTCTTCGCGCCGCGTCCATGGCACAGCCGGGGGGCATGTGCAAAAGCTGTCTCAGGAGCCATTCGGGATAGTTGGTCAAGATGTTGGTGTTTTTGAAGAGTTTGAGCAGGTTCTTGAGCAGCCATTGCTTGGGGGCGGAAGTCTTGCCGTATTTATCTGAGCCAGCGAGGGTCCTCGCCGCGGCGTGTATATCGCCGATGTTGTAGCCGTGGGGCTCGATTTCGGCCATGAGATATGGTGCGTGGGGCTGGAGGTAGTGAATAATGAATCTTTTTCCGGGGGTTTTTGCGATTATATCGATGGCGGCGTTGGTTAAGGTTTCCGGGAGGACAGTTCCGGAATCAGTGTCCCAGCCGGTTTTCCAGACTTCGTGGACCTTGTGGAAATGTTCGCCGGCGAGGTAGCCATAGACGGGCAGGTTCGCGGCTATTTGTGGATTTGCGGAGATGTAAACGATGTCATCGTAGTGGTCGGGGAAGGATTTGTCCCGCCATTCGTTTGTACAGGAGCCGGTGGATATTTTTTTCATCAGCCGGCCCTCGAAGTAGTCTCGGTGCATCCTGTCGAAGTAGTCATATCGGCAGGCATCGAGGATTATCAGGTAATCCCAGTGTTCGTTGATTATGTTGACTCTATCCATTTTTGCTCACAACTTTTACGAAATCCATTTTCGGGACCACAATCTCCAGGCTGGTGGAGAATTTTCTATTCCTGGAATCGTTGATTTCCATATCGTCAGCTTCATCGAGCGATTTCAGCATAACTTTCCGGTCTTTGTCAGTGGGGTTTATGAGAACGGCCTTGAGGTTTTTACCGGCTGCAGGGGCAGATATAATCACATTTTCATTATCGACGTACAAGGGCAAAGAAGTGTTGGTGATGAAGGGGTCGGAAAGGATATTGACGGGGACGGCGGAATTGGATTTTTGAAAACGAGCTAAGTACTGCGGCAAGAGCGGGAGGTACTGCTCGTCCACTATATCAGAATACAGGAGGAGGATGTCGAGAAAGAGTATTGCCTTTGGCTCACGGCTGAGGACGTAGTCGGCGAGGCGGCTGTCAACGGTGTATTTGACGCTCTTTGTGACAATTTCCAGGAGCCAATCGGCCCTTGTCAGGTTGTAGAGTATCAATATGTCTTCGAGATTTCGGAAGTGGTAGAAGCCAGACAGTGCGGAATGAGACAGGTCCCTTTCTATGAAGCCGTTGGGCATGAGGAGGCGGGGGAATCTTTTTTTGAGGAAAGGCAGCAGATGCCTTATGAGGGTAAGGGTCCAGGCTTTGAGCAGTTTTTTTGCGAGTTTGTTTTCGGTTTTCGTGCAGAGTCGCATGAGAAGGTCTCTTAGCCGATATATGCTCCAGAACAAGAAGCTGCAAGGATTGGCCTGGAGGATTTTTTTCAGAGCGCTGAATCCTTTTTCGAAATATGTGCTGTATTTTTCTGCGGGACTTAGCTGGTTGAGTCGGTGCAGGGCCGTCAGAGTTGCTATGTGGGTATTGATACAGAGTGTGTTTGATGTTGTTTTGCCGAAGGCCGTGGATGGAAATAGATTGTAGAAGAGGGCGGCATCGGCGGGGTTGGTTTCGAGTGTGTCGTGCAGGAACCAGGTTTGGTCCTCGGCCAGATCGTCGGCGATGGAGATGAGATAGTCGGCGGCGAGTGCGGCTTTTTTTAGAAAGATTTTGGCGGCGGTTCGCTGGTAATGAGAAAGTAACAGATGTATGCCGGCTGCCTGATGTGCGGCGTGTGTCTCGGCGATGTCGGTCCAGATGCCGTGGCGCCATCGGCCGTCGTCTGGGAGGCTTAACATGACTGAATATGCAATGAGGTCGCACAATAGTCTGTATATTTGCTTTTCTGTTTGTCTGGAGAGGAAGTCAAGGTAGTGATAGAGCACGTAGGGGATGTTCTGTCCGGGCCAGGCCCTTTTATGAACCTTGTGGCGGGAGCTGAAGAAGGTGCCGTTGATGAAGTAGTCCCAGACGCTTTTTGCGCCTTCGTAATAAAACCAGTCGGACCTGGTAACTTTTCTGAGTTCGATGGGGTCATGGTCAAGTATCTCTTTGGTGAATGATTCGATATTTTTTGTGAAAATTAGCACGGAGAACTCGACTTTGCGCCCGGGTGAGCCCGTTAGGGACAATCGGATGCCGTCTGTGTTTGAGTTGGCTTGAAAGGTCGCTTGGGTTGCAGTTTCGATTCTGCCGTTGTTGTCGTAGAGCCTTGATACGGGGTCTTTTGGTATCCAAAGGAATGTGGAGCCGGGTCTGTGAGTTATGAGGCGGCCCTGAGAGTTCGAAGGATGGAGCCGGCCATGGATGACAAAGTCCAGGCTGCGGTCTTGAGCGAAGTCCAGAGAGATGTGGCAGCACCGTACGCCGTCGGCGTCAAGGGAATCGGTTATGATGTCGGCGCCAATTGCGGGGTCGAGTTTGGTGTGAAGGGTCCGGCGTCTGAAGTGCTCATCTTCGAATATGAGTTGTTCGGGTTGCGCGGGGGGCGGCATAAGCAACTCAACAAGGTTTATTTCTTTGCGGTCTGCCATGGTTATTTGAGCCCCTTTAGAATATCGCGGGCAAGTGCCACAGCGTCATATTCTTTGTATATTACACGGGCCAGTAAGATTGAAGTAATGTAGATGACAGAACCGAGACCTATAAGAAGAACCAGTGACACGAGGCCGATAGTCCCGATTGCACTTTTGGCTGCGAAGATACAAAGCATCATGATTAATGTTGCCGCTATCGGGAAGGAAAGCAGTACGGCGACATCTTTGAATCTTGCGCCTATGAACTTTTGCAGGCAATAGAAAGCGAAGGGCTGAGAAGCCAGGCACGCTATCAAGACGGAAAGTGAGGTGCCGGCCATGCCGAGTTTTTTAGTGAGGGGATATATGGTCAGTGCCAAAACTACAAATCGGATGCACGATAATTTTAGAATAATGTCGGGTCTGCCGACGGCCCTGAAGGCTGGTGCCCGCTGGAAACATTTAAGCGGCCCCAGCAGACAGAGTATCTGCATTGCCGGTACCATGGGCAGCCACTGGTCCCCCAGGACTATTTTTGTAAATTCCGGCGCCAAGACAAGAATGCCTCCGGCTATGGGGAAGACGGCCAGGCTTACCACCTGGACGGTCTTAAAGTAGCCCGCCTTCAACTTTTCTTCGTTGTCCTGCAACTTCGAATACGCAGCAAAGGCGACTTGCGCTATCATGTCGCTGATTTCCGTTGCCATCATATTAGAAGTGCGATAGGCGTATCGATAAAGGCCCAGAACCGGAGCACCGAGCATTTTAGCGAGGACAATACCGTCGCCCTGGAGGATGAAGAATCGCAATATCGATGAGCCCATAATATGTTTGCCGAAACTCCACAGTTCGCCGGCCTTTTGCAAATTTATCGCAAGAGCGGGGCGGTAAGGATGCATGAGATAGCTTGCGGCCAGTCTAACACAACTTCCGGCGAGTTTTCCGGCTACCAGAGCCCACGCGTTTCGGTATACTATTGCGACACAGATAGCGACGACGGCGTCTATTACGACCCCGCTAATACGGAATAAGAATTCTTTGTTAAATTCCAGTTCTTTGCGAAAATATGTTACGCCGATGTTGTTTAGGGCATCCAGGAGGAAGGTAAAAGATATGACACGAATAATACCGACCGTTTGGGGCTCATCAAAGAAAGTTGCTGCGTAGGGCGCCAAAAGATATAAGATTGTAACAAGCAGGGCCGCTCGAATGATGCCCAAAGTCCATGCAGTGTTGAGATAGCTTTTAATATCGTCTTTTCTTTGTATTAGAGCGGCGTCGAAGCCGATTTGTGTGAATGTGTTGAGGGTCGCCAAAACAAGCATTGCGACGGCCAACAGGCCAATATAAACCGGTCCAAGAAGGCGACCCAAGACGATCAACCTGGCAAAAACGAGAATCCCTGAAAAGAGTCGCAAAGTCAAGACCCATGCCCCACTTTTGACGGCACGGCCGTAGACGTCTGTGTTCGGCGCGCTATTGTTCGCCGTATTGGCGGGTTCTTCTGGCATTTGGCCTTGGCTACCTGATTCTAAACTCATTTGCCGGGCTCTCGATACACTATTTTGTTGAGCGGCTGGATTGGTGTCAGAGTATAAAGATTCGGAGCGGCTGAGTCAACTTTTGGTGGAAATAGAAATTGTTTTTGCAGAGGCTTTGTGGTAGGTTTGAGGGATTATATTAGGCCTTTTCACGACCCCAAGGAATTAAGTTATGGCGGAAACACTGACATATAAGATACTTTCAGAGCATGTTGTCGAGGGTAAGCTTGTCGCGGGCGAGCCGGTTGGGATTCGTATTGATCAGACGCTTACGCAGGATGCGACGGGGACGACGGCGTTTTTGCTGTTCGAATCGATGGGTGTGCGGCGTGTTAAGACGGAGCTTTCGGTCAGTTACGTTGACCATAATATGAGCCAGTTCGGCCCGGAGAACCACAACGACCATTTGTATCTTCAGACGGTGGCGACAAAAGCCGGTGCCTGGCATTCGCGGCCCGGCAACGGTATCTGCCATCAGGTTCATCTGGAGCGTTTTGCAAGGCCCGGGGCGACGTTGCTTGGGAGCGATTCGCATAGTCCGACGTGTGGGGGGATTGGGATGCTTGCGATTGGGGCCGGCGGGCTGGATGTGGCGGTGGCCATGGCCGGCGGAGCGTTTTACCTTACGTGTCCGAAAGTTATCGGGGTGGAGCTTGTCGGCAAACTGAAAGACTGGGTGGCAAGCAAAGACGTGATTCTTAAGCTGCTGAGTATCCTGACGACGAAGGGCAACGTTGATTGCGTGGTGGAATATTTCGGCGATGGTGCGGCGAGTTTGAGCGTGCCGCAGCGTGCGACTATAACGAATATGGGTGCTGAGCTCGGTGTTACGACGAGTATATTCGCCAGCGACGAACAGACAAGGCGGTTCCTGGCTGCGCAGGGGCGCGAAGACGTTTACGAGTATCTGGCGGCGGATGGCGGTGCCGAGTACGACCGTGTGATAGAGATAGACCTTGCTAAGCTGGAGCCGATGGCGGCGTGCCCATCTTCGCCGGACAATATAAGGAGTGTCAGTGAGATAGCGGGGCGGAAGGTCGGGCAGGTGATTATCGGCAGTTGCACGAATTCGAGTTATGCGGATTTGATGATGGCGGCGAAGGTGCTCAAGGGCAGGCGGACAGACCCTATGGTGGAGTTTGCCGTGGCCCCGGGGAGCAGGGGAGTACTGAATATGTCAGCTAAAAACGGTGCTCTTTCGGACATTATCTCGGCGGGTGCGAGGATTCTGGAAAGTGCGTGCGGGCCTTGCATCGGGCAGGGGTTTTCGCCGGCTGAGGGCGTGGTGAGTCTGCGAAGCTTTAACAGGAATTTTGCCGGTCGAAGCGGGACAAAACGGGACCAGGTGTACTTAGTCAGCCCTGAAACGGCGGTGGCGTCGGCGATTATGGGGCAAATAACAGACCCTCGGATGCTCAAAAGCGTGATGGGGGTCAGGTATCCGAAGATTGAGCTGCCGAGCCGATTTTTAGTTGACGACAGTATGATAGTTGAGCCTCTGAGCGAAGAGCAGGCGAGGAAGGCCCAAGTGGTGCGTGGTTCGACAATTGTGGTGCCGGAGAGGCCGCAGCGATTAGGGGACAAACTTGTCGGCAAGGTGTTGCTTAAGTGCGGTGATAAGATAACGACGGACGATATTATGCCGGCTGGCGCATTTTTGAAGTACCGCTCCAACGCAGTGGAATACGCCAAGGTGGTTTTTGACTGCTTCAACGAAGCAGGAAAAGCGACGTTTGCCGAGCGTGCGCTTGCGCTGAAGGCAGAAGGTATCGGGGGGATAATAGTAGCCGGCCAGAGTTACGGGCAGGGTTCGAGCAGAGAACATGCCGCGCTTTGTCCGATGTATCTGGGCGTTCGTGCGGTCATCGCAAAAAGTATCGAGCGGATTCATAAGGCTAACCTTATCAATTTTGCTATCGTGCCGGTGGAGTTTGCCGATGCGAGCGATTATGACAGGATTGGGGCGGATGATGAGCTTGAGATCGGCGGCCTGCTCGGTGGTATTGAGCAGGCCGATGAAGTTACAATTATCGATAAGACCGGCGGTTTTGAATTTATGGGGGCGCTTCGGCTTTCGCGTCGCGAGAGAGAAATACTGTTGGCGGGAGGGCTGTTAGAGTATATCGGCAGCGGGGCAGGGAAATAATGGCTGAGCGTGGAAAGGTGATATCTGTATTCGGAACAGGCAAGGCAAGAGTGGGTGATGAAGTGTTTCAGAGTGCGTACGAAGTGGGTAAGAGTCTGGCTGAGAAGGGTTTTGTCGTAGCAAACGGCGGGTACGCCGGGACGATGTTAGCAGCGGCAAAAGGCGCCAGAGAGGCCGGGGGCGAAGTTATCGGCGTAACGTGCTCGGCGTTTCGGCGAAGCAGGGCAAACGAATATGTAACGGAAGAGATCGTAACCGATTCTTTAGGGCAGCGGTTAGAGAAGTTAGTGGAGTTAGGGGCGGGTTATGTAGTCCTGGCCGGCGGGACGGGAACGCTGCTTGAATTAGCATACGTGTGGGAGTTTAAGAACAAGGGCTTTTTGCCGGGGGGCAAACCGATTATAATAGTGGGTGAATTCTGGAAGCCGTTAGTGGAGTTGATGGTCGGGACCGATCCTGAGTGCGCAGGGTGTGTCGAGACTGCCGAAGACGCGAGTGGTGTAGTGGAAATTTTGGGTGGATTGATAGATGAGAACTAAAATACTCAAACTGACCGTTTTTGTTTTTAGACACGGATTAACACAGATTAACACTGCTTCGGTCAGTTTGAGTAAAATAGTAATTGTTTTGATGCTGAGCCTTGCCAGCGTGATGACGGTGTTTGGTGCGGAAGAAGATGTGCAGGTCAAACAGGCAAAGACCTATGCGTTTATCAGGGAAGGTTTTGTCCTGGATGGGGTGGACGGTCGGATAACGAGGGCCCAAGGAAGCGAAGACAGGTGGCTGTTTGCGGCTGATGTTGATATAAGCGACGGGAGGGGCGTAGTCAAGGCGGGTGAGGCGATGGAGCTTTTGCCTTCCGGCACTCTTGAGCAGATGACGGCTCAGGTTGAAGAAGGAAAGGTGGGCGCCGGTGTAAGACTTTGGGCGATTGTAACAAGATACAGCAACAGGCACCGGCTGAGCGTGGGTGAGTTTGAGGATGTTTCGCTTCGTAAGGAGTTCTTCGACAAGAATTTTCTGTTTGCGTGGTACTTTATTCCGATGGGCAGCATCCGGGAGGAGCCGAGTGAGGCGGAGGACAAGGAAGAAGCCGAGCAGGAGGAGGTAACGGAAGAGGAAGTGGAAGATTCGATAATACCCGCTGATGTGATGGCGATGCTTAAGCCGAAGCGGATGGTCAACCTGGCGAAGCTGAAGAAGCTCGATATTAAGGGTGATGTGATGCTGGCCGACAGAGTCGGTTTTGTGATTGCGGGTGAGCAGGGCAAGGTATTTGCGATTGACAGCCTCGGGCGAAATGTCGAGGATATTTCATTTCGACTGTTAGGGTGTGAGGTGTTGGGGCGGACGGAGGCAGATTTGGCCCGTTCGCCGTATCGGCAAAGATACCGGGTGGCCGGGCGAGTAACGAAGTATAAAGGCGAGTTCTACATGCTGCTGCAGCGGGCGGTAAGAACATACAACCATGGAAACTTCGCGAGATAAAGGAGTTAGCTTGAGCCACGAACTCGACCAAATCTTGATTTCACATGGACAGAAAGATTTCACCAAGAGGCTGCGCCAACTACGTTTTGCGGTTGTCCACGCGACAAGATTTAAGCTGTATTCGGAAGACCACCACGCCCTGCAGAAAATTATGCAGGACGTTTTTGAAAGGGGTGACGAAAAAGTAGCCGAGTACACGGCAAAGTTCGATGGCGTTAAATTGACACCGGAGCAGTTCCAGGTAAGCAAAGAAGAGTTAAGAAAAGCCCACAGGGAAGTTGACAGTGACTTGTTGGCGTCAATTCGACAGGCAATCGCCAACGTCAGGAGGTATCAAGAAGACATTTTCATTGGTAATAAGAATGCTTATCGCGGAATAAAATATACTCCCATCAAAAGGGTCGGTATTTGTGTGCCGGGTGCGGCGGCACCGCTGCCTTCGACTGTTATAATGACAGCGGTTCCTGCACAAGTAGCACGTGTTGAGGAAGTCGTAGTGGTCTCCCCGCCGAGATACAATAAAAGTATCCATCCTGTTACTTTGGCGGTTTGCTGCGAACTCGGAATTGATGAGGTTTATCGGGTCGGAGGTGCACAAGCAATCGCCGCTCTTGCCCGAGGAACGGATCAAATACCAGAAGTTTACAAGATCGTCGGGCCGGGCAACCAATGGGTTGCGATGGCAAAACGCGAGGTTTTTGGATTAGTCGATATTGAATCGGTTGCCGGACCGAGTGAGGTGTTGATAATCGCAAATGACGGCGCCAATCCAGCATGGGTTGCTGCCGATATGCTAAGCCAGGCAGAGCACGACCCGGGAAGCGCGATTTTGTTTACTGATTCGAAAGAACTCAGCGAAAAAGTTCTTAATGAGCTTGCGAAGCAAGTTGAACAATTAGACCGAGCACAGGGAACCAGTGAATGCTTAAAAAAATTCGGTGGAATCGTTGTGTTCAAGGACATGGATAAAGTAATTAACTGGGCTAACGATTTTGCATTTGAACACGTGCAGATTCAGTGCGGGAAAAGGAGCAGAGAGATTGCGGGCAAAATTGAAAATGCGGGTGCGATATTTATTGGTGAGTATTCGCCGGTGGCGGTTGGCGATTACTGGGCGGGGCCGAGCCATACGCTGCCGACGGGGATGACGGCGAAGTTTTTCAGTGCGCTTAGCGCGAACGATTTTGTTAAGTCCACGAGCATTATCGAATACAGCAAGGGGCAGTTGGAGGCGAGTGCCGATGATATTATTCGATTGGCGATGGTTGAGGGGCTTGATGCGCACGCCAGGAGCGTCCAAATCCGCCGGGGGGGTTAACTACACAGACCAGTAAAGCTTTTTTTCGTTGCGGTAGTAGAATCTGCCGAGTATGTACGCAGCCACCAATAACAGATAAGCATATACGCCTCGCAGGATGAAGCCGATGGTTTTGTCGGCGTTGTCAGGCAAACAGATCAGGAGGCCGAGGACAATCACAAGAGGCACACAAAGGACCAACAAGACCAGGCAGTACGGTAAGAAGGTGGTGAATACCGAGGAGATGATAAGTATGGGGTTAAGTGCGGAGAAGGAGCCGAACATTACGGTCGCCAAAAGTGCCATCGGAAAAAGGCCGATGCCACAGGCGAGCAGCAACCAGCAAATCCAGTCGCTGTGTTCTACAATCGAGTAGTACACGACAGCGGGCATGAGGCAAACGAGCAGGCAACAGGCGATGCGGAACAACTGCATGACCATGTCGAGGATGCCTTCGCCGACGTCTGTGTTAAGTGTCTCCGGCGCCCGCGTCCTGCCCAGGGCGCTCTGGCGGATACACGTGTTGGCATACCAGAGGAGGTACGCTGTGACAATCAGATTGATGATGGCAAAGAGCAGTTGGGTCGGCATCAAAAGAATACGGAATGCGCCGAAAACGGTGCCGAGCCCTGATTCTATCAGGTGGAAAATTACCGGTGTGAAGACATAAATGCCCAGGATAGTCAGGCCGGGCGTGCTTATCGGATAGAAAAACATGTCGATAAACGACGTCAGCTTCCTTGCCGCTTGCAGGTCGATCCAGCATGCTGTTTCCTGGTTATCAAACAACAGGACGCTCCCTTGGCACAATCAGTAAGAAAGATTTCATAATGTTATCAATCGGCTAATTTGTGTGGCAACTGTAGTATCTCAGGGTCGGGAGCGTCAAGAAGTATTGTGGACAATACGCAAATCGTTACTGGGGGGCGGTCAGCGGGGATGCCGGTGGGTGGAGTTTTATCAGGGTGATTTCGGATTTTGAGCCGAGGCGCATCCGCGGGCCCCAGGTGCCTGTTCCGGCGGAGACATACAGATACGAGTTTTCGTGTCTGTAAAGGCCCTTCATGTAACGAAAATATCGCCGGACATAAAAATTAAAGGGGAAGATCTGGCCGCCGTGCGTGTGGCCGGTAAGCATCAGGTCAACGCCCGCTTCCGAGGCGGCATCCAAACCCTCCGGGCGGTGGTACAGCAATACGGCAAATTTTGCCGGGTCGATTTCTATGTTCCTTAGTTGATTAGCCACTTGATTTTGGTCGTCTCTGTCGTCAATACCGATGATTTGCAGGCCGTCAAAATCAGCGGATTCATTGCGCAAGGTTCTTACCTTTGTGTTCTGTAATAACGTCATGACATTCGCTAAGCCGGCGTAGTGCTCGTGGTTGCCGAGAACAAAGAATACAGGCGCTTTGAGGTCGTTGAGTCGGGATAAAGCCTCACGGTCTAATCTGTGGTGTGAATCTACGAGGTCGCCGGTTATGACTACAACATCGGGATTTAGGGAGTTTGTCTTTTCGACAACACGCGCGAGGAACTCGCTGCCCACCGAGCCCAAGTGTATGTCGGATAGCTGGACAATATCCATATTGACTGTGGCGGGTATATCAATAGTGGCAATATGGAGGATTCGGGCGTTTATCATTGCATATATGGAGGCAATAGCGGCGACCGCCAGGACCGCTATGCCGCCATACGGGCGGGGTATTTTAGAAAAGAAGTTGATGAACTCGTAGAGAATAAGGCAGGTGAGCAATATAAGGGCGATTCCCATCCAGTGTGAGGCTAAGGTATAGAGCACCCTGGTTAGTGCGTTGCCGAATCGCCGCTCGAGTATGATAGCCCCAAGAAAAGAGAAGGTAAGGATGAGCAGGAGGAAGGCAAAAACGAACCGCCGCCTTATACCCAGCAGGCCGAACAGCCGCCAGAGGATATAAAAGTTGCCGCCAAAATATATGCCCAAAAATGTTATGAAAAACATTACGAAATTGCTCATTAAGTTTACTTCAGATGTTATACCAGGTCGCAGGCGTCGGGTGGCATCCAGTGGGCGTCTTTGCCTTCCCATTTTACGTTGCAGCCGATGGGATTTGTCACGGGTCCAGTAATCGGTTTGCCGGCGAGGTGCTCTTCGAGGGCGTTCTCAAGGTTGCTCTCGGTCACCTTGCTGGTGTCACGCGGGTTGTCAACGGCCCGGCCGGTGTAAATGAGCTGGCGCTGGTCGTCGAAGATGTAGAAATGGGGAGTCCTGAGCGCTCCATAGGCCCTGGCAATATCCTGCGTCGCGTCGTAAAGGTAAAGCCAGGGGAAGTTGTAATTGGCCATGCGCTTGACCATGTTGTCGAAGGAGTCTTCTTCGTAGGTGTTGGGGCTGTTGGAGTTGATGGCGACAAAGCGTACGCCGCGAGGTGTGAACTTTTCCACTGTTTTGCGGGTTAACTCGTCTGAGCCTATCACATAAGGGCAGTGGTTGCATGTGAAGAATATGACGAGCACCCTGGCATCGGCAAAATCAGCGAGTGAATAAGTATTGCCATCGGTGGCCGGCAGTGAGAAGTCCGGTGCCTTTTGGCTAATTGCAAGTGTGAAAGCCATGACTTACCTCCATAAAGTTTTTCAACACAAATTTTCAGAAGAATCGGTGGGCTAAAGCCCACCCTACCGTCTGTTCTTGTTTATCCGGGGAGCATTATAAAGGACGGCGGCGGAGGAAAAAAGCAAAATTGTGATGAGATTCTAAGAATCGTTGGCTCTGTGCTCGATATGCCACAGGCCCGCTTCGGGGGGGATTTTGCTGCCAAGGAAATTGAGCACCTGGCGGGTTTCATCAAGGGCCTTCTTTGCGGATACCTTTGAGGAGTGCAACAACTTAAGAAGATTCTGCACTTCGGTGAACTCGGGGTTTTCCCGGCCGGCCAATTTCAGGGCAGCCAGCGCCTCATTAACGGCGTTGCGCAGATGCTTTCTGATGGTGTCTAAGGATTTTTGCTGCTGCCACGCGTGGGCAGCTTTTCTATAAGCATCTTCGGCCCTGTGCCACTTCTTGATTACGCGCGGGTTTATCTTGAACTTGCGCTTGTGCTCCCTGAGTTTTGCCTCGGCCTGTTTTCGCTTTATAATCTCGTCCTTGAGACTGTCTTCGGCCAGCTTGCGGCCGGTTATATCATGAAGTATGCCCTGAATCCCGTTGATTTCGCCGTGGACGTTTTTGGTCAGTGTCGAAAAGCATGTGACATATATGGTTTTTCCCTCGGAGGTCTTCAGGGCCAGCTCTGTGGTTTCGATAGCTCCTTTGCTCAGTTTTTTTAGAAACCTTGCCCCATCATTCGGATTACCCCAAAACCTTTGTGGTAGAAAAGACCGGCCCACGAGATCAGCCGGGCTGGAAACGCCCAACAGCTTCATAAAGGCCGGGTTGACGTATGTTATCTTGCCGTCCATGGTCATCGTGTATATGTTGCTTTTCGACTTGGCCAGTATGCCTAAGTTCTTTTCTTCTTCGGCACGCAATTTGTTTTTTATTGCCATGAAGAGGTCTGTCCGGGTCACGATTCCGCGCAATTTCTTACCATCGGTGACAACCAATGTCTGGATATTCGTATCCTCCATGGTCTTTTTCGCACTGAGGATGGAGTAATCCGGCGGCACGCTCATCGCACACGAACTCATGACCTCTTCCATTTTGGTCGCGGCAGGATTCCTCTGCGTTGCGACGACCCTCTTGAGCAGGTCTGCCTCGGTGAATACACCAACCGCCTCACCGTCGTCCAGAATCGCAACACATGAGATATTGCGCGAGGCCATGATTTTCGCCGCCTCGGCCACGGTGGACTTTCTCGGTACTACGGCTACATCCTTGCTCATTATCTGGGCAATACTTCCGCACAAACCATAGCAGGACAGAATCCGAGTCAGGTCATTCTGTGTTACTACGCCGACCAATTGCTTATCAGACAGTATGGGCAGGCGTTTGATGTGTTTTGTCTCCATGATTATGCCGGCCTCGAAGGCAGATGAATCAGGTCTGGCCACTTCAACCGGCGAAGACATTATCATGTCCACTTTCATCTTGTGGAAGTTACTGTTCCTGACTGCCACCCTTCTGACCAGGTCTGTTTCGGTGATAATGCCCACCACGGCGGAATCGTCAACAACTACGACCGAAGAAACATTCTTCTCGGCCATCATCTTTGCAGCCGTTACCAACGTTTCATCAGGACAAATCGTGACTACATCCTTTCTCATCACATCGCACACCTGGACCCAGACATGTGGGGAGGTCGCCAGGCGGTCAGAAGACAACTCCAGCAGGCCTGTTCCAGCCGAATTGTCAAACTGCTCTTTGGCTTCCATCAGATTTTCCTCAGTTTGCACCGGGCCAGTCCTTAATCCGGGCCAAAACATCCATTCGCAAAACGAAAACTAATGATTGCCATTGTGCACTTTCTCTGTTCTGGCTTTATCGGCAAATAAGGCCGATAAGTTGACAGCTAATAAGTCCTGGCGGAACCGCATGGGCATTAAGTGGAAAGTCAGTGATAACGGCAAGTAGCGCAGCCGGGCCTGTAATGTGCGTCCCATAATCACGAGCCGGCACCGGTGCAGAATTATTGCTGTCAATCGGTTCAAAGAAGATTATAATAACCGCAGAGGCGAAAAGGCCGGGAACGCGTGGTGGGAATGGGACCGGCAGTATTTAGCCTCCGGCAAAGAACAAGGAGACGGCATGAAGATTGTTAATGAAGTTATCGGCGTCAGCAGCAAACGACGGTGCGAGATGATTGACATAACAGGCCGGGTGGCCGGGCTGATTCGCGCCGGCGGCGTTAGCGCAGGTGTGGCAGTGGTTTACTGTCCGCACACAACTGCTGCGATAACGATTAACGAGAACGCCGACCCAAGCGTTGTGCATGATGTGCTGCTTACTCTTGAAGAGCTGATTCCTCAAAGGCGGCCCGGCTACCGGCACGGGGAGGGCAATAGCGATGCCCACACGAAAAGCTCGTTGATAGGCTGCAGTGAGCAAATCCTGATAAGAGATGGTCAAGCTGTGTTAGGGACATGGCAGGCGATATATTTCTGTGAGTTTGACGGGCCAAGGAGCAGAAAGGTGATTGTACAAGTTCGCGGCCAGTAGTCTTTGATTTGGGAGTGCTCTGTAGAAAAGATATCAGAATCTCGTGCGTGCGATGGATTGAGATTCTTTCCCGGCGCGCCGGGACTCAGAATGACATATATAAAGTTTTCTACAAAGCAATTTGGTAGCCAGGTTAGTTTGTCTTGTATCGCGCTTTCCAAGGTGAGTGGGGAAGAGGTTCTTATCGCCTGAGTGCATGCAAAAACGGATAACGTCAAGATAGGTAAGAAAGGTAAGCGCGTAAAAATGGCGAGGTGGTGGGATTCGTCTGGGGGGGAAAACGGTAACCCACGTAGCCTCGCCGAGGCTTATAGTTAAGCTACAAGAAGCAGCATCACAGTCAATAGTACCTAATATATCGGCAAAATGATTAAAAGTCAACCCAAAAACGTGGTAAATTTGGAAAAATTTTTCGTTTTTTTTTCGGACGTTGCTTTTCGAGCTTATCACGAGTAATACAACTGTGTCGCAAACATCATGGCGAGAATAGGTTTTGAGTGGTTTGGCCTAATAATGCTTGAGCAAAGACGGTTTTTGACCTGAATTTAGCGGTGTGAAGCATAAGAAATTCCACCTTTTTTCGGAGAGTCAAATGGTAAGAGCTAAAAGAATATCTGTGGCGGAGAAGATCAAGGAAAACGCGGGGGATGTATATGACAAGATATTAGAGGGTCAAAAACCCACAATGAGCACGCCGATCCGCTCGCTTTCGAATGTAAGGTATCACGCCAGGAAAGGGTACTTCGAAATGTTGGGCAAGGTCAAAAAGCGTACGCTGACGGTCGGTACAGTCAAGAGCTTCGCACAGACACTGAAGATGATGGCCCTTTCGAAAGAGCTTATCGAGACGGATGACATGGCGACGAAGCGGGAGGCATATTATATTTCAAAGAACTGGGGCAAGGCCGGCTTTTTGGAACAGGTCGAATCGGACACGATAATGGATGATGTAGAGGCGATGTTCGGGGTCAACCGGGAACAGTTGAAGTTTGTGCCGGAGGAGAAGGGCGGGGACATCGCCGGCAAGCTGGTGGTTATCGACACGGACTCAAAAGGCAAAAGGCTGCGCATAGACTGTACGAAGTTCGGGTCAGGCGCTTACTCGATTCCCACGGACGTGGAGAATCTGAAGTTCCAGAGCAAAGCAAAATTCATCCTGGCGATTGAAACGGCCGGGATGTTTCAACGGCTGGTGAAGTACGACTACTGGAACAAGAAAAATTGTATCCTTATCAGTATGGGTGGTGTTCCGACCCGCGCTTGTCGGAGGTTTATCCGCAGACTGAGTGACACGCTGAAGATACCGGTTTATGCTTTCGTTGACGGCGACCCGTACGGATACTTCAATATCTACCGAACGCTGAAGGTTGGCTCGGGCAACGCGGCACATCTTAATCAGTATTTCTGTGTGCCGAAGGTTTCGTTCCTGGGGGTGACGCCGCAGGATATTGTAGATTACAAGCTGCCGACACATCCTCTTAAGGAGGTGGATATCAAGCGTGCTAAAGACGCCCTTAAGAACGACCCGTTTGTGAGGCACCACAAGCAGTGGCAGGGCGCTATAAACCAGATGCTGAAGATGGGGGTGCGCGTGGAGCAGCAGGCGTTCGCCAAACACGGGTTGGATTTTGTCGTCAATAAGTACCTGCCTGCCAAACTGAAGAACACATCGAAATTTCTGCCGTAGAGGTTTAGCCGGCAAACACATTATTGCCTGCGCAACGGCAGGATGTGACAGAAGATATTTGTGGGTTGAATATACGGCATTTTTGTTTATAATGTGTTTCATGTCAAAGATATTCGACAGATTAAAGCAAATAAGAGAGAATATTGCTGATGCGCGCGCGCGGGCCGACAAGGACGTTGACGAGGTCAAGATGGTTGTAGTAACGAAAACGGTGCCGCTGGCAAGCGTGAAAGAGGTAATTGAATTAGGATACACGGAACTTGGTGAAAACCGTGTTCAGCGTTTGAAGCAACTGTCAGGTGAGGTAGCGGAGTTACTTGGTGAGGCGGACGGCGAGGTCGGTGGGCCCAAGAAAGTTCACTGGCACATGATCGGCCATTTGCAGCGTAACAAGGTCAAGCAGGTTTTGAAGATTTCATCGATGATACATTCAGTGGACACGCTGCGTCTTGCCGAAGAAATCAACAGTGCGGGAGGTAAGTTGGGGATGAAGCCGGACATACTTCTGCAGGTCAATTGTTCCGGTGAGCCGCAAAAATACGGTGTCCCTGTCGGGGCGGCAACTCACCTTGCCGAACAATTTTTGACGATGGAGAACCTGCGGCTGGTGGGGCTGATGACCATGGCACCCTTGACCATGGATAAGGATGTTGTGCGGGCGTGCTTTGTGCGAGCAAAGGAATTGTTTGAGGAAATCAAGGGAGAGGGCCTGGTGGGGTCGGAATTTTCGCAGCTTAGTATGGGGATGAGCCAGGATTACGAGATCGCGGTGGAGGAAGGTGCGACAATACTGCGAATCGGCTCGGCTATATTTGCAGGCTAAGTTTTGCGCAGGGGTGATGATGCCAATAGTTTGGTTGTTGACCCAATCCCTCAACGCCACGTTGAGGGGATTTTTCTAATTGACTTAGTATGAAGGAGACATAGTGAAAAAGGCAATTATTTTCGGCGGTTTCGTGGCGTGGTTGGTGTTGTGGGGGCCGTCAAGCATGGGAGCTGACCGCGACGGCACAGGTGCGGATGAGAGGGCAATCACTGAGAATGTCGGCTTCATAGCCGCTAAGCCGCTTAAGGTGCAGGAGGTTTCGTTTCACTCTGAGGCAGTCAACAGGGACATGAGGTTTAATATTGTCCTGCCGAAAGACTATATAACGAGCGGCAAGCACTATCCTGTGCTCTATATGCTTCACGGCCTGACGGCCAATTACTTAGAGTGGACGAAACTTGGCGCTCCGAAGTACGCCAACCGCCATGACCTTATCGTTGTGATGGTCGATGGGGGCAACTCCTGGTATGTCAACTGGGCCAAGAGCTATGACGGTCAGAAGAACAACTGGGACGATTATATTACGAAAGATTTGATTGGATATGTTGACAGCCATTATCGCACTATAGCACAAAGTCAGGGGCGTGCAATCAGCGGCCTGTCGATGGGAGGCTACGGTGCACTGGCGGTGGGATTGAGGCATCCGGATATGTTCTGCTCGATTGCAAGTCATAGCGGGGCCTTGAGTATTCCCAAAGGTTGGTATGAGGCACTGAAGGAAGGTAAGAAGCCTTTTGTTATTTGGCCTGAGGCATTAGAGGATGACTCAAGATTCCTGGGCATCAATGTACCGGGATTCAGCACGCCTAAAGAGCGCACGCCCAGGGGCGAGATATTCCTTACCTCAGAAGATGTAGAAGCTGTTGACCCCTTTAAGCTGGTTTTGAAGGTCCCGACCGACAAGATGCCGCATATATATCTTGACTGTGGTGTAGAGGATGGGCTGCTCAAAGGCTCGCGGGATTTTATGAAGCTGCTTATGGAAAAAAAGATTCCGTTCACCTATGCTGAGTCTGACGGCGGGCACGAGGAGTCGTATTGGTGGCGCGAGGTTGGGCTTTCTATGGCGGTTCAGTATTCGATTATACAGCGTAATTTGATGGGCGGTGGATATATTGAGCCTGAGACCGAAGAAGAAGGGCAGGTCTCGGGCGAACTAAGCAAATTTGAACAGGATATCATCGAGACGAGCGGGGGTGATTTGAGAATCACATTTTTTGGTCACGCGACGTTGATGTTTGAGTTCGCCGGCAAGGTCATCCACGTTGACCCGTGGAGCAAGTTTGCAGATTACAGCAAGCTTGGCGATGCGGACCTGATTCTGGTTACTCATGAGCACGGTGACCACCTTGACCCCGAAGCCATAGAGGCCGTAAGAGAGGAAGATACCAGGATAGTATTGACGAAGCCGTGTACAGAAGACATTGCCGGCGGTATTGTTATGAAAAACGGCGACACCGAGACCGTATTAGGCCTGAAGATAGAGGCGGTGCCGGCGTATAACATCGTGCATAAGCGGTCGAGCGGCGAGCCTTTTCATCCGAAGGGAAGGGGTAACGGCTACGTGATAACTCTCGGTGACAAGAGGGTATATGTGGCGGGAGATACGGAGAACACACCGGAGATGAAGGCGCTTAAGGATATCGATGTGGCATTTTTGCCGATGAACCTGCCTTACACGATGACACCCGAGATGGTGGCGGACGCGGCCAAGGCATTCAAACCGAAGATTTTGTATCCATATCACTACGGCGACACCGAACCACAAAAGCTCGTTGAGCTATTGAAGAACGAAAAGCAGATTGAGGTGCGTGTCCGTAAGATGAGATAGGCCGGGAGAAGTCAAGTCCTGTCCGACACTCACCTTTGTGTTGAAGAACTGAGGCAATAGAGGTGCCCGGGTTGAGATTAATGGAAGCAAGACCTGCGATTTGATCGTTTGGGTAAAGAGAGAATCGAGTAAACCGGTAAGAATATCGCTCGCTCCAGGTAATTGATAAACAATTTCTGTAACTGTACATGTCCCCAATACAAGCAGGCATGCACCTGTTTTTGTGTGAATGCAAATGCCGATAATCTGCGCAAATACAGGTTAAGTGGCGAACTTGGCATGTCGAAATAGGCATGTGGTAACGTCGGGAGGACCAGATTTTTCGCGTTATTAACCAATAAAAGGCAAAATATGCCCCAAAAGAAAAACCAAACCACCGAACCTGTGACCGGAGAAGAATCTGCCGGTCTTGCCGACGATACGGTCGAGCAGCTCAGGATGGCCGGGCAGGTGCAGCGTAATTTTCTCCCGGCCCAGCTTCCCAACAGTGATACAATCCGCTGGGCGACCGTTTTCTCACCCGCTGATTGGGTGTCGGGTGATATCTACGATATTGCCCGCCTGGACGAGCAGCATATAGGTTTCTATGTTGCCGATGCGGTGGGCCACTCGATGCCGGCGGCTCTTTTGACCATGTTCCTGAAGCAGGCCATAACCATGCGGCAGACGACAGGCAATGAATACAAAATATTTCCCCCTGCCGAGGTAATCATCAATTTGAACAATAAAATGTTGGAGCAGCATTTGGCCGGATGCCTTTTTGCAACTTGCTGTTATTGCCTGCTGAACACAACTACGCTTGAGCTAACTTACGCCCGGGCAGGACACCCCTATCCTGTCTTCTTGAGGCCGGACAACACTTCGGAACAATTGCAAAGTCGAGGTGGGTTGTTAGGCGTTTTTGACGATGCCGAGTTTGAACAAAAAACCGTGCAATTAGCGCCCGGCGATAAACTTCTCATCTACTCAGACGGTTGTGACCGGCTGGTCGGTGCGTGCGACGAGCAGGGCCAGTTTGCGTTTACCAATGAGTTTTCCTCTGTCAGCAACTTGCCGATTGAGCAAATGATGTCTGAATTCGACTCGCTTGCGAAAAACCGCCCCCCGCAGGGTGGCCAGGTCGATGACATCACTGCAATCGGCCTGGAAATTCTGTAGCGGCACACGCACAGGGCAAATCTTTTGATCGCCTGTCCATTTAGCCAATGTGGCGCTCGACAAAGCTTGTGTCGATTCTGCCCCTGGTGTACTCACTGTGAGATAGTATCTGAAGACAAGCAGGTATCGTTGTCTTAATAGGTTCGATTTTGAATTCCCGCAGTGCTTGTTTCATAGTAGTGATGGCTTCTTCTCTGGTCTTTTTGTGTACGATGAGCTTGCCGATCATTGAGTCGTAATGGGGAGAGACGGTGCATCCCTGGTGCAGGTGCGTATCGAGGCGGACACCCATACCGCCGGGGGGAATGAACTTGGTTATCGTGCCCGGGCAGGGTGCAAAATCATTGGCTGGGTCTTCAGCATTGATGCGACATTCGATTGCGACACCGGTATGCTTAATATCTTTTTGACGCAGGTCTATAGTCCGGCCGCTTGCGATTTTCAACTGCCATTTAATAAGGTCGTGGTCGGTAACCATTTCAGTAACCGGGTGTTCCACCTGGATACGGGCGTTGACTTCCATAAAATAGAACCTGTTGTCCTTGTCGAGGAGGAACTCGACGGTGCCGGCATTGACGTAATTTGCCTCCTTGACCACTTTCAAGGCGGCCTTGCACAACTCCTCTCTGGTCTTCTCATCGAGCGCCGGACACGGTGATTCTTCGATGAGTTTTTGATGCCTTCGCTGAATTGTACAATCCCGTTCGTAGAAGTGCAGTGCATTTCCGGCCTTATCGGCAACGACCTGGACCTCGACATGCCGAGGCTCAGAAATGAGTTTCTCCATGTATAAAACGCCGTTCTTGAAGGCCGCCTCGGCTTCAGCCTTTGCGGCGCCAAGGGCCCCACGGAGGGTAATATCGTTATGTACGACGCGTATGCCGCGACCGCCTCCGCCCGCTGCGGCCTTTATGATTACAGGATAGCCTATCTTGTTGGCTGTCTTTATCGCTTCGGCCTCATCGGTTATCACACCCTGTGAGCCGGGTATGACCGAAACCCTGACCCGCCTTGCAAGGTCGCGAGCAGCAACTTTATCTCCTAATAGTTGCATGGATTCGGGCGTCGGACCAATAAATGCTATGCCGCACTCGGCGCATACCTCTGCAAAGTGGGCATTCTCAGCCAGGAAACCGTAGCCGGGATGAATGGCCTGCACGTCTGCAATTTCCGCGGCACTTATGATTCGTGGAATACTCAGATAGCTGTCGGCCGGTTTTGCAGGGCCGATGCAAATAGCGTCGTCCGCCAGTTGGAGATATTGGGTCTGGGCATCGGCTTCAGAGTAAGCAACCACCGCCTCAACTCCAAGCTCATGGCAAGCGCGAATTATTCGAAGCGCTATCTCACCTCTGTTTGCAATAAGGATTCTCGAAAACATATAGACCTAACCTGCCTGGATATATTCACATGGATATATCTTAAGCTGCACTGCTCAACAAGTAAGCCGGCAAATCAATCGGGTTTGACTTTGAACAGCACCTGGCCGTACTCGACCGCCTCGCCGGTTTCACACAGTATTTCGATAATCGTCCCGCTGGTCTCAGCCTTGATTTCGTTCATCACCTTCATTGCCTCAACAACGCAGACAACGGTGTCAGGGTTGACCCTTGAGCCGATATTGGCATAAGGTTGTGAGTCGGGACTCGGCGCCGAGTAGAATGTGCCGACTATTGGCGATTTAATCTCGGCCAGTTCTTTGTCTTTTTGATCTGCGGGAGTTTGTGCGTGCGCCGGTTGCTCAACAGGTATTGCAGGTGTTGTAGCGGAGGCCGGCAGCGGGGATATCTGTGTGATTGTGGGCCCGACAGGCTGCGGACGTTTCAGCAATATCTTGCTGTCGCCGTCCACAATTTCAAGCTCCACAAGGTCATTTGCCTTCATCAATTCGATGAGTTCTTTTATTCTTCGCAATTTCGCTTCTTCCTTTTCCGACATCGTCAGCAGTCCTTTTCAAAAATGACAGATACCAATTCAGCCCATGAGTATAGCGTCAGCGGAAATCATTGCAAGAAGAAATTG
>CAZLWL010000035.1:0-21978 GCA_964563335.1 uncultured Pirellulales bacterium
GAGTACAAGCAACTCATGGATGCCTGGATTCCCAACAATGATACATTGCCGCCGTTGCCACCGACCTCAGAGCAGTTGCAGGGTGAGTGGGTACAGGTGCCGGCCTGGGGCGCCGAACCGGTGTTACTTGCAAGTCATCATCCTCAGCCTAAGATATACGTTGATACGTTCTATGGCGGGGGCCGGCCTTTTGGAAGATGGCGTCACGGCCGGTCATTTTGGGGGCCGAGGAGCCGGTATCGCGGCAGCGGGCTTTCAATAGGATTCAGCTTTGGCTCGGCACCACACTCACTTGGGTGGGGGCGGTACGGCTATTGGGACAACTGGAATCGTGATTGGCCTCATACAGGTGCGCATAGCCCAAGGCATTTCAGATGGTAGATAGACGGGGCGGGCGCAGGCTCTTCTCATCCCTTTTTGTAGGCTTCTTTCGGGTCGTAAACTTTTTGGGCTATAAATTCGAGTTGGTTGTCGGTTCCCTTTTTTAGTGCTCGGTAGAAACATGACTGGTAGCCGACGTGGCACTGGCCGGCGCTGACGCGGACCTTCAATATCAGGCAATCCTGGTCGCAGTCCACCAGAATCCGCTCCACCTTTTGGATGTGGCCGCTTTGCTCGCCCTTTTTCCAGAGCTTTTGTCGGCTTCTGCTGAAATAGACGGCTTGGCCGGTCTTGATAGTCTCCGCCAGCGCCTCGGCATTCATCTGGGCCTTCATCAGTATCTGGCCGCTATCGGCGTCCTGAGCAATGACGGTTATCAGGCCGTTGCTGTCGAATTTCGGCGTAAATTCGAGGCCTTGTTCGATATTTTCGTTTGGACTCACTTCCGTATACTCCTTATTTGTGTTAACGTCTTGCCATGCAGTGTTTTAACTGTTATGATGCCTGAAAACAAGTATTTTTGAGGAATATTTGGTTTGTCACAAGACAGTGAAAAAAGAAAAAAGCGTCATATATTAAATCTTCTGCGCATATTTGTGGCCGGCGGCGCCCTGTTTCTGGCATTTAAAAATCAGAATATGGCAGAGTTGGGCGGGCAGTTGCTTCAGCTTAATCCGTTGATTTTCGCGGTTGCGGTCGGGCTATTTCTGTTCGCACAGGTGCTATTTGTAATTCGCTGGCGGCTGCTTTTACAAGTCCTGTCGATTCATATCAGCTTGTTGGTGGGGCTGAAACTGCATTTTCTTGGTTGGTTTTACAATAACGCGCTTCCCAGTTCGGTTGGAGGTGATCTGCTTCGGGCATGGTATGTAACACACCATTGCGATCGGAATAAGCGAACAGAAGCGGCATTAAGTGTATTTTTTGACAGGGCTATCGGATTGTCAGGTATGATTTTGATGGCGTCCGCTTGCTACTGGCTTATTTCGGTTGAGGAGCAATTCACTGTCGGAGCAAACGAGGTGAGCAAACAAACAGGGATATTTAACGGTATAGCAGATTCCTGGTTGGTCTTAGCTGCGCTGGCTGCGGGGATTGTAGCGGTTTTTTGTGCTGTTGCAGCCAATAAAAAGGGGCGAGCGTTGTTGTTCGGGTTGTGGGGACGGTTTTGCGGAATAGCAGTAAAAGGTGCATCAGCGGTGAAATTATTCGGAAAAAAACCGGTTACGATTATCTGCGCACTCGGGCTGACGGTTTTTCTTCAGGGGATAAGTATATTGGGTTTCTGGCTTTTGGGGCGGAATCTGGGGATAGAAACGCCAATGAAGTACTATTTTGTCTTTTTCCCGGTTTCCTGGCTTATCGGGACAATTCCTATAAGTATTGGCGGATTAGGTGTTATAGAGGGATCTGTCAAATTTATGTTTGAAGCAGTGGGGGTTTTGGAGAAGAATGCATCGGCGATAGCGGTCTGTCAACGACTTGTGTGGTGGGTGAGTTCATTGCCTGGGGTTTTTATTCATTTGTCGGGTGCTCATTTACCCGGCGAAAAAACCAAGTTTTGTATTGACTCGGCCGACGATCTCAGTTAAACTGCCAAACCGGGTACAGCGGGAGTCTTTTGAAGAAAATATCACGTGGTTGCGTGAGTATTACGAAATTTTAGAACACTGCTCAAAGGAGTGTGGCATAGGTTATGCAGGGTGTTAAAAACTTCAGGACCTATTTTTTCAGGGGGTTGGCGGCGCTGCTGCCCACGATTCTCACTATCTGGATTTTCGTCCAGTGTTACATGTTCCTCAAAAATAATATCAGCAACCACATAAACCGTGGTGTGGTCAATCTTCTTGTGGCAACGATTGATTGGTATCCACCGATTAATGAGGACGAGAAAAGGGAATATGCCAAAGCACTGGAGCCGGAACTCCGAGCCACTCCGGAGGTCCTTGAAAACAGGATAGAGGACGAAGATATAATACTCGGAACACGGTTGGCAGTGGCATCAGGGTACTGGGTTACAGGTCCGGGGCAGATTGCCGGGTTCATATTGGCCTTGCTCGGTGTTGTTTTCATCGGGGCCTTTCTTGCGAGCGTGGCGGGAAGGACGCTCTGGCGAATGTTCGAAAAGGCGCTGATGAATATCCCCGTGGTGAAGAAGATATATCCATACATCAAGCAGATTACGGATTTCATGCTGACACGTAAGAAATTGTCGTTCAATAAAGTTGTTGCGATACAATATCCGCGAAAAGGTGTGTGGTCGGTTGCGATGGTTACCGGCACCGGGCTAAAGAAAGTGGTAGGCTCAATTGAGAAGGAGTTCTTGACCGTTTTCGTGCCTACCTCGCCGACGCCCTTTACAGGGTACGTGATTATGACTCCGAAGGAAGAGACTATGGAACTGGATATGACGATTGAGGAGGCGTTGAGATTTACGATAAGCGGCGGTGTTATTACTCCTGCGGAGCAGAAGGCCTTTGAGGAGATGGCGAACAAAGACGATGCCGATAACGTATAAACGAGGCTAATTACTGTGCTTATGTAAAGGAAGGAGACTAAAGATGCTTTTCACTATTACCGGCAAACACATCGAAATAACACAGGCAATCAAAGCACATGCGCAGGAAAAAACCCAGAAGCTGCCGAGGTACTACAACAGCATAAACCGGATTGAGGTAATAATAAACGGCAGTGAAGGCGGCAAGCCCAGCGTCGAGATCATAGCGAGGGGCGAGCACAGCAATGTTTTCGTGGCGAAGGAAACGGGTGAGGACATTTATGCCTGCATCGACCTGGCGGCACGCAAGCTTGAAAGACAACTCAGAAGGAAGAAGGGGAAACAGCGGAACCATAAACATATAAGCGGCATGGTGGAAAAGGAAGTAACTGTTGGCGAGGCGGACGAAGCTGAAGAAGTCATGTAAACAGTTCTTTGTCCGCCGGGCTGGATAGCTGTTTAATTCTTATGCCTGGTAGAGCGTCTGTTGGATTTTGGGAGTAAGTATGAAACTGTCGGATTTTGTCTGCTTTGATGCGGTGAAACCCCAATTGAATGCATCCGATCGCGACGGTGCAATCGCCGAACTCGTTGAAGCGTTAGCCACCGCCGGAAAAATCGCGTCCGCCGGCCCGGCCGAAATAACCGAGGCCGTGGTAAAAAGGGAAAATGAGGCAAGCACAGGCATAGGCAAAGGTGTGGCTGTGCCGCATGTCAAGCACGCGGCCATTAAGGAAGTTGTCGCCACGATAGGATGCACCAGCAAAGGCATTGATTTTAGTTCCCTGGATAAGCAGCCTGTTTACTCGGTAATCCTGCTTCTTAGTCCCGCTGACAACGACGACAAGCACCTGCGTGCGATGGAGAACATCTTCAGGAATCTCCAAAAAAATGATTTCCGGAGTTTTCTGCGGCAGGCCCGGACGCTCGAACAGATTCAAGAGGCCATATTTGACACTGATGAAGACGCTTGTTAGCGAGCAGAATTCGAGCGGTCCGGGGCATGTTTGTTGATTAGGATTAGTACTTTGTCAAGTGTAAATTTGTGGGTCGAAACCCCGGCGGCGCCGGGACTAAATATTTAGCCCCACGTTTTACGTGGGGTTGGGGCCAACAAATTCAAATTTGACAGACTATTGGTGTTTGTGGAGGCATATTAGTATTGGCCGAGCCGGTTTACGAGATTGAAATTGAAATCAAGAATGCCGACGGGCTACATATGCGGCCGGCGATGCAGTTTGTTGATTTGGCCGGCACGTTTGTGTGTGATATTGAGGTCGCCAACGATGATACGTATGTGGACGGCAAGAGCATAATGCAGATGACCATGTTGGCGGCCACCCGCGGGACTAAGCTGAAAGTCAAGGCCCGGGGCTCTGACGCGCAGGAGGCTATTAAGGCGCTGCAGGAGCTTGTTGAGCAAAAATTGTTTGATGACTCGGCCGCTGCCGGTAGTGGCGGTCAGAACGAATAGAAACTAAAGATGGAAATAAGAAAAGGTATTGCTGTTTCGCCCGGCATTGCCATTGCCAGGCCGATGGTTATTGATTCGAAGGATTATCGAATCCCGAGGCGGTCTATCATGTCTTCGCAGCGGGCCAAAGAGGTCAAGCGTGTCCGCGAGGCCTTTGCCGGCGCCATCGCTGAATTGACCGCCCTCGAGGCCGCACAGAGCATCGAGAAAAGCAAGATAAAGGACATCTTCGCAATCCATTTGAGATTCCTCCGCGATAAGAGCTTAAGGAAAAGAATCACCGATTTCGTCCAGAGTGAATTGACCACCGCTGAATACGCCCTTTCGGTGACACTGCGGGAAATAGCGTCGCACTTTGCCGGCATGGATGATCCATACATCAGCGAGCGTGCGGCCGATTTTTACGACATGGAAAAACGCTTGCTCACCCAACTGCTTGGAAAGGTACGTGAAGACGTTGAGCATCTGACCGGAGAGGTTGTGATTGTCGCACACGATCTGACTCCAACTCAAACAGCCGGCTTCAATAAGACATTTGTCAAGGGAATAGCCACCGAAGCCGGGGGCAGAACAAGCCATACTGCAATTGTTGCAAGGTCTCTGGGCATCCCCGCAGTTGTCGCACTTGAAGAGGTAACATCGACTGTCACCACGGACAGCACGGTCATCATCGACGGCAACCGTGGTGTGGTTGTTATAGACCCTGATGAAGAAACTATCAGTGAATATCAGCGCTTTGCGAGTGAGTTGTCGCGATTAGAGCACGAGCTCTACACACTCAAAGACAAACCTGCTGTCACAAGAGACGGCGTCACGATATCCCTCCTGGGCAATATCGAATTCCAGGATGAGGCTGAGATGGTCAAAGAAAAGGGTGGAGAGGGAATCGGACTCTATCGGACGGAATTCTTATATCTATACAACGACAGCGAGCCTACCGAACAAGACCACTACGAAGCCTACGCCAATGCCGTGCGCACATTTGATGCAAAGCCGGTAGTGATACGGACGATGGACATGGGAGCGGACAAATATCCCCAAAGTGGCCATCATCCGGTCGAGTCCAACCCGGTTCTTGGATTGCGTTCCATCAGATTTTGTCTGCAGAACCTGACCATGTTCAAGAACCAGCTCCGCGCGATACTGCGGGTCTCTGCTTTGGGTAATGTGCGGATAATGTTCCCGCTGATAAGTAATCTGCAGGAACTGCGGCAGGCGAAAATGCTCCTTCGTGATGTCATGGAAGACCTCGACGAACATGGTGTTCCGTACAATCCCGACATTCCGGTTGGAATAATGATAGAGACGCCCAGTGCGGCACTGACCGCGTCTCTCTTGGCGGGCGACTGCGACTTTTTCAGTATCGGGACGAATGATCTTGTTCAGTACACTTTGGCTGTGGACCGTGCTAACGAGCACGTTGCGACTCTATATTCGGCTGCGGACCCGGCGGTGCTGTCGCTGCTGCGGAACGTTATTCATGACGCCAACAAGGCGAAAATCGACCTGAGTATATGTGGAGAAGTTGCCTCCGACCCGGAATTTATCATGTTGATCCTTGGAATGGGAGTCAGAACTCTATCGCTGGCTCCGTCTATGATTCCGAAGATAAAACAGATTGTACGCTCGGTTACGCTCAGGGAGTGTAATCACCTTGCGCGGAAAGTGGCGACGATGGATTCACAAAGGCAGATCAAAAACTACCTGCGGGATGCCGCGATAAAGATTCTGCCGGAAGCGTTTTGATCAGGGAATAGGCAAGATGACTTTGATAGTCAGATTCAAGATAAAGGGTAATCTGAGATTTCTGTCGCATCGTGAAACGATGGCGATGTTTCAACGTGCGTTTGCGCGGGCTCGAATTGAGTTGTGTTACAGCGCCGGTTTTAATCCTCGGCCGAGGCTGTCTCTGCCGCTGCCTCGAAGCGTGGGAATGGAGTCGGATGCGGAGCTTGCCTGCGCCACGGTGGCTCAAGAGCCTTGTTTGGACCCAGAGCAAGTTAAAGAACAGATTTGCCGGCAGGTGCCGCAAGGTTGTGAAATAACAGGTATTGAGGTAATACCGCAAAAAGTCAGTTACCGGCCCGTATCGGCGGTGTACGTGTTTTCTTTGGCCGCCTCGGCTGGTGATGAAAGAATCGGAGCCGCCGTTGACGGTCTGCGCCGGGCTCTTGCGGCAGGCGACGGCCTTATTGTCCGGCGCCGAGGCCATGGAAACAAACCGGCGCGCAAGACAGATGTCGGCGCATATATAAATTCAATCGAAAGAGAGCTGAACGGGTGGGCGGTCAAGTGTAATATCACCGCCTCGGGCACCGTGCGAGCCGATGAAATTTTGCAACTCTTGCAGATAGACTTTTTGGAACTCTCAGGGCCTGTTAAAAGAAAGTCTGTAGAATGGCGGAGCAATTAGTAGTGGAACAATAGTTTTTGGGGTACGGTTATGGCAAGAGAGATGCTTGTAAATGTTCAGGAGGGCGAAGAAAGCCGAGTGGCGGTAATCGACAACGGCGTGCTGGATGAGCTTTATATCGAAAGGGCAAGTCTTGTCAGTCACGTGGGAAATATCTACAAGGGCCGAATCATGAATATTGAGCCGAGCATACAGGCTGCTTTCATCGATTTCGGGCTGGGCAAGAACGGCTTTTTGCATATAAGCGATGTTCACCCCAGATACTTCACGGGCAAAGACGGTTCCCCGGGAAGAATTGGTCGCAGAAAGGCATTGAGTGAAAGGCCGCCAATCCAGAAATGTCTGCAGAAAGGACAGGAAATCGTCGTCCAGGTCACAAAAGAGGGAATAAGTACAAAGGGCCCTACGCTCAGCACATACGTGTCGATGCCGGGCAAATACGTGGTGCTGATGCCTTGGATGCATCGCACGGGCGTGTCTCAGAAAATCGAGAACGAGGACGAGCGCAAGAGGCTCCGTAAAATCATCGGCCAGTTTGAAATTCCCAAAGGTGCGGGCCTTATCATCCGAACAGCCGCCCAGGGAGCCACCAAAAGAGAACTGCACAACGATGTGGCTTACCTCAACAGGTTGTGGAACGCGATTCGCAAAAGGATGGAAACGGAAACTGCACCGGTCACGATATATCAGGAATCCGATTTAGTCATAAGAACCATTCGAGACATCTTTACGAGTAGAGTCAGTAAGATAATATGTGACAGCGAAACAATCACAAAAAGGATAAGGGATTTTTTGGGGATTGTTCAGCCGCGACTGAGGAAAAGGGTCACAACCTACGACGGCAAGACACCACTGTTCCACAAGTACGGCATCGAGAAGGAAATCAGCAAGATTCAGTCGAGCCGCGTGGAACTCAAGAGCGGCGGCTACATCGTAATAGAGCAAACAGAGGCGTTGGTGTCCATCGATGTCAACAGCGGCAAATATCGGCGGCAGGACAGCGCCGAAAAGACCGCATACAGAACGAATATCGAGGCGGCGAAGGAAATCGTCCGGCAGCTCAAGCTCCGGGATATGGGGGGGCTGATCATTTGTGATTTCATAGACATGCGTGATGCCCGACACAGAAAAGATGTGGAGAAGGTATTCCGGGAGGAACTTAAGAAGGACCGGGCGCGTTCAAGGGTGCTGCGCATGAGTCTGTTCGGTCTGATTGAGCTGACGCGACAGCGGATGCGCCCGTCACTACAGTCAAGCACATATCTTAAATGTTCCCATTGCGGCGGCTCAGGGGTTATTAAAAGCCTCGAATCGCACTCAATCGAAATTATGCGGCTGCTGTTTCTCGCAGGTGCCAGAGCAGATGTCAGCAGGATTGAACTGAGTATTTCTCCGGAGGTCGAAGGCTTCCTGCAGAACCAGAAACGCGGGATAATCAGCGAACTGGAGGCCGAATCCGGCAAACGGGTCATCATAAATGCCGATCCGAATTGCGCGGGTGCCAACTACAATATAGCCTGCTACAATGAGGCCGGAAGCATGGTGAGATTTTAGCAGGCCCAATTGCTTATTGACTAAGCACGCACGAGAGATGATAATCGGCCCATAGTATGAAAGCATCAGTCAAAAAGGAGCCGCTGCAAGTGAAGTTTGACCTTGATTACGCAACAAGCGTGATGGAAATCGAGGCAGGCGCCATAAAGTCGATGGTCTCCATTATAGGAGACTCTTTCGCCGAGGCGGTGGAAATGATCTACGGCACTACAGGCTCGGTCATCGTTACCGGCATCGGCAAAGCCGGTATCATCGGAGCCAAAATCAGTGCCACATTAGCCTCGACGGGTACGCCGAGCCATTTTCTGCACTCCGCTGAAGCGGTGCACGGAGACCTTGGCCGTGTTCAGGAAAATGACGTGGTTCTGGCCCTGAGCTACAGCGGTGAAAGTAATGAAATCATTCGACTTATAAACGCGATAAAGCAGCGACAAATCAAGCTGATAAGTATCACCGGCGACGCCGAGTCGCGCCTGGCAAAACACAGCGATGTGGTTCTTTGCATGGGTCAGTTGTCCGAGGCATGTCCGCTGGGGATTGCGCCGAGCGTCTCGACTACGTGTATGCTCGCATTAGGTGATGCGATTGCGTTTACCGTGATGAAGGCGCGCAACTTCAGCGCCGAAGACTACGCCAGATTCCATCCCGGCGGGTTATTGGGTGCCAGGCTGATCACGGTGGGTCAATCGATGATGTTTAAGCGGGCCGAAGAACTCCCCCTTGCCCGCACCAGCGATACGATAAGAGAAATGTTGGATAAGACGGCGGCCATTAAACGCCGAGGGGCGGTAATGATAGTTGATGCCGACGGTCAACTGGCCGGCATAATAACCGACGCCGATCTGCGGCGCGCGATGGGCAAAATCGGCGCGGAGGTTTTCGACCGCAAAACTGCCGAGCTGATGACACCCGACTGCAAGCGCGTTACGGAGGAAACGCTTGCCGCCGAAGCCATGGCGATTTTCCACAAATACAGGATCGACGAGATTCCTGTCGTCAACGGCGAAAACAAGCCGGTGGGCTTAATTGACGTTCAGGATATTGTCGCGATAAAGATTTCCGGCTGAGCGGATAATAGGGATGGCTGGCAAACAACAATCGAAACTGGCTGCGATAAAGATGCTCGTGATGGACGTTGACGGTGTGTTCACGGACGGCACGATAACAATCAATGATGACGGAACCGAAAGCAGGATGTTCAGCTTTCTGGACGGTCACGGCATCAAGCTCTGGCACAGGGCCGGTTTGAATAGTGCGATTATAAGCGGCAAGGAATCGCGGGCGACGGCAATCCGCGCGCAACAGCTCGGTATCGAGCACGTTGTGCAGGGATGCAAAAAAAAGCTGGGCGCATTTGAATCTCTGTTGGCCGAAACAGGTCTGAGGGCTGACGAGATTGCCTACATTGGGGACGACCTGCTTGATTTGCCCTTAATCAGGCGCGCAGGTTTTAGTGTGGCGGTCGCAAACGCAGTTGATGAATTAAAAGAAGCTGCTGACTATGTAACAATACGCTCCGGCGGCTGCGGCGCGGTCCGCGAGGTGGCCGAATATATCTTAAAGGCCACCGGAAAGTGGGACCGGCTCATGGAGAGGTATTTAGTCTGAGGGGGCATAATATCGTGCTGAACCGCAGAAAATTGCTCGTATGGTTGGCCGCCTTTGTTCTGGTCGTCGTGGCGTATCTGGCATACAATCGGCTCGTCGGCACTCCCGCTATTCGAATTCGGCCGGACCAGCAGGACACCGCCGAATTTGATGTGCCGGACCTTGACACGCAATCCGCAAAAATCGGCGAAGCTGCCGTCGGGACAGTCGAGAAGTCGGAGTACATCGTCCTTGACGACAACAAGAATGTCAAACGTGTCTCTGGATTCGCAAGACTGCTCAACCCGGATGCAGGCACCGAAGAATGGAAACTTCAAGAACCGTATATGAAGATCTACGGACAAGCTGTCAGGTATGAAATTGTCTCCGATCGCGGCACCTGCCAGGTTGAAACCATCGCCGGCAACCCCAGTCCCGCCAGTGCTCACCTCATTGACAATGTGAAAATCCACATTCTACCTACCAGCGCCGATGGGCCGCCTGAAATCACGATACACCTTGACGACCTTTTCTATGATAGTGAGCGGTCGGAATTCAAAACAGATGGGCCCATAAAAATAATCTCCGAAGAGGGTCGAATGGAAGGGGAGGGGATGCTGTTGATATACAACGATGCGCTCGGCCGGGTTGAATACCTTAAGATCAAGGAACTGGACTACCTGCATCTAAAAGATGTTTCCGTGGTGGCATCGTCTAAGGGCTCCGCTATGAGTTCACGAACTTCATCAGCCCCCAGGGTCGCCAAAGTCGGCCCTGTCGGGCCGCCGGTGAAATCGGCACCCCCTGGGAAAAGCGGTGACACACCGGTTGCTGCGGGCGATAACGAACCGCCTCTGCCTGCTGATAACATATCCCCCGCCCTCGACCAGGACGCGCGGGACCGCCGGGACGACTACTACATATGTCGGTTTGAGTGCGACGTGGTCATCACATACGGCAGGCGAATCGTAGCCGAAGGCGCCGATGAGGTTACTATCAGCAATATACTATTGTCCGGTTGGCCGGCAAAGAAAAGTGCCGCTCCCTCCGAGACGGACTCCGCCGGCTCCAATAAAGCACCTGACACCGAAACCGTGACAAAACCGGCGCCGCCTGCGTCACGCCCAGAAGCCGTTGTCTCCACTGTCCCTGCTGCAAAGGAATCCGGGCCGCCCGCCGACGCTTCGCCGACGAACGATACCGTCGCTGAGCCGACAGACGATGAGGCAGTGGACGTTTTTGTTACGTGTAAAGGGGGGATGACGATACAACCGGTAACTTCGATTCTCAGTATTACTCCCGTGGCAATGCAGAGCATAGGCAGCCCCACCCTGACCCCTGCTACGGGGCGCGAAAGCGAGCGACCGGCCCGATTTGGTGCCAGGAAAATCGATTATGACATGGACACCGGCTGCGCTTTTGCGACCGGGCCGGTGAAGTTCATCTTTTACGTTAGCGACCCCAACTATACGGACTCAGGCCCTGGGCCTGTGCCCGTTGTAATAACCGCCGAGGATAGCGCTGAATTCTTTGGGGACGAAAATCGTGTTGTCTTCAACGGCAACGTAGTCGGCTCAAGGCAGACGCAGAGGCCCACTTATTTGCAGACGAGCACATTCCGCGGCCAAAAGCTGATCGTGGACCTGACGCAGGCCCAGGCCGATTCGACGGACATCCGTCATGTGGCGGTGGTTGGTGGCAGGGTGCAGCTCGAATCGATACGTTCGCTCGATGATGTAACCATAAATCATGTGAGGCTCTCATGCCGGCGTATCGATTATGATGCAATCGAAGAGGTTGTCATGGCGACGGGGCCGGGTGACATACAAATCAATAATGAAAATGCGCCGGCGCCGGCCAAACAAGAGGCGGACAAAAAAATCAGTCTGCAAAGGCCGTGCTATGCCTTGATAGAAGGTTTCGATAAACTGCGGTGGTTTACAACAGCCAATCGAATCACCGCCGACGGCAAAACAAAATCCGTGAACATAAATTATCTGCCGATTGTGGAGGGCAAACGAGGGCAAGTTACCCGCGCAGCAACCACACATATAACCGCAAACTTCACAGAAACGGGAGCAGGGCGAAGTGAATTGGCTACATTAGAAACTTCCGGCGGAGTTACCTACCGTGAGGTCGGCTCAAATGAATTCATAGGTGATACTCTGTTTTACGATGTTAAGAAGTCCTTGATGACCGTAGCCGGCACTGACCAGGTGCCGTGTCTGTTGAATGGGGCTCTCGTCGACCGAATCAAATACGACCTCGAAACCGGCAAGGTAAAGGCCGAGCTTGCTCGCAAACCAGGCACCTTGCGAAGGCCGGCAAAAACAAAAAACAAATAATCATAACCGTCCCTGTTTTTTCGAAGTTACTCGCTTCCCCTCTTTTTAGCGTATTGGGCGACGACTTGCTGCTGGACGTTCGGCGGTACCACCTCGTAGTGGCTTAGCTCCATAGAATAGCTGCCCTGACCGCCCGTAACGCTTTTGAGCTGGCTGTTATACTGTGTAACCTCCGACAGAGGCACCTGGGCCTTGACGACGACCATGTTGCCTGCAAGCATGTCCTGGCCCCAGATTCTGCCGCGCCGCGACGCTAAATCGCCGGTGATGTCGCCCATGTTCTCAGCGGGAATGGTAATTTCCATATCTACAATCGGCTCAAGCAAAACAGGCCTTGCATGGCTGAGGGCGTCGGCAAAAGCACCCCTCCCGGCCGCGCGGAACGCCACTTCCTTTGAGTCAACCGGATGATGCTTGCCGTCGTAGATCGACACCTTGACGTCCTGCATGGGAAACCCTGCCACTACACCCGTCGCCATTACGTCTTTGATGCCCTTTAGAACAGCAGGTTCATACTGGCTTGGAACGGAGCCGCCGAATATGTCCCAGCTGTATTGCAGCGATGGGTCGGAATCGCGCTCGGCAGGCTCGACACGCAGGAACACCTCACCGAACTGGCCGGCGCCGCCGGTCTGCTTCTTGTGGCGATAATGACCCTCGGCTTTGGCGGTAATCGTCTCGCGGTAAGGTATCTTCGGAGGCTTCGTGTTGACCGAGATTTTGAAGCGTTTCTCCATTTTAGACAGCATCACTCGAAGATGCAGGTCGCCCAGGCCGCTCATAACCAGCTCGTTGGTCTGAAAATCCCGCGTGATCTTAAAGCACACGTCTTCTTCGCACAGCCTGTCAAGAGCGCCGCTGAGTCTGCCTTCGTCTCCGCGAGAGGCGGGCTCAAGGGCCAGCGAGAACATCGGCTTCGGAATTGGCGGCATTTCAAACGCTCCGGTCATCTTGCCGTCATGCACCAGATCGCCGACTTTGAGCGCTTCAACTTTGGCCAAGGTAACCATATCCCCGGCCGAAATCGACTCGACTTCTTCGGTTTCACCGCCCTGCATCCTCATCGGGTGACCGGGCCGAACGGGTCTTTTGTCATCGTTGATGAGCAGGCCGGTTGTCGAGGTTAGCTTGCCGCTGAAAATACGTATCGAAGCGTACTTCATGTTTGATCTCTGCTCACAGCCAACCCGAAAGACCAGCCCCGCCAGGGGGCCGTTCGGGTCGGCCTTGATTTCGGTTGCTTTTTCGCCGTCTTTCAACACCGCCGCAATTGCCTGCGTGGGCGAAGGAACACACTGCACAATCAAATCGAGCAGCTCGACGATGCCGATTTCCTTGCGGGAGTTGACAAATACAATCGGCACAATCGTCCCGGCGACAAGAGCTTTGACGAAAACGTCGGCTATCTTCTGGGTCGATATTTCTTCTCCACCAAGATAGCTTTCCATCAGCTCGTCGTCGGCCTCGATAATACTTTCGATAAGGTCGGTGTGGGCCTGCACAACGTCCATGACCTTCGAGGCGCCGATGTTGTTGGCTACGCAGTCGATAACGGAACTTTTGTCGGCTGTGGGCAGATTTGCACAGCGGCACTGCGAGCCGAATGTGTCCTGGATGCTCTTAATCAAGCGCGCAAGGTCGGTGTTTTCGGCGTCCATTTTGCTGACGACTATGATTCTGGCCTTATTTGCGGTTGTGGCGGCCGCAAAGAGCTTGCGAGTATTCACTTCTATACCGGCCGACGCACTTATTACCACAAGCGCAGCTTCTGCCGCCGGGATCGACTGCAAAGCCGCACCTACAAAATCGGGGTAGCCAGGGGTATCTATTATGTTTATGAGCTTGCCTTTATGCTTGGCGTGCAGCAACGATGAATGGATCGAGTGCTGACGCTGCTTTTCCTCATCGTCGAAATCGCTCACCGTTGATTTGTCCTCGACGGTTCCGGAACGGTTTATCAGGCCGGTTTTATGCAGAATGGCCTCGGCGAGCGTACTTTTTCCGCTGCTGCCGTGACCGAGAAGGACCACATTGCGGATGTCATTGATATCTGCCACTTGTTCGAGTCTCCCAAAAAGTAAAGTTGTCTCGGACTTAACGACACCTTATTAAAAACGCTTAAAAAGTCATTCTAAACGGAGCATAGCAAAGTGAAGAATCTCTTTCGCTCTAAAATTTAGAGATTCTTCGCTCGCCTACGGCGAACTCAGAATGACATCCAGTGGGCCTTCAACAAAGCAACTTAATGACTGAAAAAATTGAATTTTACTACAATAGCCGCCCGCGGACAAGTACAAAAGGTCAAATAAAAGTAAAATTTGCCCCGCCGGCATAGTACCGCCAATTCAGACAAAGCTCTGTTTGACGGGTTTCTTCTTAAGCTCCGCGGTGGTGGCGAGCAGCTCGAATTCGTCGATTTGCTCAGCGGCGGTGAACTCATCTGTTACTCGATGAATCTGCTCAGGTGTTCGGGCGTGCATCATGGCAAAGAGGTTGTACGGCCAGCCTTCAAATGTCTTGCGCTCATAGCAGTGGCTCACAATCTTAAGTTTGGCGAGCTTTTGGCCCACATGATCGACTCTGTCGGATTTCACGGCGGTGCAGAACATGACATTTGCGCCGAAGCCGAGCTTGTGATGATTCAGAACCGCAGCGACCGAGCGGATTACGCCCTTATCTATCAGAGACCCTATCGTTTCAACTGCCGTCTCAATGTCAACGGTGTCAGTAACAAGAAAGTCGAAGGGTCGAGGCGAGATTTCAAGGTCTGTCTGCAGCTTTGTCAGGAGCTCTTTCTCGACAACGCTGAGGGCTGCAGGTGTGCTGCCGCAAGGGCGCACCTCGACGACCTCGCTCTCAGCGTCAGCGAGTGAGAACGTATCTGCGCCGAAACCGGTATCGAAACGCACGCGAAGCTTGAAAACCTTTGTGGCTGGCAGCGCGTGAAACTCGGTCCCGAGTCTTCTGGAAAGATTTGCAAGCAGTTTATCGATTTGTCCGGTGTTGTCAGCCTGGAGAGTGAACCAGAGATTGTAATGATGGTCGCGAAGGTAATTGTGTGATACCCCGGGCAGCGCGTTGATTACAGCCGTGACAGTGGTCAGGTCGTCATTGGGGACGCTGGCGGTTACAAGGGCGGCCACTTTGCCCAATGCGTGATAGTTTATGTTTGCACTGAAACGGCGGATGATGCCAAGTGACTTCAATTCCTGCAATTGGCTTATGACCGTACCCTCGTCCGAGTCCAGACGTTCGGCAAGCGTGGCGAACGGATTCGGACACAGAGGCAAAGGGTCCTGGATAATGTTGCAGAGTTTCTTCTGGAACTGGTCTAATGCTATGGTCACTTTTTTTGTCTCCGGTCGGCATTAAGTGTAAGTTTACAGATCGGGTCGTGCTGCAAATAGTCGCCGAGCATGGTATATGCCCTTGCCCGGCAGCCCCGACAGACGGAAAGATAACTGCACCCCGAGCACGCGCCTTTGTATTTGGCGAGATCGCGAAGCTCGTTTAAGAACTTGGAGTTTAGCCAGATATCGCCGAAATCGAAGTTGTTTTCCACGAGGTTGCCGGCCGATATTTCGAGGAACCCACAGGTTTGCACGTCGCCGCGGGCGCTTATAAAAGCAAAGTCCGTTGCCGCAAGGCAGCCGGTAACTTTCTCGGCACCTTCGATTTTCTCGCTGCGACAAATGCGGGCAAACTGCGGCCCACAAGTAACGCGCACCTCAATCTTGCTCTTTTGTTTTAGCCCGGCCAGGTCGCTCAATAACTTTTCATACTCCGCAGGAGAAAGTATAAGGTCTCTTATCTCATTGCCTCTGCCGGCCGGTACAAGTATGAATGGATTGAAACAATATGCCCCAAGCCGTTCGGCCAGCGCCGCGATGGCCGAACCTTCCGAGATGTTCTGATTTGTAAAAGTCGTATTTATCTGGAATCGTATCCCCGCGGCAAGCACTTTTTCGATAGCGCTCATAACAGTTTCAAATGCACCTGCCCTTTGCCTGAACGCGTCGTGCGTCTCAGCCGTTGCTCCGTCTAATGAAAAGGACAGCGCCGTTATGCCCACCTCCTTCAACCTTGCAGCGATGGAATCGGTGATATGATAGCCGCACGTGGCCATTACCATCCGCAGGCCAAGCTCTCGCCCGTATTCGGTAAGCTCGTATATGTCAGCCCGCTCCATTGGTTCGCCGCCCGTCAGGATTGTAACACACTTATTGAAATCGGCGATCGACTTAAGGATACGTTTGCATTGCTCTGTCGTAAGGCAGTCGGTTTTGTCCTGCGCCGCTGTCGCGCGGCAGTGTCTGCACGCTAACGGACATCGCTGCGTAACCTCAAAAGCGATGATGCGCGGTCTTACAATTTGTGCCGTGTCTCTATCTTTTCTTGATATGCTCATTTTCGCAGCAGTTGGGCGGCGGTTTTCGCAAAATACGTAATTATGATATCAGCCCCGGCCCTTTTAATGGCAAGAAGTGTCTCGAGCATTGCGCCGGCCCGGTCCAAATAGCCGGCATCGGCAGCGGCGTTTACGCACATGAACTCACCACTGACATTGTATGCGGCGATGGGTACGTCAAATCGCTCTTTGGCGCGACAAATAATGTCCAGATACGGCAGGGCGGGCTTTACCATTACTATGTCCGCGCCCTCCTCTATATCCAGGGCAATCTCCCGCATCGCCTGACGCGGGTCGCCGAAGTCCATCTGGTACGTCTTACGGTCGCCGAACGCAGGTGCACTCTCGGCCGCGTCCCTGAAAGGACCATAAAAAGCGGAGGCATATTTCGCCGAGTATGACATGATAGCCACGTCAACAAAGCCAGCCGAGTCCAGGGCGTCGCGGATTACGCCCACTCGACCGTCCATCATATCCGAAGGCGCCACGATATCAGCACCGGCCCGGGCGTGTGCAACAGCCGTTTTGGCTAATAGCTCACATGTTGCGTCGTTGTCAACTTTGCCGTCCTTAATGACGCCGCAGTGTCCGTGGTCGGTATAGGCGCAAAGGCACACGTCGGTGATTATCAGCAATTGCGGCGCGGCTTGTTTGATTTGCTTAATCCCAAACGCTACTGCCGAATCAGGGCCCCACGCCTCCGAGCCGGTTGCATCCTTCTTACTCGGCAGACCAAATAGTAAAACCGCCGGTATCCCTAAGGACGCCGCCTCGCTCGCTTCAGCCCCAATAAGGTCCGCAGAAAAGTGAAAGCAGCCGCTCATAGACTTTATAGGCCGTTTCACATCCGAGCCGGGACAGGTAAAAAGCGGATAAACAAAATCGTCCACGCTGAGCCTGGCCCCGCTTACCAGACGCCGCATCACTTCGCTTTGGCGAAGCCTTCTTAACCTTGTTTTGGGAAAAGCCATATCTAAGCTCCAATCAGTCCGCAATTCCAATTTCTTTATCCGTAAGATAACACGCCGGCTCGTTTTGCCAACTCTCTATACTGCTGTCCGAACCGAGAAATCTGAAGTTTCCCTTGCAAAGGTCAAACCATTTGCATTTGGCGCATCGCCGGTCTCGGTATTCGCTCTTGTTGCGCAGCTTATGCAGAACCGGGTCGGAAGAATTATCCCAGATGTCGGCGAATGTCTTTTCGGTAACATTCCCAAGCGGGTAATTTCGCCAGAACTGGTCGGCATAAACCTCGCCGTCCCAGTTTATTGATGAAATGTTTTGACCGATTCTGTTGCCCCCGTTTGCCAGGAGCAGATTGACCGCCTGCGGTGCAAGCGGACTGTTCTCGCGTTTCATTCTGGTTACCAGGTACGGCCCGTCCGCATGGTTGCCGACAGTCAGGACTTCATCGACGAGGTCATCGTTGACGAACAGGTCGGTTTTTTCAATTATCGTATTTACTGCAAGACGAGTCTGCTGTTGGGAAAGGGCCGCATCTTCCATATCTTTGGCTCGGCCCATTCGTATCAGGTGGTAAAAACAAATTCTGCGAATGTCTGAGTTCTCGGCGATATCGAAGACGGCTTCGATTTGCCCGGCATTGTGTTTCGTGATTGTAAATCTTAGTCCCATTCTTATACCGGCCTTTCGACAATTGGCGAAGCCCTGCATGGTCGCCTGGAAGCTGCCTTTGGATGCCCGAAACTTGTCGTGAAACGGCTCGGGGCCGTCAATTGAAATGCCGACATAGCTTATGCCTGCCCCGGCCAGCCTGGCCGCTCGGGACCGGTCTATAAGCGTGCCGTTGGTTGAAAGAACCGCTTTGATGCCGACCTTGCCTGCATGAGCGATAAGTTCGAAAATATCCTCGCGCAGTAAGGGTTCTCCGCCACTGAAAAGAACAACCGGACAGCGGTAATCGGCAAGTTGCGAAATAAGCTCTTTGGCCTGTGAGGTGGACAGTTCACTCGCGGATTTGCTCGCTCCCGAAGAACTGTAGCAATGCAGGCACTTCAGGTTGCAGCGGGCGGTACAGTTGTACACGGTAATGGGCCGATGAGTTTTTTCGCTGCTGTATCGCAGCGAGTCCGATTGACCGGCCAGCCCGCAATACAGCTTTGATACGTTTATCATTTCGATTCCTCGATTAGTGCGTCTATCAGACCGTCGATTGTATGAGGCTGAGCCTGTGCGTTAACGTTTACGTTGAGCTTTGTGAGTTGTTCAGTCGTAACTGGGCCGATAGAAGCCACCTTTACTCCGTGCGCGCTTATCAAATCAGGCTGGACATGGGCGAAAAACGCCTTTACTGTCGATGGGCTGGTGAAGGTCAGCCAGCCGACTTTGCCTGCCTTGATCTGTCGGATTAGTCCTGTCGGCTCATTGTCTCGGGCCACGACTGTATAAACCTCGACATCTTGGACGACGACGTCGGCCTTTGTAAGTGCCTCCGCAAGCTCTTTCGGCGCTGCCGCCGAGCGAAACAGGGCAATTTTCTTGTTTTCAAGACTCGTTGATTCAACCAATTGCTCGACGAGTTCTTTGCTTGTGTAAACAGTGGGCACAAAATCAGCCTTTATCCCGAATTGTTCAAGACGAACGGTGGTTTCGCTGCCAATGCAGGCAACGTTAGACTGCGCGAACGAACGCGCGTCTTTGCCCAGTTTCGCAAGCGCCTCGAATGTTAACTTGACACCGTTTGCGCTGGTGAAGATTATCCAGTCAAAATCTCCCAAACTCCCCAAAACAGTTTGTACTTTGTCGTCGGCGGTAAGGTCGCATATTTCAATCGAGTCGAATTGTATCGGGTTTCCACCGTGGGCTAAAATCTTGTTGGCAAAGACGGCATTTCCACGCCCATCACGAGTGATTACGATGTTTTGCCCGAAAAGAGGCTGGCTCATAAACCAGTCAAAGCGCACATCACGTTCAGCAGCTTTGCCGATTATGACTATCGCAGGAGCTTGTACTTGCTCTTGCCGACATCTGTCGGCGATTTGGTCCAGCGGAGCTTTAACAAGTTGCTGCGTCGGCAAAGTGGCGTTTGCGACAACGGCCGTCGGAGTGTCAGCCGCTTTGCCGTTTTCTATAAGCTTTGATGCTATTTCGGCGAGATTTCCAACGCCCATGTAAAAGACTATTGAGCCGGCGAATCTTGCAAGGAGTGAAAAATCCAGATTGCTTGGCTTTTTTCCGGCGGCTTCATGGCCGGTTACAAACAGCACCTGCGAACTGTATTCTCTGTCAGTTAGAAATATGCCGGAGTAATCTGCGGCGGCTAATCCCGCGGTTACGCCGGGCACTATTTCAAAAGCGATACCGGCGTCGGCGCATCGCCTGGCTTCTTCGGGAGCTCGGCCGAACATACCGGGGTCGCCGCCTTTAAGCCTGACTACGGTTTTGCCCTCGCGGGCCTTTTCTATGATTAGTTCGTTGATGGTTTGTTGTTCACAAGGTTTCGGCCCGGTGCGTTTACGAGCGGAGATTAACTCCGCGGTAGGGGGGGCGTATCTCAGCAGCGCGGGATTCACCAGACCGTCGTAAATAACACAATCGGCTGTCCTGAGCAACTCGACCGCCCGAAGTGTAATCAGGCTCTGGTCGCCCGGGCCCGCCCCAACAAGATATACCTTACCGCAAGTCACTTTCGCTCCAGACCACCTGTCACCCTGAGCGCAAAGAGCCTTTAGCCCTGAGCGAAGTCGAAGGGGAAGGGGCTCGCAACCGTCGAAATAATTAAATTCTTTCCCGGCGCGCCGGGACTCAAAACAACAAACATATTGCACACTCACTTTCTCAGAGGTCCCAGGATATCAGCCGCTCCATCCTTGATAAGCTCATTTGCGAGTCTGTCTGCTAACCGGCCGGATTCAGCGACAGGGCCTTTGATTTCACTTCGCAGAAAGACCTTTCCCTCAATATCCCCAACAAAGGCTGTAATCATAATATCAGAACCGATAATTTTCGCAAATACACCCACAGGCCCGTGGCAGCCGGGGTGCAATTTGGTCAGCACTCTTCTTTCAGCCAAAACCGCAAGGCGCGTAGGTGCATGGTCGATTGAAGCAACAATCTTGGTTACCTCGGCGGCGTCGGACTTCGTTTGGACAGCTAACGCCCCCTGGGCGGGTGCCGGAATGAACTGCTCAGGGTCAAGATAAAATGAGATTCTTTCAGCAAGGCCGAGCCGTTCTAATCCCGCCCGTGCGAGAATAACGGCATCAACTTGGTCCGATTCGACTTTGGAAAGTCGCGTCTCCACGTTTCCGCGCATGGGTGTGGTAACAAGGTCGCTTCTTAAATGTTTTATCTGGGCGATTCGACGAAAGCTCGATGTTCCGATCTTCGCCCCCGGCCCAAAATCATCAAGTGAACGCACCGGCTGGCTGGACACCACGCAGTCCTGCGGGAACAATCTCTCCCTCACCGCCGCAATCGTCAGCCCGCTGGTAACCTCGGTGGGCATATCCTTGAAGCTGTGGACTGCTATGTCCGCCTCGCCGCTCAATAGCGCCTCTTCAACCTGCCTGGTGAAAAAGCCAAACCCGCTCAACTGCCAAAGTGCTGCCTTTGTCTGTGTGTCACCTTTGGTGGTTACACGCTTGACCTCGAAATTAACCTCCGGGTTGACTTGTTTCAAGGCGTCGATAACAATACTCGTCTGAACAAGGGCCAGGCGCGAACTACGGCTGGCAACAATCAAGGTTTTCATAAGCTACACTCCTCACCCCAAGTGGCCTGGCACCGACTCGCCTGTCCTTGTTTTACTGAACAATTAGAATATGCTATACTGTAATAACTTGACTTCATCGACTAAGTTTATCCTAAAACCGATTACAAATCAACCTCGTCGCCACGGTCTCCTCATTGTCACCCCGGCCTCTGAGCCGGGGTCCAGGTCATTTCGACCGGAGCCCTGTACCAGATGGTACAGGGCGTAGTGGAGAAATCTATTTAATAAGTCCCGCGAAGCGGTTCCATATAAGACCCAACGGGGCGTAATAATACAGCCCGGCGTAAGCACAGCGCCACCATGGGTATTGATTTTGTTGCAAGGCCCTTGTTTTCCCTGCTGCTCTTAGTTAAAATACCCCTGAAGGGAAACAAGATGACTGAAGAAAAAATCACAAAAAAACCGGGCCGGGTAAAACGCATTTTCAGATGGGTCTTTACCGCTGTAAAATGGCTGTTTGTGGTACTGCTTGCGTTTTTGCTGATTACATGCCTTTACTTTCAGGCGCCGCCGAAGGTACTTGCCCTTATAGCCATTATCCTTACCACCCTTACCATAATCCCAAAGCGCACAAGAAAATGGAT
>CAZLWL010000036.1:0-21917 GCA_964563335.1 uncultured Pirellulales bacterium
TTTGTAATTTCCTCTTGAATCACGTTCCCTGTCTGTATATGCTCAGTAGCTGGTAATAAACTAAATACCAATTACTAAATACTATTCACTAAATACTAACGACTATCCAATGTGGGAAATTGAAAAGCCCAAGCCGGTCAAGTTGATAATCGCCGTCATGGCAGCCGACCAGAAGTGTCTGAGCACCGCTCTGGATGCGATAGTCGCCGAATTTGGCACAACCGATCTTGTAAGCGACATTTGGCCGTTCGACCAGACTGATTATTACAAAGAGCAAACCGGGCCACATATTCTCAAGCAGTTCGTAAGTACCGATAAACTTATTGACCCCGGCAAACTGGCCCAAATCAAGCACAGAACAAACCAAATCGAGCAAAAGCAGGCTGAACTGTTGCACTCTTCGGGCGTGGTTTGGCCCAGGCCGATAAACCTGGACCCGGGGATAATCGAACCGTCGAAACTGATTTTAGCGTCAACAAAAAACTACTCTCACCGTATTTATATCGGCCAGGGCATGTATGCCGAGGTTACACTGACGTTTCACAAGGGAAAGTGGCAGCCTTTTTCCTATACATACCCGGATTATAAGCAGCCTGGTTACCATGAATTCTTCAGCAAGGTCCGAACCCGACTGATAGAGCAACTCAAAGATAAAAAAAGAAACAAATAGGTTAGCCCAGATTAACCCCACCCTTCGGAGGGGCGGGATTAACATGTTTGGATAAAATTGGGTTTGTTTGGGTTTGTTTTCTGCACATCTGAAAAGTCGTTTATTTTCATATTCCTTTGTTAATACTTTATTTACGTTCATTTTTGGCCTTTTTGAAATTGGGTTTGAATTGGGTTTGTTTTTGCGGGATTGGGCGGCCGATTTTCTTCGTAATTCTTTATTGTAACAGAAGTTACGTTTATTTGGGCGTTTAGCAAATTGGGTTTGTTTTGCATAATTTGTCATAATTGGTCGATCGTATTTCGTATAGCTTATTGCGGGCAGCGTATAGCGTACAGCGTGATACGATTTGCGATGATACCTATGGCACAAGTACCTATGGCATAAATTTGAGGCTCGGTAGCCATGATAAGTTCTCCAATTCTGGATACCCGCTCCCCGCTTTCGCGGGGACAGGCTTCTCGGGTACAAGTTTAGTGTTCACTATTCACTTATAATAGTTAGATATATATTATACAAGAAGAGATGTTAGATGTCAAGTAAATTTTTAAAGAAATGAGAATTTTATTAGACGCGGATTAACGCAGGATTTACACGGTTAAACCAGGTTTTTTTTCGGAAAGGGGATTTTTTTCTTGCGTTATCGGATCTTTGTGATAAGATAGGGTGCTTAGAGATTGAGCAACCGTTGTTTTTTAACAATTAAACCCCGTTAGAAAGCTCGGATGTGGCTTTCTTTCTAACGGGGTGAATAGCGTTTTGCACTGAATTTTTGGCGTTCCTACCTTAAGTGAGCGCGATGTAGCGGTGCCCTTTTTACTGCGCCGCACAGACAAAGGAGGTGATGGCTTGATGAAATAAAAAATGAAAAGCTAAAAATGTAAAACTACAGTGTAAAATTAAAAATAGAGAAGGATAGGTTTTTGGAAACTTGAAAGGAGAAAGTGAGATGAAAAAGTATGCTTCATGTCTATGTGTGTTGTTTGTAGTTTTTGTTGCTTCTTCGGCTGTATTGGGAGCCGATGGTGAACCCAATGATCTAAGCGGGATATCTTATTTTAGTTCCGGGACAGCAGAAGCTTTTGGCTCATGTCCATCTTGGTTTACCGCTCTTGACAGAAACAGCACAGACACTCACACAAATGAACGTCTGATTGTTGAACTTAACGGCTGCTATGTTAGTAGTTATGAAGTTTATACAATGGAGCAAGGCGCCCAAACAGGAGACCTTGCCGACTTAGAGCCGGGTGATATCTTTATTGTATGGGATGAAGATGCCGGTCATGGTAGTAACACGTATTTTACTTTTAGCGGAAGTTATGTTGAAGGGACACCGAGTTATGTTAAGGTGTCAAGCACTAATGATGACATTATAAACTGGAAGGTTTACAGGGTCGATTCTGCCGGGACGCTGACAATAACAAGCACCGGTGAAAATGAACATGACGCATTTCATCTGCAACGAAATCTTTTAGACTTTGAAAAGACTGACGATGTCAGCAATAATGACTGTGTCGGTCCGGATGATGAGTTTACTTATACAATCTGCTGGGATAATATAAGTCAAACCACTTTTGAAAATGCCTATATCATTGACTATCTGCCGGAAGGTGTTGATTTTATTTCAGCCGATCCGAATTACAACCAGGGTGAACATACGTATACCTGGGAACTCGGGACGATAGCTCCGGATGATTCGGGGTGTGTATCGTTAGCGGTAACGGTCAATGAAAAGGCCGAGCCGGGAATGTATATGCATAACAGGGCCGAGTTACGAGACGGTATTGATATGTTAGTAGCAAGAGATTATGAAGATACGCCGGTATGCTGTTGGTGCGATGACCCTAATATCATCTATGTTGACAAAACGGCCACAGGTAATGACAACGGCATTAACTGGGAGAACGCATATTCGGGCCAAGACGGCCTGCAAAGGGCGATAACAAGGGCAACCGAGTCAAAGTGCGAGGGACCCTTTACGATCTACGTTGCCAAAGGGACATACAGCCCGGGTAACTATTCATCGGACAGCTTCCGGGTGCCGGAGGGCAGCTTGGTCTATGGCGGATTTATGGCGGGCGGCTCTGACATAAGCGGCCGCAACCCGGATATGTACGAGACGGTACTTACGGGCTATACCTTTATCGACGACGACCCGAACGCTACTACGAATTATGAGCTTAACGATACGGTTGTTACGATGGTGGATGAAGTTGCGTCGGATGCGAATTTTCCGGTGGATGAAAATACGCTCTTAGACGGGTTTACGATAACCGATGCGGTCGAATACGGCATCTACGGTACGGACGTTGATTTTACTATTGTCAACTGCACGGTTACAGACAGCGGGAAACAAGGAATTCGTGCCGAAAATTGTGATGTGTCACTTCATTGGTGTGTGATTAATAGCAGTGGAGAAGATGGCCTTTATCATACTGGAGAGGGATATATAATTGCCCTAGAAAATTGTCATATTGTTAATAATTTCCAACGTGGGATTTACACCCAAAATTCCACTCCAACAGTAAAGAATAGTGTTGTCTTCAAAAATGGTTACGGTGGGAGCGGTTTTTACGGTATCGATATAATATTGCCAACCGAAGTACCTATTCTTTACAACAACACGATTGTTTATAATGCCAAAGAGGGTGTCGCATGGTTTGATGATACGAACAGCGAGGGCGACCCGAACCATCCGGACTATCCTGACATCCAGAACAGTATCCTGTATTACAACAACGACGGAGGTGCGCAGGTAACAGGATTCGACCAGGACACCTGTGCTTCTTATTGCGATATTGAAGGGAGTATCGAAGATAATAATAACATCAACGATGCGCCGGGCTTTATGCTTGCGTTTGACCCTGACGATCCATGCAGCGTGGTCAATCCTTATCATTATCATTTGGCTTACGATTCGCCATGTAAGGACATGGGTAATCCGAATCAAGATGCCAATGATTTGGGTTTGTTCGATATAGACGGCGAAGACCGGATCGCAAATGCCCGGGTAGATATCGGGGCCGATGAGAACAATTCATGCGATGCCGAAAACCAGGATGATGTTTTCAATGACCTTGACTGGAACCTTGACGGGACAGTAGATAGCTGTGAGCTTGTCGTGTTTGCGTGTGCATGGCTTACCCACGATCCTAACGACCCGGGGATAATTACCGACCCTAACTTTGCCGATGACCCTGATTATGCCGACCCTGAAACGTTAGCAATGTGGCGGGAAGAGTGGGACCCGTTATACAACCTTGACGGGGACTATGATGTTGATTATGGCGACTTTGCTGTCTTTGCACAGGATTGGCTGTGGCGGACATGCTGGAAACCTCAGTCGGCCCGGGGTGCACAGCAAAGTATGGCAATGTCGGAACCTTTGGCGTCTGGTTTTGCGTCTTTGGCAAAAGAGCCGGCACCTGAACCGGAGCCTGCCGAACGAACTACTGCCCAGCTTGTTTCATTAATGGAAGGAATCTATAGTATTATCGAGTACGTCGAGACAGCCATAGAAGAAGGTCACGAAAACGCCGAGAACCTTTGCGAGATGAAGGACTTTTTAGAGGGTGTCTTGCAGGATCTACAGGCAGAACGTTAGATGTAAATAGCTTGTAATTAAAAGATAGATTTGGTATAATATGGCTATATTTTGGAAAGGAAAATAACGATGAAAAGACTGATTCCATGTTTATTATTGTTCGCTATTTTTGTATCAATGTCTTTTGGCGAGATTGTGTTTGATTACACGATCTCAGATGCATACTATCATGGGGTGTTGACCCTCGTTAATAGTGAATCTCTTTTGGTAACGGGGGCCGGAGCAGATACTATTGAAGCAAACGGTGAAAGCTATATTGAGGTGCAGAACACCTCGCCTTTGGAACAAAACGTAGGCGGTATCTATGATTTAAATTTAGATGATTTCAGTACGATGAATTATTACGATGGCGAAACAGGTCTCTTTGATATTCGTGGCGATGCCATAGCTACATTCAGCGGAGGTCGAATAGATTATATTCGCAGCTTTCAGGATTCCGATCTGACCAAACACATTACGTTTATCGCCGACCTGGACAGCATTGACTTAACCGGTAGCTTACTTACCGGCAACTGGCTGGATGACAGCAGTTTTTCAATAACACTTTTAGACCAGACCGGCTATGACCCCGTTTATTCCAACATCAACTTTGTCCCTGAACCGGCTACGATTGCTTTGTTCGGCTTGGGCGGTCTGCTGCTTAGGAAAAGGAAATGAAGAGATCACTTTTGAGCCTGGTTTTAAGCTGAATAGAGTTGTGGTATGCACGGCATACACTACGTTTTCTACAAGGGTTGTGGGCGGTTTGGCCTGCGGCCCTTTTTTGATTTTAGATTGTATATTCGGAAGAATCCTGGACATTTACCAATTCTATTGAATAAGGTCAATAATGCCGTTTCGAATTAAAAAGTCATACAAATTTATCAAGAACAAGACTAAATACTGACGACTATATACTAACGGCTAAACAAGGAGATTGAGCGATTCAAACGTTAGCAATACTGGCAGTAGGTTTATTGGCTGGGTCTTTTCTGACCTCAGCGGTTTTAACCGCTGTCGTCAGAAAACTTGCCCTACGAACCGGCTTTGTCGCCCGGCCTGTCGAAGACAGATTTCACGATTCGATTGTGCCGTTAGGCGGCGGAATAGCGGTTTACTGGACGATGGCCTTGTTCGTGCTTGGCGGGACCTGTGCAGTTAAATTCCTCGTCGCGCCGGGCTTTGCCGACTGGCTGGGCGAAGCGGTTACGGTCCACGCCGAAGGTTTCCTCGACAAGGTAGGCGGCCTCATAATTGTGATGGCGGTGGCATTGGCACTGCATCTGGTCGGTTTGTGGGACGACAAGAAGCACCTGGGGCCGGGCATCAAGCTGACAGTCCAATTTGCCGCGGCGATAAGTGTAGCCCTATTCGCCGACATTCGGCTGGAGTTCTTTATTCAAAACAGGGTCGTCACCACCGCACTTTCCGCCGTTTGGATAGTACTGATTATCAACGCCTTCAACTTCCTTGACAATATGGATGGCCTTAGCGCAGGCATCGCGGTCATTACCTCGGCGGTCCTGTTTGTCGCCGCTGCGCTTAGCGGACAGGTATTCGTCGGCGCCATGGCACTGGTCTTTGTCGGCAGCCTTTGTGGATTCCTCCTGTTCAACTTCCCACCTGCTAAGATTTTCATGGGCGATTCGGGCTCACTTGTGGTCGGTTTTTTTGTCGCCCTCCTGACGCTGCGCACAACCTACTACCACGAAGGACAAGGCGGCGGACTATATGCCGTTTTCATGCCGCTCGTGGTAATGGCGGTTCCCCTGTACGATTTTATCAGCGTTACGTTCTTGCGCCTCAGGCAGGGCAAAAGCCCCTTCGTGGGTGATACACAGCATTTCTCCCACCGACTGAAACGCCGCGGCCTGAACGATACCCAAACTGCCCTGACGTTGTATCTGGCAACGATATGCACATGTGTCGGTGCAATTTTCCTGAAGGACGTTGGTCTGATAGGCGCAGTTTTGATATTCGCCCAGACGGTGATGATATTGGCTATAATCGCCATACTCGAAACGACCGGAAACTGAAGAAACAGCATGGGCAATCCCGACATGTCGGGACCCATCCTACCAGCCTACCGGGCTCTCTCAGAATCCCTGGTAGGATGGACAGGAAACCTGCCCATGCTGAAACTATTAACGAGAAACCAGCTATGCAAATCGGTTCTGACACCAGTAAATCCAAATCGCTTAGGTGGCTCGAATACGTGCTCCTGATGCTCTGCCTTTGTGTATTAGCTCTAAGGGCCACCTACCCTGAGAATCCGCACATAGTACAGCTCAACACTCCTAATCGAATTTTGGGTAATGACGGGTTCAGCCTGGCTATTTCGACCGTACTGATCCTGGCGGCAATTGCGTGGTGCGTTGGGATGTTTCTATGTGCCAGGCCCTCTTACCGCTTCAGCGGAATTGAGATTGGCCTTGCCATTTTCTTAATAGCCGGTGTCATCGGCATTTGGGCCGCATCGAATAAAAGGACGGCGATTACTGATATGGTAACGCTCATCGGGCCGATACTGATGGCGCTGCTGCTAATTCAGATACTGGATTCGCCGGCAAAAATAAGATTGGTCCTCTTTGTGGTTGTCGCGTTGGGAGCAGCAGGCACCTTTCAGTGTTTCGACCAGCTTCTGGCAAGTAATCAGTACATGATTGAGGACTATGAAAGAGACCCACAGGACCATATCGCACGCGCAGGTTTCGAACCAAACTCGTTTCAGCACATGCTTTATGAGCACAGACTGTATTCCAAAGACATTCGGGGTTTCTTCACGACGGGCAATTCTGCAGGCTCTTTCGCCATCCTTGCAACGTTTGCGGCAATCGGCTTGTTCATAGAGAAATTCAAAAACCGCCTCAAAGAATCTTCTCATGTCCCCCTTGTATTATGTACAATTGTGGCGGCAGTCGTTACCGCCGGCTTAATCATCACTCACAGTAAAGGCGCAATTATCGCATCGGCCGTTTCAGCAGGTTTCCTGGCCGCATATCTAATGTTTGGTGGTTGGCTCCGGGTACACAAAAAAACTGTATTTGCACTTTGCCTGACGGCCGTCGTTGCGGGACTGGCGGCCGTGGTATGGTATGGCGTATCTCACGGCTATCTGCCCGGCGGTAACTCGATGCTCGTAAGATGGCAATACTGGGTCTGTTCTGCTAAGATGTACGCCGCCAGGCCCCTCACAGGCGTCGGCGGCGGCAATTTTGCCACCTACTACACGCATTACAAACTGCCGCAGGCACTGGAGTCGGTAAGGGACCCGCACAACTTTGTTTTAACGGTCCTTACTCAATACGGGCCCTTGGGCCTCATCGGTTTCGTGGCGGCTTTCGGTGGCGTACTTTGCAAAACCATTTTCGTCCCAACAACCACAGATCCGCCCATGCGGCAGACAAACGATAAGCCATTCAGAGCTTTGGCAGGCGCAGCCCTCGTTTCCATACTCGTAACACTCCTTGCTCTCAGGCCGATAGTCACGGCCGACAACCTTGGCGACACGTTTATGGTAAAAGTCTCCGTCATGCTTACTCTATACGTTATACCCGCAATTACCTTTAGCATACCTTTTTTGCTCCTGTGGCTGAGCGAAGAGAAATCCTGCATCACCTGCCACCACCATGATAACGCCGCCCGAGCAGCCATCTTCTGCGGCATTGTTGCGGTTCTTATTCACAATCTTATAGACTTCGCCATATTTGAGCCGGGCGTCTTGACGTGCTTTTGGGTAATGACAGCCTGTCTTGGGGCCGTCGGTTTCCAGAGCAACGGATACCGACGCTTTGTTTTCAGTCCCGGCTTTGCGGTACGAATAACAGCAATAGCAGCAGCGATAGTTGTCGTGTGGGTATATTGCAGTTGTGCGTTTGTGCCGCCGGTTAAAGCCAGCGCCAGGACTCAGCAGGCGCTGCGGAATCCAAACCTTGCGGCGCACCTTTTGGCAGCAGCCGCAGCCGATGACAGACTCAATCCCGCCCTCCTCAACCTGGGCGGAAGATTCCACCTGCAGCATTACAACCAAATTCCGGGTAAGCAAGCCGTTATGTTGACACAGGCGGCACATTATTTTAATGCGGCAACTCAGCGCGACAAAGCCGACTTCAAGAACTACGAAAAGCTGATGACAGTGTATCAATCGCTCGCAATGTTCTCGACTTCCGACCACACGCGCCAGTGGCTTCAAAAGGCTTATGACTCAGGCCTCGAAGCCGCCCGGCGTTATCCGGGCAAGGGCATGCTGCAATTTGAGCTCGGCAAAATCGCCGAGCGGTTAGGCAATAAAAAAACCGCTCTTACCCACTACGAAAAAGCCGTGCAAATCGAGGACAGCTACCGCGCCCAGTTTCGCAGAATGTATCCCGGCCGCGAAATGTTCAGCCGACTCGGCCAGAGCAGGTATGCCTCAGCCAGGGAGCGAATAGCCCATCTGGGCAATTAAAGGGGGTCAGGAACCTTTTTGGCCATCAGACCACAGTCGTGTAGAGTGCGATATTTCGCACCACTTTACTTAAAGAATATTTAGCCGCGGGTTTTACCCGCGGTTTTTCGCCCGAAGCCTCAAAGGGGTGGAACAATATAGGCCCAAGTTAAGCCCACCGCCCTTCTTATCCCGCAATAACCCGATCGCCATCGTCAGCAAGATCAGCTCTCGACCTGTTTGACTATTTCATCGGGAATGTCGAAGTTGGCATAGACATTCTGAACATCTTCGTGGTCTTCGAATTCGTCCATCAGGCCCAGAACCTTCTTTGCTGTGTCAACATCGTTTACGGGTACGGTATTCTGCGGAACCATTGATATCTCGGCGACCTCGGTGGGGACGTCTTTTTCGCTGAGAGTTTCTTTGAGTTGTTCATAGGCGGCAGGATCACAGGTCAGTTCGTAAACCTGGCCGACTGTTTCCATGTCATCGGCGCCGGCTGTCAGGGCGATTTCCATCAGGTCGTTTTCCTCAATGGCGTCCGTCCTGACGGTAATAAGCCCTTTCTTACTGAACATCCAACCAACACAGCCGCTTGCGCCGAGCGAGCCGCCGCGCTTTTCGAATATCTTCTTTATCTCAGGGCCGGTGCGGTTGCGGTTGTCGGTGAGACCATCCATCATAATAGCTATGCCACCCGGGGCATAACCCTCGTAAAGCACGTCCTCATAGCTGACGGCGCCGAGTTCGCCGGTGCCTTTTTTGACGGCCTTTGCGATTGTGTCCTTGGGCATGTTGGCGGCTTTGCCCTTATCTATTGCGTACCGAAGCGTAAGGTTCTGAGCCGGGTCACCGCCGCCGGTCTTGGCCGCAACTATTATCGACCGGGCAATCTTGCTCCATATCCTTCCCCGCTTGGCATCATTGGCCGCCTTCTTATACTTTATTCCCGCCCAGTGCGAGTGTCCTGACATTCTTGCATCCTCAAAAACACTTTCTATCGACTATTCACTAAACACTATTTAATGAATAACCTTGTTTAACGGATAAGTGATAATTGACGATGCTCCGGCACGCTTCAATTCAGGTATCAAACGACGCTCGACCTTATCTTCAATGATTATCTCTACGGCAACATAGTCGGCTTCGGCCAGCGGCGAAACTGTTGGGCTTTTCTCCGCCGGCAAAATCTTTAATAGCTTGTCAAGGTCAGACTTCTTTATGTTCATCTTCATTCCCACCCTCGTCTTGGCGTCAATCGCAGCGTTAAGCAGGATAGCAATGTTTTCTATCTTTTCCCGTTTGAACTTGTCCTTCCATGCCTGCTTGTTCGCGATGAACCTTGTCGTGGAAGTCATCACGGTATCAACGATTCTTAAGTTGTTGGCCCGCAGCGTTGAACCCGTCTCGGTCAGTTCCACGATACCGTCCACAAGACGGGCCTTTACCTCGGTCGCGCCCCAACTGAATTCCACCTTGACGTCTATCTTTTTGGCTTCGAAATATTTCCGCGTGGCGTTAACCAGTTCGGTGGCGATTATCCCGCCTTGCAGGTCTTTGGGTTCCTGGACATTCGATTCGTTCGGTACCGCCAGCACCCAGCGCGCCGGGTTACTGGTGGCCTTGCTGTACAGCAGCTCGCAGACCTCATGAACATCGGAGTCATTTTCCACTATCCAATCGTAACCGGTGAAACCGGCATCAAGCACGCCGTCGGCAACGTATCGGCTCATCTCCTGCGCACGCAGCATAATCAGTCGGATTGCATCGTCATCAATCCGGGGGAAATAGCTCCTTTCATAGTCGGAAATCTTGAAGCCCGCCTTTGCAAGAAGATCAAAGGTCGCCTCCTGAAGACTGCCTTTCGGAATACCTAATTTTAATACCTTTTCTGACAAAGTCTCTCCTTTGGCTAAGATTTTCTGGTTCCGGCGGTTTTCTTACTGCGTTTTCTTGGCAGCCTTCTTTACCCTTTTCCCGGCTGCTCTTGCTCTCTTGGCTTTCTCGCTTTCCTGCCTTAAAAGCGAGTAAAATTTGTATGTATTGGCCGCGGTAATCTGTCGCTTGAGAAAGCCCTCTATCTCATCGTCGGTCGCATCAGGATGGACTAATTCGCCGGCCTTTAGATATTCAATCATTTTCCGTGTGAGCGGAATCGAATGGCCACGCAATGCCGTAAGAACGCAGTAGTTAAGGGCAAACCTGCTCAGACCTTCAAGCTTTTCGAGTCGCTTTCTGGCCCGCCTTTTGCCGACTTCCTTGAGCGCCGCTAAGCTGACCATGTTATACTTGTTATAGATCGAATTCAAAACCTGCGTCAGCACAGACGCAGTCTTGCGGGAATCCTCACCGGAAGCGCCTAATATGTCAAGGATTTCCTCTGTTCTGGCGACACGCAAATCGTTTAAATCAACAAAATGCCTCTCCATTCTCCTCACTATGGTCTTTGCCGTCGAGGCCCGTGTGCGTTCGCTGACAATGGCATAAACCAGCGCATAGGCAGGGTCGTCAAACTCCATTCTTTTGACTTCGGCATACTTTTGTTTTAGTGAACGGAACAGTTTCCCTATTTTCTGACCGTACGTTCTACTATCTTTCATAGACTTCTCATTGCAAATGAACTGTTATTGTAAATCTTCATCTTCGGGCCGCTGGACGTCCTTTTCCTCTATCTCCTTTGTGGCCTCATCGATCATTCTTAGTGTTTCGAGAGTATTTTTTATCTTGGTATCCTCACGAAAATGCAAACGCGGGCAGAACTTCGAAGTTATTTTGTGGCTCAGCCTCGCCTGTATGTGCTTTGTCGCGTGCTCAATGGCGGTAAACGTCTTTCGCCGGGCAGTGTCGCCGGCGGCCATGACGCTCAGAAAAACGTAGGCATTGCGCAAATCAGGGGACATGTCAACCTCTGTAACACTGACAAAGCCCTCAATCCGCGGGTCATTGAGCCGGTTGGCAATCGTATCACTGACTGATTCCCGCACGACGCGAGCTATTTTTTCCTGCCTTCTCGACGGCATCCCAATCCCAATCCACTATCCATTATTTGTGAAATGGGTTACCAACAGCTAAATACTAACGACTATTCACTAACGACTATCAAAGTGTTCTGGCGACCTCGACAATCTCGTACGCCTCCAAAACGTCGTCAATCTTGACATCGTCAAAGCCGGCTATCCTAATTCCGCATTCCAGGCCCGCCTTTACCTCACGAACATCATCCTTGAAATGCCGAAGAGACTCAATGGAGCACTTGTCCTTTATGACGATGTTGTCGCGTACGAGCTTCACTTTGGCGCTCTTGTTTATGACACCACTGTTCACGTAGCACCCCGCAACTGTGCCGAGGCCCGAAATCTTAAAGATATTTCTGACAACCACCCTTCCAAGTTCATTTTCTTCGAATTCAGGCTCAAGCAAGCCGGTCATCGCGTCCCTGAGGTCCTCGGTTATCCTGTAAATTACATTGTATAATCTTATATCGACTCCGCTTGACTCCGCGATTACCCTCACCCTGTCCTCCGGCACAACGTTAAAGCCGATGACAATCGCCCCGGAGGCATCCGCTAACACAACGTCGCCTTTGCTGATTCCGCCCACCGCCGCGTGCAAAATCTTGATCCTCACCTCATCCGTACTCAGCTCGTTGAGATATTTTGTCAGTACATCCACGGAGCCCTGCACATCGGCCTTTATAATAAGATTCAACTCCTTGATGTTACCGGCTTCAATCTGGCTGAACAAATTATCGAGAGTAATATGTGTGCGACGAGCGAGCGACCTCTCTCTTGTTCGCATCTTGTTCTGTTCGGCGGCTTCCTTTGCCTTGTTGATATCGTCCAGGCAGAAGAACTTGTCACCGGCCTGTGGGACATCGCTAAGACCCGAAATCTCCGCCGGCATTGAACTCGTGGCTTCTTTAGTAGTTTTGCCGCGACTGTCCTTTAATGTTCGAATCCTCCCGTATCCGGCGCCCACCAGAACTATATCCCCCTTCCTGACCACACCTTCCTTAACCAGAATAATCGCCACCGCGCCCTGCGTCGGTGTCATCTTCGCCTCGATAACCCACCCCGTTGCGGGAATCTCCGAATCGGCCTTGAACTGGCTCAGCTCGGCAATGTAGTCGAGATGCTCAATCAAATCCTCTATACCTTCGCCGGTCAGCGCGCTGGTTTTGACCACCTCGACTTCGCCCCCCCACTCCGTCGGCGTCAGTCCGTGTTCGGCCAACTGACCATACACACGATTGACATCCACGCCGGCCAGGTCAATTTTGTTAAGTGCGACTATCATGTCAACGTTCGCCGCCTCGGCGTGGTGAATCGCTTCAACCGTCTGGGGCATGACACCATCGTCGGCAGCCACCACCAGCACGACGATGTCCGTCACGTTGGCGCCCCTTGCACGCATAGCGGTAAATGCCTCATGACCGGGCGTATCCAAAAAAGTAACCTTGTGGCCCTTCCATTCGACCTGATACGCCCCCGTATGCTGTGTTATCCCGCCTGCTTCGCCTTTGGCCACACTCGTTGACCTGATGCGATCCAGCAGGCTCGTCTTGCCGTGGTCAACATGCCCGAGCATAGTAACAACAGGTGGACGCCTTTGAGGATTCTTGCGTTCTCTGGACTCAAATTCAGCCTCTATCTGTGTCTGCAACGTCTGCTTCAGTTCGACAATCAACTCCGTGCCGAAGTCCAGCGCAACAATCTCAGCCACATCCGTTGCAATGACCTGATTGGCCGTTGCCATCACGCCCTGGCCCATCAGTTTCCCAATTATGTCACCTGCTTTAACCGCTAACACCGCTGAAAGGTCCTTCACAGTTATCGGCTCACTTATTATTGCCTTTTCGGGTCTTTCCACAGGTACAACTTCGGATGGCTGTCCGGTGTCAATGTGCCGCACCGGCCTTGACCGGAGGGTTTCGCCCCTCGCAGCAGCCAGCCGAGCTTGCCTTTCCTCGAAATCCTTCGCACGCATTCTTCTGCTGAAAAGCCTGGCCCTTTTCGCCTCCTCACTTACGACCTCCTGGTCTTTACGACGCCCGCGGGTCTTCTCTTTGACACTTCTTTTGCCTTTCGTTAAGCCTGGTATTTCCGTACCGGGTGCAATGAGTGGTTCTGAGATAGGCTCATCGTATCTCGGCCTGGCCGGTCTGGCCGGTATCGGTGGTCTTGGTCTTCGCGGCCTAACCTCGTGAGGCTCGACCTTTTCCACCCGGACTACCTTGGGGCCGGCCAGTTTAGCAGGCTTTGGTTTTTCAAGCATCGGACCCGCAGGTACTATTCGCTCGGGCTTAGGCTCGACCTTGGGTTTCGCCTTGGCCTTGGCTTTGGCCTTCGCCTTGGGTTTCGCCTTGGCCTTGGCCTTGGCCTTGGGTTTCGCCTTGGCTTCAACCACCTCAACTGCCGTTTCCGCTTCTCCTTCAGCAACAGCCAAACCTTCCGGCGCTTCTTGGACCTGGGCAGCAGGTTCGCCTTTCTTTACGGCCTTTTTGCGCTTCTTACGCACACGAACCTTTTTCAAATCGACCTTCTCGGTCGTCTCCACCGTGGTACCATGTTCACCTTCGCTGAACCATTCCCGAATGGTGGCCGCAAGCCCGGCGGAAATGGTGGACATGTGATTCCTGACGTCCAGACCTTCGGCCTGACACTTCTCAACAATGGCCTTGCTCTTTACGCCCAATTCCTTGGCCAGGATGTGTGCTCTTGTCGTAGTTTTAGCCAAATCAATTTTCCTACAATCGCGGATACCTTGTCCGCTTTAACACCGAAACCTCACTGTTGCCCTTCCAGGCCTTCTTCGGCCCCAAGGCGTTCTTGTTCCTGCCGCTCCCGGTACATGATGTCTTCAGCCTGCTTCCTGCTCTTCTCCGAAGCCATCCTCCTGGCCTCTTCACTGGCAGCGACAACTATCTTCCGGGCCAACTTCTCATCAAGCTCCAGTTCCTTCACTAAAGGCTCCGTTCCCACCTCCTCCAAATCCAGCACACTAATGATTCCCAATGCCAGAAGTTTATCAACAAAAGTATCGTCAACTTCTTCAACGTTCTTCAGACTGGCCGCCAGACATTCCACTTCCTTGTTATATTCTTCAGGCGTCAGTATATCGACATCCCAACCTGTCAGCCTCGCCGCAAGACGTACGTTTTGGCCGTGCTTTCCTATAGCAAGGCTAAGCTGGTCCTCGCTGACCACAACGGTAGCACGACCCAGTTCAAAGCACAGTGCGATCTCGCTGGCCTTTGCCGGCATCAGCGCATTTGCAATGAGAACCTGCGAGGAGTCGCTCCATCTGACAATGTCTATCTTCTCTCCGCCCAACTCATCTACTATACTTCTGATCCTGCTTCCCCTCACACCCACACACGCACCAACCGCATCGACCTTGTCGTCGTGCGAAAGCACGGAGATCTTTGTTCGGTACCCCGCTTCCCGCGCAAGAGACTTTATCTCAATAATGCCTTCCGCTACCTCAGGCACCTCCAGCTCGAAGAGCTTCTTGATAAAATCGGGATGTGTACGTGAAAGAATTATTTTTACCTGGCTCGAGGCTTCTCGAACGTTAAGAATCAGGCATCGAATCCTCTCGCCCGGGTGATTAACTTCTCCGCTTATCTGCTCGCATTTCGGCATGAATCCCTCCGTGCGATTGTCAAGGCTTACAATCAGTGTGCCGCTTTCATACCGGCCTGCTATGCCGTTGACGATTTCGCCCTTTCTCTGGACAAAGTCGGCGAAAATACTGTCTCTCTCATCCGCCCTTATTTTCTGTATCATTACCTGCTTGGCCGTCTGGGCGGGGATTCGTCCCAAATCACGAATGTCGACTTGCACATCGTCCTTATAGACGCTGATTTCGCCCGTCGCCCGGTCAATGTTCACAGCCACCTCAATGTTCGGATCGCCGAAGTGTTTTCTCGTAGCCGAGGCCATCGCAGCCTCCAAGTCCTGGAATATCGATTCCTTGTCGATATTCTTGTCACGGGCGATATTGTCAACAATTCTCAGTAATTCCTGGCTCATTTTTCCATTTTCCTACAGCCAAAACAAAAAAGTGGAAACCTTCAGGTTCCCACTTAGACTCATCGCACTCGAATCAGGCTTCGCAGGGCATTTAGTGCCTCTTGAAGTCAACCGCATTTTATCGCTTATCAGGGCATTACCACTGCCCTCCCGCGATGAACGCTTCGTCCGCAGGTTCCCTGAAAGTATTCATACACGCTCTTGCGCCGCTTCCGGCGCAAATGTGCATCCGCATAGCGCCTTTTACCACTACGCGTATGCACGGCTGATACATCCTCTATAACGCATTTGCGCACCCTCACACTAACGGTACAAACCATTTCAACAGAAATGATTATAACCTAAATATACCCCGTGTCAACATTTATAAAAATTATTTCTGATGATATAAAGACCCGTTTTGTCGTGAAATCTGGCCGTCTTCAGGGCTCACCTGTAGCTGATTCGGCGGCAGTATAGCTGCCTGATGCCTGGCCGGTCTTGCAAAACACACAGAAATCCTTATAACTACTTTGAAAACAAGCTCTTACGGCGAAACGGCAAACCCGCACACTCTTTCTTAAACGCCGCGGTATGTATTATGGTTATCTTCCCGGCCAGGACAGGCGCATACGCATCAATGGCCAATTTACAGAAAGAGGGTGGAGATTTCGTCGAAGAATACTATGCCAAACACCTCGGCGACGACTACGCCGACGAATTATTCAACTCCTGAAACGAATCCGCCCTGAAGGGGCGAAACAATACAGCCTAAGGCAACGCCCTGAGACTTGGAGCGTCAATGATATAAAACAAGCCCTGAAGGGGCGAAATAATACAGCCCAAGGTGTAGCGAAGCCCTGGGTATCAGATCGTCCCCCCAATTAAAAGCCCTGAAGGGGCGATATATAATCCCTACTGCCTACGAACGGCCAGTTACCAATTACCATTTACCAGATACTAAACAAGTTCCGTCTTGCCGGGAACAGCTATCGGTCTGACCGGCAAATCGCACATTTCATACTTCTCGGGCGAAAGGTCCAGTTCCGAAGCGTTCATAACCCAGTCCCATTTCAACGCCCTGCCGGTATAAGCGCTCATCCGCCCCATTATCCCCGTCAGCGTACTCTCGGCAACTTGTCGGCCTTCGTTGAGCGGCTCCCCGGCCCGAATGCTCTCGATAAGGTCGGCATGCTCCTGCTCATAAGGATTAACATCTTGGCCGTCATACCTGTATGGATTTCGCCCCTCGATAAAACCATCGCCTCCATCTGTGTAGGCCCAGCCGGCCGTACCCATGATTCTTTCCGATACGCGGCCGGTGCATCCGTCCATATGCCGACACATACTCAAAACGTGAACACCGTTCGGATATTCAAAATCAACGGCGAAATGGTCGTAGATATTGCCTTTGCCGCCGCGAACTTCTCTGCCGCCCATCCCCGTCGCCTGAATCGGATGAGCACCGATCGCCCAGTTCATCACATCGATATTGTGAACGTGTTGCTCGACAATTTCGTCCCCGCAAAGCCACGTAAAGTGGAACCAACTGCGAATCTGCCATTCCATACCAGACATTCCCTCCGGTTTCTCTCCCGGCCCATCCCATCCTTCGTCATTCCAGTAACACTCACCCCCTACAATCCGGCCGATGTCTCCCTTATGAATTCGCTTCATTATCTCGCGGTAATGATTCTGATGCCGTCGCTGCGTCCCGGCCACAATCGCCAGTCCTTTTTCTTTTGCCAGTTGGGACGAGGCAATTACCGAACGAATACCTACAGGGTCCACTGCCACCGGCTTTTCCATAAAGACATGTTTGCCCGCTTCGACTGCCGATTTTAGGTGCATGGGCCGAAAGCCCGGTGGCGTCGCCAATATCACCATATCGATGTCACAGGCTATCACCTTTTCGTATGCGTCAAACCCCGTAAAACTTGTCTCGCCCGTTACCGACACCTTATCATCGACTTCCCTGCTAAGCTCCGCGAGTGAACTGTCGAGCCGGTCCGCGAACATATCGGCCATGGCCACTATCTCCACATTCGGCGAAGACCTCACGCAGTCCATCGCCGCCCCCGTACCGCGACCCCCGCAGCCTATCACACCGACGCGTATCTTATCCGACCCGGCAGCGAACACACCGCCCGTCCCCGAAAGCATCGTCGCCGCTGATACCACGGCACTTGTTTTTACAAAATCTCTCCTCGAAATATTGTTGTTCATCGTCAAACTCCTTGCCCAATTGACGTCCAGAACGTTTTTCTATAGATCAACGCCTGCTAAAAGTTGTCACACTCACGGTAGGCCTCTATCACGGCCCGCTCGCCTCCTTTGCCGCCTTCACTATTGCCGTGCTCCATACCGAGAACACCCTTGAAACCCTTTTCATATATGTGCTTGAAAATATTCTTATAGTTGATCTCTCCGGTGGTCGGTTCGCACCGCCCGGGATTATCACCCATCTGAAAATAACCAATCTCGTCCCAGGCCAAATCCATGTTGGGAATCAAATTACCTTCGGTGATCTGTTGATGATACAGGTCGTCTAAGATTTTGCATGATGGGCTGCCCACCGCCCGGCAAATCTGATACGCCTGTGGTATCCTCGTCAGAAACATACCCGGATGGTCCCGCCACGGATTCAAAGGCTCTAACACCATCACGAGTCCCGACGGCTCACACACCTCGGCACACGCTTTAAGATTATCAATCGCATTGGCCGTCTGGTAGTCCCACTCCAGTCCATCGTCATACGAATCTAACAAGACGGTGCACCACCTGGCGTTGACCCGCCTGGCTACCTCCACAGCCGCTTTCATCTCCTTGACTAACATTTTACGTACGGTCTTGTAGCGTCTTACAAATGTCTTCTGCCCCCAATGCGCGCACCCCACAAACACACCCATCGTCATTCCCAACCGGCTCATCTGGCTGGCTATCTTTTCCTGCGATTGTTTGGGTCTTTCCATCATCCCGTTGTCTTCGGCCGCAGTAAAGCCCTCGTCAGCCATAAACTTCAACTGGTTTATCGAGTCATCACCGGCGTGATTGCGAAACATCCCGAAATGCGGCGCATACTTCAGCTTGAATTTCCCCTTCTTCGATGATTCAGCCGGCTCGGCACCCGCACGTTGGCTCCCAAATGCACCCGCCGAAATCGCCGCTCCCGCAGCTAAGCCCGTTGTCATAAACGTTCTTCTATCCATTACGGCACCCCCTTTCAACATTCCGGCAATCCTATAAAAACATCAGCACGATTCTAATTTGCATACCTCGCTGCTGTCAAACTATTTTCCTTCCGTCCGGGCGGAGCCTGCCCGTTCCGGCAGGACTGCCGGACCGAGACAGGCCGGAGCACGGCGGTGAAATATCCGGCCTAAAAGGGAAAATTCTGTTTTTTTTCTTGCACCACCGGTAAATAAAGATTATAATGCTCATAGACTGACCGATTTGAATCCCGGCGCGCCGGGATATCGTTTAATTACTTGTAATATAAGAACTTAAAACAGTCTCCCCGATATATCGGGGCTTCAACCAACTAAGAACTAAAAACTAACAATTAACAACTCGAAAACTGAACGTCCCGATGTATCGGGACGGTCAGTTTGAGCATGTAAGGAGGAATCAGGACATGAGAGAAGCAATTTTGAGTATTGTTTTGGCGGTCCTAACATTCGGTTCTCCGTCGGCACAAGCCGCTCAAATGGGTTCGATTGTCGCCTGGGGAAGCAATGAGTATGGCCAGTGCAATGTCCCCGACCCTAATAGCTACTTTACCACCATCGCGGCGGGCTGGGACCACAACCTGGGCTTGAAGGGCTGTCTATACGAACTCATCGGTGACATTAACAATGATTGCAGGTTCGATTTGCTCGATTTTGCATTAATGGCCGCAAACTGGCTCATCGATTGCGTTGCGGACCCATTCAACCCGGCCTGTGTACCGGTTCAATAACGGCAGAAACAAAACTAACCTGCATTTCTCACCGCTGAGGTCGCAGCTCGCTGTCGGCGTAGCCTTTCCGACTGCGGCGACCCGGCTCCGCCGAGACGAGTAGCGTAGCTGGGAGACCGCAGAGTCCCGACACCTTCGACTTTGCTCAGGACAGACAAGTTGGGATGACTTATGTAAAAAGATATTATTGCAGTATACTGCTATACAGTACACTGCAATGCCTGTTAGCTATTAAGTTTTTTAGTAATCTTCCTGTGTAACCAGCAAATTCAGGTTATGTAAAATTGTAGTGCTTATCGCAAGTAACAAAGTGTTGCCGTCACTACTCTGCGAAGTAGCTCCGCTACGTAGCACGAGTCGCAAACCCCGGTTCCGGCCATAGTGTGTGATGCGTCGTGCGTGATGTCCCGGCGCGCCGGGATTCGCAATACGCAATACACGATACGCAATACTTCTTTAATATATCCCGACTTGTCGGGACTCAGCGCTCTCTGCGGTGAAATATCCGGGTTAGCTCCGCCCAGCCCTTCGGACAGCCCAAACGCCTAATTTTCCGCATGGTTCAAATAAGTCAGATTCTGGGTAACATCAGCCGCGGCGGGGCCGCGTCCCAGCGGGTTGATTTTTGGTTCCATAGCGTGTGGCAGCGGCAAATCCGATTCATCCTTCGTCACGATGACATCGGGACGGAGGACGGGTCTGGAGGTTTACCATCCCCAAGCTGCGCTTGAGGTTGCCACCCAAAATTGAACCACGCCTAATTTTCCGCACCTACAAACATGACATGCACACGGCGGGCTACAGAGGAAACGCTTAAACAGTTGCGTGAAAAATGACCTGTCGTTTCCCAGGAAATCATTAACCCGGACGAAATAGTTGACGAAATAAAGAAAGACAACAAGAATCCCGCTGGCAAGTTGAAATACAAAAAAAGCGGCCGGTCGGGTGGCAGCCCTAGAGCCTGTCCCGGGCAAGCTTGTCCTGAGCGCAGCCGAAGGGGACCCGGGGCCGCAGAGCCTGCCCTGCTTGCCCTGCGAAGCCGTTTAGAGCGAAGCGGGGAGCGCAGCCGAATGGGCGAAAGGGATGGGCCGGTACGTTGAACACGAAATGAGGACTTTATGACAACCAGAACAGGCATGGTAATCAGAATCTTAGCCGCCGGAATCGCAATCATATTGATCATAAACTACGGCTTTAAGACCGCCAGGGAATATAACGCAGCCGAAAACAGAATCATAGCTCTGCAGCTTCAACTCAGCCGCACGCGGGCGAAACTCGGACAGACGGATGTGCAAATCGCCATCCTCCAGCGCCGTGTCGAGAAGCTGACCGGTCAGCTTGCCTCCAGGTCCAGGATTGAAAAGCAACTGAGAAAAAGCATGGGCCTCGAACAGGAACCCGAACGCACAGCTCCACCCAAGGCCACGCGCGGCCTCGTAACGGCCATACTTTACACCCTCCAGGGCTCCTCTGTTGTGATTGACGATAAGATACTTTACGAAGGAGACGTGATACACGGTGTCAAAATCGCCAAAATACAACAGGACACCGTCGAATTTGCCAAAGGCGCGTACCGCTGGACCCAGCAAATACACCAATCCCCCCCGCCGGTCTGGACCCAAAAAAACAAATGAGCTAACCCCATTCGCCACCACGCTCTAAAGCATGTCTTTTTTTGGCCACGACCCATCCATTTCCCGGAAAAACCCCAAAAATTGCCTCTACCTCTTAAAGTGGCTCTTTCATTATGACGAAAGAACCAGTGCCGGGCCCGTTGAATGGCGATGGGAGGCACATTGAAATTCGTAACTGTAACTTAGGAGACAGAAAATGGTGGACATAAAAAAGAGGCGGATTGCTCAACGTTTGGTAAGGGTAAGCACATATTTGATTCTCATGTTGCTCGTCTCAGGATGTAGCAGGTATGGTCGGGTCCTGGAGCCGGCAAATGATCGTGTCGAAATCTCGAAAACTCATTCGAAATTTTCCGTCATGGCTAACCGTTCAGATCTGCCGTTCATGTATGTAAGTGAAGGTAAAATTGGCATTTCCAAAGTCGAAGCGGCCCTGGAAGCAGCCGATGCTACTGATTTACAAGCTCGTGCAGAATTGAATAAAAAGTTGGCTGATTTCAGTGCCCGCCGCATGGAAGTGAAAGCGCAAGTCAACAAAAACCTCTCTGAAGCCGATGCTCTTCGTAAAAAGTACGACAAAGAATACAGTAAGGCTATGGCACAAATCACAGCAAGAGAAGCAGAACTTGG
>CAZLWL010000037.1:0-21463 GCA_964563335.1 uncultured Pirellulales bacterium
GGCCTTGTGGTTGCAGATAAGAGTAAGTTCTGTCAACCCGCCGGCCGGGACGGAATGTTCGCAATTTTCGCAAGCTGAGCGCAGCGAAGTCCCGACCTGTCGGGATTCTCTGTCATCCCCGCGGAAGCGGGGATCCACTTCATCATTGGATGTTGGATGTTCGATGTTGAGCAACGCGAAATCCCGACCTGCGGGGTTCGACGTTCTTTTAGTTCTTTTCTTCATTTTCTGTCTGTCTCCTTTCTGCTTGCGCCGCCGCGCTTTTGTTCTTTTACAACTCCAATAGTCAATAAAAAATCGAAAATTGTAAATTACCATGTCCCTCCACCCTTAGCACAAACTTGCAGGTTTGATGCGAAAAATCGGGATTTTTTTGTCGCGCAAAATCGCTAACCGCTTGCGCGCTAAGGAGATAAATTTTTTTATTTTTTTTGCAAATAGCAAGATAGTGCAAGCGTGTTTGGTGTTATCTGGACATACCCTACCTAGTATTATCCAGCCACAGAGAACAGAAGACAGAGGACAGAAAATGAATCTAATTATCAAGAAAATTGCACTTGACATCGGTACGTAATTTGTATATTCTACTCATTAAGATTAACAGTCTTGCCGCGGCGTAGTCGCATGACGAAGCCGGGTTGCCCCAAAAGACGAGTAATGTAGGGTGCGATATTTCGCACCACCTTTTGTCATTCCCGCGCAGGCGGGAATCCAGTTTTGGTTATTTGAATTTTGTTATTCGTATTTGTCTCGGATTTCGTGCTTAGAATTTAGAATTTCTCTTAGCACTGTATTTGGCGTTTTATAAAGACTGGATAAGAATAGTTAGGGGAACTAAATTAATGATAAGCATTGTAGCAACAATCGGCTTATTTCTTGATATAATAGGCGTTGTTATATTGTACTTTAATGGTCCTCCTTTATTTACTTTACTGCCTGATGGTTCTGAGTTGGTTTGCTATACCGAAAACGCCGAAGAAGCAAACAAAAAAGCAAATATTGCTAAACGAAAGATATTGATATCTAAATTCGCCCTGCTTATCATAATTTTCGGTTTTGTTTTACAATTAGTTGGTCAATTCACATATAAGGAATATCATCAAGCAGACAGGAGCAATTACACGAATAATGCCAAAAATAAAATCAAGGCCCTTGAGCCCAATACACCATTCGAAGAAATTTAGTGATATTTTTATCGTAGAATCTTTTCAAGGTGAATAGGTACAAAGTGATTTGAGGCCGCTTTGCGGCAGTAAATAAAAATAGATTCTTCGTCCCGCGTGTCCCGATACCTCGGGGACACATCGGGACTCAGAATGACTATTCCTCCGTGTTCTCTGTGTTCTCTGTGTTCTCTGTGGCAAGACAAAAAGGAAAGGCTTTGCCATGTTGAAAAGAACTGTTATATTGCCGTTATTAGCTGCTATTTTATGTTCCTGTGAAGCCCGGAAAGGTGCCGAATCGAAAAAAGAGAAAGGGAAAAAGATGGAAATTAAAGTAACAAGCGCGGCCTTTGCCGAGGGCGAGATGATACCAGCAGAATTCACCGCCGACGGCCGGAATATCTCTCCGCCGCTTGCCTGGACGGGCGTGCCGGAAGGGACCAAGAGCATTGCATTGATTAACGATGACCCGGATGCCCCGATGGGCACGTGGGTACACTGGGTTGTCTATAACATCGGCGCCGATGTTACAAGCCTCGAAGAAAATGTATTGCCCCAAGAGACCCTGCCCAACGGAGCTATGCATGGCACGACCGATTTCGGCAGAATCGGCTACGGCGGCCCTGCTCCGCCGAGCGGCACGCACCGGTATTTCTTCAAGATTTATGCCCTCGACACGATGCTGGACCTGCCGGCCCGTGCGACCAAAGGCCAGGTCGAAGCTGCTATGGACGGGCACATCCTCGCCGAGGGGCGGCTGATGGGGAAATACTCCAGAAGGTAGCTGGCTGGATGCTGGATGCTCGATGCTTGATGCTGGATTCTTGATGCTGGATGCTGGATTCTCGATGCTGGATGCTGGATGCTGGATGCTGGATTCTGGATGCTTGATGCTTGATGCTGGATGCTGGAGGACCCCGGCGCGCCCCCGAGGTATCGGGACACGCGGGACCCAGAATGACCCCTCTCTTATGCTTGGTGCCCTGTGTTATCACGACCAAACGAGAACTCAGAACTTACCTGTCCCCCGGTCGGAAGATTTTTTATACGCATCTTTTACCCGGTAAATCTGTTCTTCGGGGCTAAAGTAGAGCCTGTGCCGGTTTTGGCTCCACCACTTCTCCCATTCGGCGTGGGTCTTGACGAATTCGGCATCAACGAGAAAGATGTCATCATCCATAGGCAGCTCGAGTACCCATTGTTTCCACTCGGCCTCGATTTCGTCAAGCGGTTTGTTATACACCCTTTCAAGAGCGCCCAGGCCGAACGGGTCGTCCACTGATTCGGCTGCGGCAATCCGTGCAAATTCTATAAATTTGCCTTTTTTATGAAGGAACATTACAAACGTGCGGATCAAGGCTTGTGGAAATCCCCCCCGCCCTATCAATTGCGAGAAGGTGAATTTGTGTATAATCTCTTTGGCTTGAGGCAACCTCTCGTTGCTGAAGTATCCGAACGTGATGTGCAGTTTGCCGTCTTCATCCAGATGACCGATGAACTTTTCGAAATATGTGGCGATGCCCTCGCGGATCCATTCGACCGGCCTGTAGTCGAAGCCGCAATCCGTAAAATGATGTGCCAGCTCGTGTGTTAATGTGCCAAGCCCGGTATCGGCATTAACAACTATCATATCTCTGGAGGGTATATAGAAACCGTAAGATGTGTAATTGGGCCCTGTCAGATACCTGGCGAAAGGCCCGTAGTATTTTGGGCCGTCAAAGAGAAATACTTCGAGACGCTTGGGATGTTTTATTTCGAATATCTCACGGTCAAAATATTTATAGAAGCCCTCGAAGAACTTTTCGAAATAGTCCAGACGTTCAAAATCAAGGTTTGTGTGAATATTGTAGTGCCTTGTTATCAGTTGAGTGGACAGGATTGTAAGGGGATTACTGCCGTCGTAGCCTTTCATATCCATATGGAGCCTGTCTAAACCCCTCTTGAATGTCTCTTTATTGCTGCTGTAAAAGAGCAAAGCCCCAAGAAGTGCAATGACCAGGGCGAATATAAATGACTTTCGCAGTTTTCTCATTAGTTTGCCATTCCGAGTCCCGGCGCGCCGGGATACAATATAAAATTGTTAATATCGACCTCGATCTCATCTCCCCAGTAGTTGTCGTAATCCAGCATCGAGTATCGAGCATCCAGCATCAAGAACCTCCACATCCGGTTTATTTAGCCGCGGGTTTTACCCGCGGTCTTTTTCGTTTAGCCTCCAAGCCACGTCTTGGGGGTCCCCACATTTCGAATTTACATTCACGTAGGGTGCGATGTTTCGCACCACCACCCTAAAACATCTCCGCATCTATTTCATTGGCCAACCGCCATATATTTTAATTATCCGCCGACTCTTTTGTAGGCCATTTCTATGTATTGCTTTGCGGTTTCAAAATCATTCTCACTCTTTACTGTTATCTCCAAGTCACCCGTTCCATAGTGGCCTATTTCCGTTACGTCTCTTGCAATAGACGGAAGACCTGTCAGATTTTTAGGGTCGAGCTTGATATAAAGTGTAATCTTTTGTTTTCGTAGCTCCATGCAAACAATATTCTGAGAAATCTTGTATACAACGTAGAATTTCTTTGGATTTTCATCGATAGCGGGGTCAAGACCTATAACAAATTCTTGTATCTGCATTGCAAGGTCCTTGACCTTTTCAGACTTTCCCTCCAAGTGTTCCTCAAAGGTATATGTGCCAGTTGCTCTGGTAAGGGCCGCCTTTTTACCTGCAGCGACCATTACCGGGTCTTTGCCGCTTAAATCTGAAGTTGTGGCTGGCTGGTAACTCCGGTGAAATACCTCTTCCAGATACAACGTGGAGTTATCGAAAAGCCTGTATGTCCACAATTCTATGTTCGCCCCCATTACCTCAACGGCATGGAGGTCATATTTCTTATAGTTGGAGGCAATACAGATGACTCTGACATCCGACCAGTCGACTTCGACGTTATTTCCGACAGCTTTCTGCACAGCAATTTCATAGTCTCCCCGGTGGTCATGTATCCATTGCAGGTAGAACAGGCTTTGCGTTATTAGCTCAGAGGATTCCGTTTTCTTATACTCGATGATTACAGGATTGTTTTCTTCTGACAAAGCTAAAGTGTCAATTCTACCTGCATGACTTTTACCTGTCGAAAACTCCGAGGCCACAAATTGGCAGTTGAACACTGCACCCAGGTTCTTCTCTATCAGAGTTTGAAGTGTCTTCTCTAAGTCAAAATTTTTCCGTTCAATCAGTTTAAGCGATTGCTGTCTTATCTCAAATAATGGCATAGCTATCCTTTGATTACAGATTTATTTACAACAAAACGATTATGTGACATAGGTTCTAAAATTAATTTTGGTGGGTTGTATTTTGGCCATGGTGCAAATCCGTTTTTCATAAGCCATTTACCAATTTCCTTACTAATAAGTTCATGACAAGTAGAGTTCCAGAACGAGGGCTTATCAACATTTACTTCTACTGGTTCGGTGTTTCCTTCGAGTTTCAAATTCACGGTCTTCCAATGTTTTTTGAAGTACTTATCTCGGTCTTGTATTTTTATTTTAAGACCGTATCCGGCACCGACCCTATTATGTTTTCCTGCCTTCCAGGCCGTAACAATCAGTTTTTTCTCCTCTTCTATTTTATTGGCCAGCCGCTACTAATTCTAATCCCATAATCATGCAAATTTGGATTGAATCAACTTTTTAATCTCAGCAGCCAATTCTTGGCTCTTTTCCATTAGGTCAAATAATCTTTGTCTGTTATTCCAGTGTTGCTCCCATAGAACTGGGCTTACAATATTTTCGAAATCGATAATGCGTGCCTCACCCCACTTTTCATACTTTTCCAAACGTTCGATACGCTCGTCAAGATTATTTATACTTCTGGACTTTGGTGATTGTTTAGCTTTACTTTTTATCCAGTCTTTCCAATATTTATTACCTTTAGATTGATTACATTTCCCACAAGAGGGAACAAGGTTATGTATTTCAGAGATAAAACCAGTTGGTTTTTTATCTTTTACAAGAGGTCTTAAATGATCCCATTCTGTAGCAGCATCACCACAATAAGCACAAGTTATGTTGTCAGATGATATGTGTAAGATTTCCAAACTTTTTCTAACTTGCTTCTCTGTCGGTTCTATATGTGGAATAATTGATGTTATAAATGCATGAGTCATCGTAGATGTACGACCAGTTATCTTCATCTGAGTTGGCATTTTAAAAAATTTTTCATTCTTATACTTTCAACTATTTTATTGGCCAGCCGCTCCGCTGTATCATAAATACCGAGATAGAGACTATCGGTTTAAGTCGGTGGAGGAGGAGTTTCTGGTAGATAAACTTTTTCGAGCTCGCCTGGAAGATTTTCTATGCGCACAGAAAGTGAACTTTTTCCACTAAATAAAGAGGCTAATTGGTATTGCATAAAAAGGCGGAAACTTTGATCATCATGGTATCCCCGCGGCGTATACGCCTGGCGCTCAAGGAGGACTTTATCAAAATCAAATTCCAATGCTTTTGACATCTCAAAAAGAAGCTCTATGAGTAAATGGCGTGCGTTTTCTGTCCACCCCTTAAGATCGTGTTCATAGTTTGCATCTTTCGTGTTTTGTGGGCACTTATATAGATGCTCCATGTATGTTTTCCATGCATCCACCACCGGTCGTTCTTTTTTATTCGACCTTCCCAATATGAGTGGCCGTCCAAACTCAACATCTATCATATTCAAAGCCTGGACATGGAGGGGGGCCATAGACAGACCACGTGTAGACATTAAAGTCTTAAAAATTTGTAGTTTTGCACGTTTCTTAACCGTTGCTCTTTCTAAGAACTTTTGTATTTGAACAGCCAGAATGGGGCCCAAGACGATAGCGATTACCGTGAGAGTTGAAGTTAAGGTCATTGTTTTTGTCTCCTAATTTAAGAACATGGCTTTTGGTTATTACCTGGATTATTTTCCGGCAGGGGTTTTCCTTCCTCTAAATGGCGATTGATATCTCTGATTTCATTGTCTGTCAGTCTCATCTATTTGCCTTCACAGTTTGATTGTTGTTCTTGTGATCATCTTTGATGACCGGTAACCTCTCTGAAGCTTCTCTATGTCCGTATTTTTTAACAAGAGCACATTTACGCAAATACTATACCCTGCTGAATCAGCCAAAGCAAGAGTTTTTTTTATGTCGCGGCGTAGTCCCATGACGAAGCCGGATCCAGCATCGCTTGTCCGCCGTAGCTTAAGCGAAGGTGGAAGCATCCAGCATCGAGTATCCAGTTTTGCTCATTTGAATTTAGATATTTGTATTTGTTTAGGATTTCCTGCTCTATGCAATACGCAACTGAGCGTAGTGAAGTCCCGGCGCGCCGGGGTACGCATCTCGAGATACGAGTTACAAGTTATTGCAGGCTCTCCATCACCACGGCTATTTGAATCGAAAGAAACATCAAATAGTCGAGGTCGGGCAGGCCGTAGTGGTCGTGGTCGGTGGAGTTTTCCGCATAGATGACCCCAAAGCAGTTGCCTTCTCTTGCAATCGGCGCAATTATGACTGAGCGAACTCCCGCCTTTGTTATCTCCCTCGGCAGTTGATGGACAAGGGTGTGCTCGCATTTTTCTATCGCATCGGCAAGGCTGTTGGGCACGGCCAGTTCCAGGCGCTTTACATACTCACTGGTTGTTTTCCTTCCGCCCTGGAACTCCATCGGCCCGGCGGGGTCTTTTCGCAATGCCACCCATACATTCAGCGCATCAAATTGCACAAGTATCAGTTCCAAAAGCGTCTTGTGCATCTCTTCGATGCCTTTGACTTTGTAAATTTGATGCACAGCTTCTGCAAAATCATTCGCTCTTTTGGGCGGCATCTTCAGCGGCGGCGCATCCGGCGCATTGGGCTGACGCACGACCGTATGCAGGTCGCGTCTCAGTTCGACCATGGTATCTTCCATGTGCACGTCCTGGGCCTGCTCGTCCTGCTCGTGCAAATGAACTTCGATGGTAAAATCGGCAATACGAATAACATCACCATGATTGACTTCGCACTTGTGAATCGCCTTATCATTAAGATATGTCTTGTTTGCGGAGTCGAGGTCCTCGAGTATCCAGTTGCCGTCCTTGGTGGAGTAGAAGACGGCGTGCTGGCGCGACACAGCCTTGTCAGGCAAAAATACCTGGCTGCCTATACGTCTCCCGATATAGATAGGGCCTTTCTTAAACTGCAGTTCGTTGACCGAACTGCCGCTTAGATTCACGAACAGTCGCATCTGCTCTTCTCCCGCAAAAGACCTTCAAGACTTTCCGTACTATATTATCAGAAACGGCCCCTGCCTGTCAAGTCCCGTTCATTGGAGTTTTTTACCGCCCGGCCGAACGGCTTTTTGCCGGCCAATTCCCTGTTTTGACCCCAGCCACGCAAAACATCCAACTCCGGCAGCCTCGGCCGAACGGCTTTTTGCCGGCCAATTCCCTGTTTTGACCCCAGCCACGCAAAACATCCAGCTCCGGCAGCCTCGGCCGAATTGGCTTGCAAAATCCCTTTTTGGGCCGTAAATTGTACACGTAATCGCCGATAAGGTTTTGTCGCCAACGGCAAAACTTTGCCGGAGGAGTGACCGAGTGGCTTAAGGTGGCGGTCTTGAAAATCTTGAAAAAAACTCGCTTTCACGTAACTATTGCTGATTACAGCACTTAGCAAGTGGCAAATATCGCATAAATCGCAGATATTGCATCTTTTGGTTGTAGTATGGTTGTAGTTTTTCGTTGCGATATTTACTTTGATTCTCGAAAAATATGTGTCGTGAAAACTCTACAGATGACCTTCGGATCGACAGTGCGTTTTGCGTTTTTGTAAGTATTTGTCAATAAATGATTAACGATTGTCAAAAGAGCTGTTATGATACCGACCAAGCGTCGGCTGCTCTACCAACGGAGCTAATCATCCCTAAACCTTTCTGAAATGCCGGAAATTAGCACAGATTACCGGACCTAATATCAGAGGGTGACTTTACGCGGCCAAAATCGGCATTGCAAAAAAAATCCTCATCATCCAGCATAAGAACAGCGATATATATAGTATATACCTCTCGAAAAAGCTTGACACGATATAGGCAGTAGGTATCATTTAAAAATGTTTGTTTGCAGTCATAATTCTGATTAAAGAAAAATGTTTGACGCCAGAGGAAAGGAGTATCAAATGCGATATCAACAAATTCTTACGCTATTGGTTTTGCTAACTCTCTCAGTTAGTTTGGCAGGTTGTTTTTCCGCCAACCCGGAGGATGTCGAGGCATTCCTAAGACCCGATGAGGCACAGTTAACGAGTGGTGATTATATATTTCAACCACCGGACCAGGTTACGGTTATAAGTATGAAGATCCCGGAACTGCGAGGTAATGAGCGTACTATTGGACTGACACAGACTATAAGGCCTGATGGATATATATCCTTCGAAACCGTAGGTGAAGTGTACGTTGCGGGGAAAACTCCGCGCCAGGTGGCGGAAATAATGTCCGAAAGGCTGCGCAAGCTTTATACATTCTCGAGCGACTGGCCCTTAGATGTTCGCGTGCAAAACAATCTAAGCAAATTCTATTATGTGATTGGACAGGTTGAGAATCCCGGAGCCCATATTTTTAGTGGGAGAGAGACGACTCTATCGGCTATTTCCAAAGCCGTTCCTTTTGTTCAAGCATGGGAGGAGGAGACCCAAGTAATCAGACCTTCGCTCAATTTGAACGAGAGAGCAAAAATCTTCAAGCTTAACTACAAGCGGATGATAGAGCACGGCGACATGAGTGGCAACGTACTGCTGCAGGAAGGCGATGTTATATATGTTCCACCTACGATTCTGGCCTCTATTGGCTTGACGGTACGGGAAATAACCGAGCCTATCATAAGCAGCATAGGCGCTGCTGTTGCTATTAATAACAATTATTATGGTGAAGCTGATATACACCAATAAAAACGGGATCGCTGCACTATCCATAATATGTGTGGATCTGGAACAGGTTCTTTGAAGGATTGCGATGTCGTCTCAGCGCGTACTGAAATTGGTTCACTTCAACAGCACGGTGTGGTTTGTTGCCAGCGCAGGTTTTCTTCTTATTGTAGCACTGCGACAGGCCGGGGCGGGCTGGTGGCTGATATTTTCCCTGTCAGGGTATTCAGCGGTACTAATATTCCTGCTAATCAGTCTGTATCTTTTCGCGGTTTTCAGGGGTGTGGTGCAAACCCGGAAGCGAGAGCACCCTCTGACTACCTCGATTTACTATATGACGTTCTACGATATAAGCCCGTTCCTGGGCGCTTTGGCGGGTGTGATAAGTACGGTTGGCGGCAGCAACATGGTTCAGCAATTGGCCACAATCTGTATTGGCTCGCTGGCTACCACATTCTTCGTATGGATTGTCCTGGATCCCGTTATCGGTTCGGTTGAAATGGCGCTGCCTGCAAGCAGAGGGCATCACCGGCGGCGTCAGGCCCATATCAAAGCGATGCGTGAGAAACAGCAGGTTGATAATGAGCGCTTGCTTGCGAAGCTGCAGGAAGAAGAAGCACTGGAGCAGCAGCAATTGCGCGAATTCCTGCCACCTGTGGCCGAGAAACTCGCCGAGCTCATTGCGACTTGCACCACCGACAGCAGGCACATCGAAAAAGAGGTTGTCCAAATCGGGGCACGTGCCTGGCGCCTGGGCGGCATAATCTGCATGAGACAACTGCATGAAATGGCAGTAGAGACACACAGAAAAAAATCTCAAAGCCGACATATCATCGACCACGTAGCGATTTGGTGGGACGGCATCGGCAGTTGGCGCACACCATCGCTTAGCGAAACCCTATGCAAAACGGCCTGAGTTTGTCTGCGAAACGGCGTTTGGTTTCGTGGTTTCACGGTGGCGAGCCCATGAAAATACGCCGTAGCACGACACAATTTCCTTGCAATTTCGAGCGACGAATATTATAATGTTATAGTCTGGCAGGTATGGATAGGAGGGATAAAAGCGGATGGCTAAACCGAACGGTTTAATATTCATTGTTTGGACGGGACTTACAATCGCCTCTGTAACCTGTGCGGAGGTGATCTATGTTGACGCCAACAGCCCCCACGACCCGGGAACGGGCACATTCTCGGACCCATTCCGGCGGATTCAGGATGCCATCGATGACGAGGATACCGACTCGGGGGATGTAATCGAAATTCAACCGGGCGTATATACCGGCCCGGGCAACTACAATATCGACCCCAACGGATTTGCAATTACCATTCGCAGTATCGACCCCAACAACCCTGATATTGTGGCATCGACAATTATTGACCCCAACCGTGCTGGTCGAGGCTTTGACTTCCGCAAGGGTGAAAGCAAGAACTGTATTCTCGCCGGCCTTACCATCAGGAATGGTTACGCCGCCTCAGAATCTAATGGCGGGGGTATAAAGTGCAGCTTAAAAAGCAGGCCAACGATTCGGAATTGTGTAATCCAGGGCTGTGAGTCTGATTCCTCCGGTGGTGGAATCCATTGCGATGAAAGCAGCATGCGGATTGAAAATTGTATCATAAAGAACAATTCAGCCGGTTATTACGGAGGGGGTATCAGTTTCGTGGATTCAATCGAAGCTGAAAGCCCTGTCATAGAAAACTGCGTAATAACCGGAAACAATGCCGGCTTTGAAGGTGGAGGTATTGACAGCGGAAAAAGCAGCCCCACTTTCAGAAATTGTATAATCAGTGATAACACGGCGGAATATAATGGTGGCGGAATCGATAGCTTCTGGGACAGCAGCATAGAGCTGATTAATTGTACCTTAGTAGCAAACAGCTCAAACAATACCGGTGGCGGGATATATTGCCAGTTCGGAAGTAGTATAGAAATACGAAACAGCATCCTCTGGGCGAATGAAGCAAGCGATGGCTTGCAGATTGCACTGCCCTTTGTAGGCGCCGGCAGCAGCGCTTCAGTTTACTACAGCGATGTCCAGGCCGGACAAAGCGGAGTCTTGGTGGATTCAAGCAGCACATTAACTTGGGGCCAGGGCAATATTGACGCTGATCCCAACTTCGCGTTATTTGACACGTCTATAGACCCGGATGAGTGGGACTTTCATTTGAGCAGCAGCGCCGGACGCTGGGACGGGAGTATTGAAGATTGGGTAAAGGACCAGTTCACAAGTGGCTGCATCGACGCAGGAGACCCCAACTCGGACTACACCAGTGAACCATGGCCACACGGTGGCCGCATAAACATGGGGGCTTATGGGGGTACGTGCCAGGCCAGCATGAACGGCAACAGGGCCGACTTCAACATTGATGGAGCCGTCAACCTTGTCGATTTTGCTGAATTTGCCAAGCGATGGCTAAGCGAAGAGGCATGTATCGAAGATATGACCGGCGACAGTAAGGTTGACTCGACCGACCTTGCCATCCTTGCATATAACTGGCTCTGGCAAACCCAGTAGTGGGCGCATAAAAAACAACTCCCGCGCAAACCTAATGACACCACTTACAAAAGCATGCTCTACGCGGAGTTGGAGTTAGTTAATGACGCTATGCGCAAGAACAGACGCTGCGTAGACGCGCAGACACAATGCATCCGAACGCGTAGTCCCTAGGCCGACACACTACTGTGTCGGATTCCCAGCCGCTATTTTTTTCTAATCACAGTTTTAGTTTCAGCTACAGGGTTCTGCGCCTTCTGAGCCATCCAACCAGGCCAATACCGATGCTGCCGAGCATAATTGCACCCGGAGCAGGAGTTTGGACCGGTCCCGATGAAGCTGTATCCAGGGTAGTGGTAATCTCAAATTCAACACCACCACCAGGCGCAAAGTAATAGTGACAGTCGGGATCCACCCCAATACCGGCAATACCGTCCGCGGCGTAGTCGTTGAGTGTCTCAACAAGAGAGTCACCAAAGACGTAAATCACGTTTGTCGCACCGGCGATACCACCGATGGGGTCATTCCACGTACCAATCAGGGGTCCCAGCCCGACTAAGTCATCGCCGTCGGCCATGTCTCCGTATTGGGTAATCCCCAGCGGGGGATTATCCAACAGATGCGTGTACAACGAGTCCGGCTCCGGCCTCCAGTCATAGATGCCAATGTATGTAAGAACGGCACCGGTGATTTCCTCGCCGCCGGGAATATCAATTTCTATTCCCCACATGTAATACCTGGAGTGGGCCAAGCCACCGTCACTCATGATGGTTGGATCAGGGGCAAATATAAAAGTCGCATCGGCACTTGCCACGCCTGCCAGACCCAACGCTAAAACTAAAACCGAAAAAACAATTTTTCTCATAAACACCGCTCCTTTTCTATTGGTGCCTCTGAAAAACGATTACCAACTTTTTCATTCTTACTATCCTGTTCTCAATCTTTACTCAGTACTTTTCGCTCATCTGCTTCTGTGTAACACGCCGATGTTTTGTTCCTCATACCGGCAGCGTTACAGTGTTCTTCGTCTTCGCAGCCAGCCAACAATGCCGATGCCAAAGCTTCCCAACAAAACAGCCCCCGGAGCAGGAACGTAGGTAAGGTCATGTGAGCCGGGACTAATTTTCCAGTCCCAAGAGGCTGCGAATTCTTCGGTGCCATCGTCGTAGTGTACCTTTCCGTAGGCATCGAAATGCACCCAAGAAAAGTCCGTTATCCCAATGGTGTATGACTTCACCTGGCCTTCGTGTTTCGGACTACCCGGAGTAATCGTGCCATCGTCAGCGTTGTAATCGAAGACCTGATACAAGGGTTGGAACGGTTCATTACCGAATTCATCAAGGTTATAGATCAGAAAGTCGGAAACGTCATCATGCAACGGGTAGTGTTTGTTGAAGTCAGTCTCACCGGGCAGGAACTGCGTAGTATCAAACCCATCAGGCGCAGTATCAGGGCCTAGAATATCCTTAGTGGCATCAAGCTCGGGATTGATATTGGAAGGGTCATCCTTAAGCAGAAACGGATTCACAGCAGTGCCAACGCTTGCATCAAAAGGATCTACATTACCCGTAATTGAAATCGTACCGGTTTCACCATGAGGAACAGACACAAGCAAGGTAACGTCTGTCAGAGATGTTACGCCAGTGGGTTTGTACGCACCTATAACCCATAACTCAAATGGATTGGATGTTACAAACCAAGTGTCCTGGTCCTCATAATAGTCACCGTGCGAGTCCGCATCCGGGCTATACACCTGAAACGTTGGCACAGCAAAGGCCTGCTGGTTCATCATGAACGAAGCGATGAGCAACAACGTTATTAGTTTTAAACTTTTCATCATTTTCAAATCTCTCTCTTTTGCTTGTTAACCAATAAACTCAAGCAAATATAGTTTTGCTTGAAGAGTGATCTTTCAAGTGGGCACAGGGGGACCACGGGCAAGGTTGCTAAAAATAAAGGCGGGTGAAAAACAAACAAAATACATTGCTCGAGGCGGTAATCCAAAAGCAGTCAGTGACTGATAACGAGGGAAGCTATGTGTGTTGATCGGGACAGGTGCGCCGGCACCTTTCGCTGGCGCAACGATTACGCCTGCGGCTGCATACAACAACGCCGCGACACGAAAGAGTCCTCTCGCAATCCTAACTGTCACAGTTTTCCCACTCTGCTAAACTAAGACAACAATTCCCATTACCCTCTCCGGGAGCATCCTCGACAAATCCCTTCACCAAAGGCATCGCCTAATGATGTTAGACAATGTCCCAGGTTAATAACGGGAATCCATCCCCAACCGTGATATGCTTCAGGAAATTAAAAGCCTAAACACGAACTTAATAGTTTAACCACTACATCAAATGTAGTCAAGCAAAAAAAATAAAAATGGCATCACTCCAGAGTATACTGTCGAGTCGATTAGTTCAGGCTTCTACCACGGGATTATTACAACATCCACCCAACTTGCTAAGTTTTGCCATTATATCAAAATACCGTCTCCAATATCAAGGAAAAACCTGCAAAAACGGCTAATTACAGAGATTAATTTTGCTTATAGACAACTTTTGGACTAATACTATAGTTGTAGCTCTATAGTGGTATTCGGTTGGACTAAAAAAGACCCAGCTACGACAAAAATCTCAATGTCCGATAAAGGGAGGGATTATGAGGCGGGAGGTGGGCGGCGCGATACTTGGCAGTAGTATTTTTGGATGTAAGAGGCTGATAATCTGGCGCTGTCTGTTGTGGTGCGACACTGCGAAGACAGTCGGACTAAAGAGTTGCCTTGTCCAAAAGCCCGTTTGTATCTTCGATGAATCGCAAAAGCATTAGAATTTTATTGTTCACCCAAAGCTTTCGGTAAAGATTGCGAACATGAGTTTTGACAGTTCCGTGCTTAATCTTCAGTCTGTTCGCAATTTCTTCGTTGCCTAACCCCTGACAGATCAACTGGGCAATTTGAAGTTCTCTCGGCGTCATGTGATAGCGTCTCTTAACATACGACCACTGGCGCTTGTTCAGCAGCACAACGCGAGAAGGTGCCAACTGGGTTTGGTCTTGACTGACAGTCAAATCAATTGGTGATTGGGACATGATTGGATTTCTCCGAAAGTTCTGCTAAAAGCCGCTGGGCTTCAGCCTTGTTTGCCGGGGACAGGCCCCCGATTTGCACGTCAAGCTCCAGCGACTTTTTCAAATTACTTATCGCTTCACTTTTTCGTCCGAGTCGCTGGAACGCCTGGCCCAAATGGAAATACGAACCTACAACCGCCGGTGCCCGGCCGCGATACAGTCGTATGCATTTTCTAAAATCTTTAATCGCCTTGTCGTACCGGCCCAGCCGGTAGTGAACCATACCGCTGGTATCAATAAGATCAACGTAGTCTGGATTGTTTGCGAGACCGCGTTTGACAAGCTCAAGGGACCGTTCACATTCGCCCTGTTCGGCGCATAGTATCCACGCCAGGTTATTCAGTGCTGTGAGTCTGTCAGGATCAAGTTTGAGGACCCTTTCGTAGAGATCCGCAGCGGCAGCAGAACGCCCCGACATGTGCAAAAGAACGCCAAGTGAGTTCAAGGCATCAATACAGTCAGAATCGATATCAATAACCGCGCGCAGGATTCTCTCGGCAGCTTGCACAGCTTCATTTTCCTGGCTCATTGCAAGGCCTTGGGTTATTGAGAGTAAAGTGCCCGTATCTTGGGGATGGCTCTTATACCAACCGACAACCCTGTCGGCCAACTCGGGCCACCGACGGTTCTTTTCGAGTACCTGCGCGTGAGCCAGGATAACAGCAGGGTCATCCGGTTGCTCCTTATACAGCACTTCAAATTTTTTCTCTGCAAGTTCGGTGTCACCGCTTTCGTACAAAGCTGCGGCTAAAGCAATATTCATTTTTCTTGCATCGGCGCTTTTAGCCGAGGCCAGATGTGATTTAAGGAGCTCTATGGCCTCCGGATACTGGCCAGTCACAACATATGTGTCGGCCAGGGGTATCACAACGTCAACATCATCAGGATATATATCCATAAGCGCCTTGAGTGTTGGAATTGCAAGTACGGGTGATCTTGCCCTTTCGCAACGCGCCTTGGCAAGCATTAACAATTTGTCGCTTGGCAGATAAGAAAGCCCACGCAATGCCAAATCCATGGCCTGAGCCGGGTCATCCTGCTGAAGATATATCTCAACCAGCATCGCCCATGCTTGTGCAACCTTGGGCTGCCGGCGAGTTATCTCTGTCAGAATGCTCACGGCTTGCTCGACAGATGGAAACTTTGCTTCGGACAAGAGAACCTGTGCTTTATAGAGCTGCAACTGGGCATCATCGGGATTTAGGGCCAAAGCTTTATCGAGAAACTCCCGTCCTTGACGTTTTGTCTGTTCGTCCCGCGATGCGAGGAGTATTAACGCAGCTTGTTTTTGCACCTGGTAATCCTGGGGTGCAATCGCTGCCGCCCGCCTTATCGTTCGCACCGCTTCGGTAAGCTCGCCCATTGACTGATGAATCCGGCTTTTGAACATTAATGTTCTCAGTGCGTCCGGCTCCATTCGGACGGCTTCTTCCATATCGGACTTGGCCAACGACATTTGTCCTAATCCGGCGTACGCTCTGCCGCGGAGCAGGTAAGCTGAGGGGCTGCGGAGTCGGGTCACTATCTTATCACAAAGTTTTAACGCTTCATCGTCTTTGCCCAGTCGAAGGTTAAGCTCCACCAACTGCGCTGTTACTGGAAGAGAGTCGGGCTCCTTTTGAAGCAACTGATTCAACAATTCGCTTGCTTCATCAAGCCTGTTTTGTTGCATTTTTAAGAGCGCAAGGGAAAACCGCACGCCATCATCCTCGGGCGTCTCGGAAAGAAATCTCTCAAGAATATCACTTGCCGGATCTAACTTGCCCTGTCTTACATAGCTATAAAGTTCCAGCTTCGACAGACGCGGATCCGACAATTTTCGCCTCGCGGCCCGGGCCAGTATGCTGTCAGCCTGGTCGTATTCTCCGGCTTTGTACATTGTGGCGACAGTTGATATTATCAACTGGATATCGTCGGGGTCTCTATTTAATATCTCACGGTAGGCCGAAAGTGCAAGCTGCAACTCGCCGGCGCGCTCATAGCTCTCTGCCAACAGTCGACGACTGGCCCGGTCATCAGGATTCGCAAGAAGATTCTGCTTCAAAAGCGAGACTATCTGTGGGTAGCGTTCGTTGAAGGCGTCGTCTGCAAACCACAGCCTTGCCTGCTCATAACGCCACTGCCAGCCATCAGGGCCTTCTATGGACTTAATCTCATCAATAAGTCGCTGCAAATTCCCAGTCTCATCTGTGTTCTGGCCACAATCGAGCAAACGTCTCTTAAGCGGGATATCATCCGGCGTTTGGGCCGCCACGGGTTTAAGAAACTCGTAGGCCCTGCCCGGCCCATCAGAAGCGGTGTATATGTCCGCGAGCATAAGCTGCAACCGGCGTCTATTCGCAGGGTTACCTGCACGCTCGATTGCTTCGGTGATAACGCTTTGGCACTCGAGGAACTTTTCCTGCCGTGATAACAAACTTACAAGGTACTTCACTGCCGTTACTGATTCGCCAAAGTCCTCAGTAATATCTCCGAGTTCGATTACAGCCTGTGTGATTTCATTTTGAGCAAGCAGCACATCAACCTGTGCCAAAGCAACCTTTACGTTTGAAGAGAATTTATCCTTCAACTCATCTGCGATCTGTTTTGCCCGGTCAAGCTGCCGGCGCATTAGTGCCATTCTTACTTCCAATAATTTCGACGCAAGAGTACCACCGGTATCTCGTTGCAGCTTAGCCAGGTCTGTTTCAATATTGTCCCACATCCGCGCATCCTCAGGCATTTGCCCTTGTGCCAAAAGCTGCATCCTTGCCTGCAAATAAACCGAGCGGCCCTGGAGACTGTCCGGTTTTATTTGCAAAGCGGCGCGTGCCTGTTCGACGGCCCGGGCCCAGTTTCGATCTTCAACGAAGATTTTTGCGAGAACCAGACGGGCGCGGTAAGAGTCCTCATTCTGATTAAGAAAGGTGCGTAACCGCTGAACGGCAGATTGGGTGTCTCCCAGTTGCACCAGAGCCGCGGCCATCGCCAGTTGCATACCTTCGGACTGTCGTCCCAACTGCATTGCCTCTCGCCAGTGCCTCACAGCCTGAGCCCATTGTTCTTTCTGCTCGGCCATAAGGCCTTCACAAAACGCAACGGTTACTGAACTGACTTCCTTTTGTTTCAATTCGCTGATGCAATCGGAGGCACGCTCAAAATCCCCACTTCGGATAAACAATTCCGCTGCGACGGGCATAAAGACGAGCGAATTCGCCCCAAGGGCCTTGAGGCCGTTGCTTGCGATCCGCTGCATCAACTCGGTCGAGCCAGCCTTAAGGGCAAGCATCGCCCAGACATGCCAAAGCAGGACATTATCCGGCTGGGTCTCATAGACGGCCTCAAGATGAGAGCCAGCCCTGTCAAAATCGCCGACATTTACAAATTCCCTGGCCAAGATAAGTCGTACCGAGGTATCAGACAAATCATACAATTCGGCTTGTTCGAGATCCGCCAGGGCCTTGTTAAGCTGAGCATGTCTTATATAAAAAGCACCACGAATGATATGAGCCAGTGCAGAAGAAGGATTGTTCTGGACTGCCTGGTTAAACCAGTGCTCAGCCGTTACAGAAAAATCGTCCGGCCGCAGTTCGACAAGCCGCCCCAGCGCATCGTACGCCAAGACTTCTGAAGGAGCATCCTCAATAATTGCATTCAATTGGCTGGCGGCTTCTTCAAACTTTCGTTGCTCAATAAGGGCTTTTGCGAGCATTCTGCGAATAGTGCTATTACTGACATTTTCGAGCCGCTGTGTCGCAATCAGTTCAGCCTCTCCCGGCATTTTCATCTGTATGTATATTTCTATCAGTTTTGTCGCGGCCTCTGTGTTGGTTCTGTCTATCCTCAAGACCCTTCTATACGCGTTAATTGCCTGAGAAATATTGCCGCGCTTAAGGGGGATTATGTTCAATTGGGCCTGCGCGTATTTCATCAGCGCATCAATATCATCAGGCTCGACCGTAAGATACCTGCCCAGATTTTGGGCCGCTTCGACCCACCGGGCATTCTCATAGGCCCTGTTGCCAAGCTCAAGACCGGCCTCAGCACGATGCAGGCGATTCCACCGGCGCAGTCCATACGCTGTTACACCTAAGACAACAAGACTAATCACTAAGACAATGATTAACTTCCAATTGATTTTCCCACTCATTTTCCCGCCTTAATCTATCGGGCGGCTCGCGCCGCCGCGCTTCTAATGTTAATTTTTCCACTCTCTTTCATTTCATCGGGCGGCTCGCGCCGCCGCGCTTCTGTTGTTAATTATTCTTACTTAGAACTGATCGACAAAGTTATTTACGAGCTTCTGTGCGGTTTTCCAACACACCCACAAATCAAGCCAGACAGACAAATTCCTCACATATTCCGTATCGTAGTGCAACCACTCCTGGAAGTCTTTCGCTTCGGCTCGGGTCCTGCAGATTTGCCACAGTCCCGTTATGCCCGGCCTGACCGACAGTCTGGCGTCCCGCCAGTGGGGACATAAAGCATTCTCCTGCTCGGGGGACGGGCGAGGCCCTACGATACTCATCTGGCCCATGAAAACATTGATAAACTGAGGTATCTCATCCAAATAAGTATCGCGCAGAAACTGTCCAACGGCACTAACCCGCGGATCTTTTTCCATTTTGAACTGCGGACCATCAACTTGACTGACTACCCTTAACCTCTCCTGAATTTCTTCAGCACCGACAGCCATGCTTCTGAACTTTATGCAGTCGAATTGTCTGCCGTGCAGTCCCTGACGTCTGGCCCTGTAAAAAACCGGCCCAGGCGAAGTCAACTTTATTACCAGCGCAACTACGAGAAAAACTGGCGCAAAAAACGCCAGCACAATTGATGCCCCAACGAAGTCACAAATCCTTTTGAGAAACACGGCATAAGAAAATCCGGACCACTTGCGAAAAAGGCTCTTACCGTCTCGAAACTTGAAGCTGTCTGTGGTCCTGCATGGCAGTGTCATTGGGTTGCATTCGTGGTCCCGCCCGGATTGCTGATCGTGCTTATGTTCTTTCGTCAAGACTCGATTCTGCAGGAACTGGTCTGAGCGCACCGAAAGCCCCGGCCCGATTATGGAATTTCTAACAACAGCTCCGTCGCCAACTTTGACGCTATCTGCAAGAATCACAGGACCTGATATTACGGCACTTTTGCCAATATGCACATTTTTGCCGGTTACGATTTTACCAAAAAGCCTTGCGCTATCAACAATGGTGCTTTCATTCGAGCCGGACAGCTTTTTCGAATTGAGTACGGCCCCTAAGAAACTCAACAACCCCGTTTCTGTTTCCAGGTCCAGCACCCTCCCGGCGGCCTCGAGACAAGTCAGCCTAATAGAATTGGCTTGACATCTCGAAATGAACTGTTCAAAGTCGAGGGTTACAGCACCATCAACGAGCAGGTTCGCAAGGACACCGGTTTTTATGAACACATGATGCGGCCAGTCAGGCGGGATATCGACAGGTTGGGCAGTGTCCAGGTACCACCTGCGAAAACCCACTACCTTACTGTCGGGTGTAATCCGCACTTTTTCGCGATACGCAGCCAGACTCGGGGACATATTCACGATGACTACGTCGGCAGCAACTGAATTCAATACCTCACGCAGCCACTGCCAGTTGGCACTTGTTGCAAATCTGCCATTCGATATGACAAACCAGTCACTCTTGGCATATTCGGTTCGTTTACGACAACACATCACCTCGCCTTGTTCATAACCGATTGTCGTCGAACCGTCCCCGCGAGATCTCACGCCCCATTGGGCCGGAGCAGCTATGCGAACGGTCTTTCGGCTGCCAAAGCGACGACTGCCGACTAAGCCGGAAAGGGCAACAGCAGCAATCGGTTCGCTTGAAAGAGCGAAGCGCAACAAACCGCTGTCGTCAGCCGTTTTACCCTTATGCTCGTGTATAACAATCAATTCCATAATCAAATCAGGACGTGACTTATCTGCGGCAACTTAAGAGTATACTAAGATTTCAACTCGTCGTCGGTCTTATCCTCAGACCGGTCTGTAAGCAGTAACGTCTCCGCCCGCTTGCGGCTGTCGGATTCTCGCTTTCCGTCGCCGTCAGTAGTGTACCTATAGCCATAGCCATAACCGTAGCGGTGATAACTGTGAGTGACTTTGACGTTGTTGACCACCGTACCCAATATTTTGGCATCCACCCGTTCCAGGCGTTCAATTGCTTCCCTCAGATCCAGCCGTGATGTACGGTCCACAAAACTCGTCAGGATTACGCCGTCGGCCATCCTCGCCCATAATAGCGCATCGGAAAATGCCAGCACCGGTGGTGTATCAATAATCACATGGTCGTAATCGGCGCCGACCCTCCCGATGCATTCGCCGGTACGGGGCTTGCCAAGAAGATCAAGCGCATCAGAAACATTGCGGCGGTCGGCTGCCAAAACATCCAGCCCCACAGCACCTGTGTTGTAAACCAGCTTTGCAAATTCCTTTCCAAAGAGCAGGTCCTGGAGACCCCTGGACCCTTTTGGAAGATTCAGCATTTCAGCAATGTCAGGCTTTCTGAGGTCTCCATCTATCAACAGCACTTTCTCCCCCGATTGCGCGAAGCTCGTTGCAAGGTTAATGGCGAAAGTTGTTTTTCCGTCCCCTATTCCCGGGCTGGTAACTACTATGACTTTGGATGTAGCATCGCCGTCAAGCAGGCCGAGATTGGCACGAATTGCCTGATAATCGTCTGCCAATTGCCGGCCAAGCAACAGCTTATCAATGTGTTTCGGACTGGTCGTGGTGCCGATTATTCTCACACCTACACGT
>CAZLWL010000038.1:0-21357 GCA_964563335.1 uncultured Pirellulales bacterium
TGGAATATCATTCCCTTACCTACTCTTCAAAATAAGCAAGATGAAGTTTATGCAATTTGGATAATTGCAACCCCTCCAATCGTTCCAGGAGACATTGCAAGTGATTTAGGAATTGGAGTTCTTGATGGGACTTGTGATATATATGACTTATTAGTAATAGTAAATGAATGGTTAGATTTCACTCTTGATGGTGATAATTATGATTGGTCTGATGTTAATTACGATAGAAAAACCAATTATCTCGATTTTCCTACTAACTGGCTAGAATCAGAACCCATCTCAAAATTATCCTCTCCTAACTTCTGTCGCCTCACACTCTACCCATATGTATAAACTGCGTGCGGCTCAATCTCCCAATACATCCACACCGGATTATCATTGCCCGCCACTCGATGCTTGCTGCATGCATACTCGCCGAAAGCCTCATTGAATTCCTGCCGAAACGCCCTTTTCTTCATCGGCTTACTGCCATCATCATCACACCACCGCTTAAAAGCATCGTACATATCATCCGGCATCGGATAAAGCCCCTCACCCGTTTTGGCTTTCGCCACCATGGCGTTGGCGATATAATAAATACCTGGCCGGGAAAATTGCTAAGAGAGCAATAGCAATGCCGGCACTAATTTGTGCTATTTCTCTTTTACATGACGGTGCCGTATTGGCTATAATATCCAATGGCGATTGGGTTATGTTTGCAGGAAAGAGTAATGGTTTTTGTTCAACCGAAAACAGGTTTATGCAACAGGCGGTGCAGGCGCGGAGTTGTGGTGCTGCTTTTGCTTGTTGCGGTGGCGATCTTGGCATTACTATACGTTATTCAAATGGATGCGTTTTTTGGGCCGGTGGTGCCGGGTGGGCGGACGCCGGCGGAACATCGGCCCTGGCTGGAGGAATACCGAATCTTACCGGCCGACCAACTTGTAAAACCGCCTCAACCGCCGAAGCCGGCGATAAGCGAACCGCTAACGCTGAACGCTCGAGTGCAGTTGGACGAAAGCGACCGCGGGACGGCTACACTTAAATTTGCCGTCAGCGGTGAGGTAAGCGGAACCTGGTACTGTGAATACTCGCATGACGACCGCAACTACCGGTTCGATGCGAGCTTTGCAGGCAATATAGACGTGTCAAAAACCTACTCGGAAGGCGAAACCACAGACGACTCTCAGTTGTATTTCATTACGAAAGGCACTTATAAACAAACAGCATACAACATCAAAGAAGGAACAGCAACTTCCGAGGAGGGTCTTATCTACGTTACCGGCTGGCTGCATACGGACTATTCCGTCAGCGGGCTAATAACCATAACGACAGACAGGACCTGGTCGGCCACATATACGCTGGAAAAGGGGCAATAGGATATGGGTGTGCGGGCCGGAATGTGGGCTGAGGGTGTTAGCAAAATAGTGGATAAGCTATGGCTGGGGCTGTGAGTTGTGTGGGCAAGGCCCCGCTGGTGGAGTTCGGGTTGTGCAAGCAGTGGAATTCACAACAGAATAAGGGCGTAAATAACAAAGGAAGTAACAGGTTATCCACCCAATAATTTGGTGATTTTATGAGTGTAAAGCACTGTAAGACAAAGGGTTACATAACCTCCAGGAAGAATATGTAACAATCTCACAAAGGATATGACAAGTAATAATAAGCTTTCTATATATATAATCTCTATAAGAACGAATATATCTAAAGGCTGAAAAAATATTACTTTCAGACCGGCTAAAAGCCTTTTCAAAAGACTAATTTTCGGTTACACTACAGGCAACGTGCCCTGAATACTATAGTGATAATGTAATAAAGAAACTAACTCCTTAAAGAGGTAATTATGAAAGCAAAGCTTAACAAAGCCGCCCTGCAGGAAGCGCTTACACTAGTAACCAGTATCGTGCCGAGCCGAACTCCCAAACCCATCCTGCAATGTGTTCAGATTACAGCCGGTAAAGATGGCGTTGGGATTTGTGCTACAGATCTTGAGGTGGGGATTAGCTACAGTCTAACGCAAGTTGAAGTTGAGCGCGAGGGCGATGCGGTGGTGCCTGCGGACAAGGTAGCAGCCATAGTCCGCGAGAGCGTTGATGAAGTGATTGAGCTTGATGTTGCTGAGGCGGTGATGCGGATTCAGGGAGCGGACAGTCACTTTACAATATACGGTCACGATGCACGTCAGTATCCTGCGGTGCCTTCATTCGAGGGCAAGGTGGATTTTGAGGTGAGTCTTGGGGCGCTGCAGGAGGGGGTGGAGCGTTCTGTGTTTGCCGTGGCGAAGGAGAGCACGCGATATGCCCTTAACGGTATTTTGTGGGAGGTACAAGGTAAGAAGCTGACACTTGTTGCTACTGACGGCAGGAGATTAGCCAAAAGTATTGTGACATTAGCATCAGCGGCCGACGCCAAACTGAGCGAGCAGCGGATAATTGTGCCGGCCAAGACAATGGCCCTTCTTGACAGGATAGGCGGCGAGGAAACGGAAAAGGTGGCAGTGCGTTTTGTGGACAACCAGATTGTTCTGGCCGTGGGTCCGGTTGTAGTGAGTTCGAAACTGGTGGAGGGTAACTTCCCGAAGTACGAGGACATCATCCCGACAGATTATGACAAGAAAATAACTTTGGGGGCGGAAGCAGTACTGAGCGCGGTACGAAGGGCGGCCTTGTTAGCGAGCGAGGAGAGCAAGGGAATCAAGCTGTCGCTGAGCAAAGGCTCGCTGGTGTTTTCAAGCAGGGCACCGGAAACGGGCGATGCGCAGATAGATATGGCTGTTGACTATAGTGGGGAGCCTATCGAGATTGGGTTTAATCCGCAGTTTCTAATCGATGTACTGCGGGCAATCAGGGTGGAAAAATTTGACCTGCACTTAGGCGAGGCGGACAGGCCGGGCATGATTAAAACGGGGAGCGATTTTATTTATATAGTTATGCCGGTTAATCTATGACAGGCAAAGGCGGCCACGGGCAGGTAACGCAATTATCGCATGGAAGCAGTATGGATGATGAAGGAATACTTTTGCCGGCGACTACCGGGCGGGGGTCGCGGTCTAAAAATGCAACGAGGCTCGGCTTTAGCGCCCGGGCGTACCTCGACAGACAAGATGCTCGTCTGCAAAAGAACTGTTCGGTAGTTGATGTTTGGCGCCAAGTTCTGCCAATTATGTTGTATGAGCATTGCAGGCTGGCCGGCATATCAGGGGGCGTTTTGCGGGTGGAGGCAGAGCCTGGACCTTATATGCATGAGATGCGGATGGCCAGCGGTGAGCTCTTGGAACATCTGCAGAATCGGTGCCGGCGGGCAGGTGTCAAAAAAATTGTGGTTGTTGCAGGTAAGGGCGCCCACTGCCGGCGGGTAGGGTGGCAAGATGAAAAACCATAAATACGACGCAAGTAACATAAAAATTCTGGGTGGCGTAGAGGCGGTACGCAAGCGGCCTGATATGTATATAGGCAACCGGCAGGAGGGGGGATTGCATCACTTGGTTTACGAGGTGCTTGACAACTCGATCGATGAGGCGCTGGCGGGTCGGTGCGACCAGATTACGGTGCATGTCCATATGGACGGGAGTTGCTCGGTCGAGGACAACGGCATGGGTATCCCGGTGGATATGCATGCCGAGGCGGGCAAGAGCGCGCTGGAAGTTGTGCTGACCACGCTGCACGCCGGCGGCAAGTTTGACGACAAGGCGTACAAGGTTGCGGGCGGGCTGCATGGCGTGGGCGTCAGTGTTGTCAACGCTCTTAGTGAGTGGCTTGAGGCGGATGTTTATCGGGACGGCAAGCACCATCACTTCGCGTGTGTTCGCGGCAAGGTAAAAGAGCCGGTTGAGGCGATAGGAGACACCAACAAGCGCGGCACAAAGATAACATTTCTTCCGGACGACGAGATATTTGAGGAGGTAAATTTCAAATACGATACGTTGTTAAAGAGGATACGCGAATTAGCGTACCTCAACGCCGGTGTTAGTATCACTTTTCAGGACGACAGGGTACAAAAAAAAGACACCTTCCATTACAAGGACGGTCTTAAAGCATTTATTAAGTACTTGAACGAGGGCAAGAGTGATCTTTCGAGGGTCATCTATTTTTCAAAGGAGGATGCGAAGTCGTCGCTTAGTTGTGAAATCGCCATGCAGTACAACGACAGCTATGCCGAGAACGTACTGGCCTTTGCCAACAATATCCGCAATATCGACGGCGGCACACACCTGTCGGGCTTCAGGACGGCGCTTACCCGGACGATGAACGCGTACGCCCGTAAGGCCAAGATGCTCAAGGGCAGACTGAGTACTACCGGCGAGGACTTACGCGAGGGGTTGACCGCTCTCATCTCGGTGAAGGTGGCCGAGCCCCACTTCGAGGCTCAGACCAAGGTGCGCCTCTCCAATCCCGAGGTGGGCAGTTTCGTTGAAACCGTGATAAACGAGAAGCTTGGGATATACCTGGAAGAAAACCCTGCTGACGCCAAGCGGATTTTGAATAAGGCCATTCAGGCCACTGCTGCGCGCGAGGCGGCGAGAAAGGCCCGCGAATTGACCCGGCGCAAGGGCGCACTTAGCGGCGCGAATCTGCCGGGCAAACTATGGGACTGTGCCAGCAAGGACACGGTTTCCACGGAGATATTTATCGTTGAGGGAGATTCAGCGGGGGGCTCCGCGAAGGGCGGGCGGGACAGAAATATCCAGGCGATTTTGCCCCTCAAAGGCAAGATTCTGAACGTGGAGAAGGCGCGGGTTGAAAAGATGTTAGGGCACGAAGAAATCCGAACGATAATAAGTGCGCTTGGGACGGGTATCGGCGCGGATGATTTTAATGTCGACAAGTGCAGGTACGGCAAAATCATTCTGATGACCGATGCGGACGTTGACGGGGCCCACATACGCACGTTGCTGTTGACGTTCTTCTTCAGGCAGATGCCCCAGCTATTCGAGCGGGGCAGGATTTATATTGCTCAGCCGCCGCTGTACGAAATCAAAGTGAAAGGAAAGAAGAGGTCGGATTATCTTCTGAATGAGGCCGAGATGCGAAAGCGCATGGAGGCCCGGGGCCTGGAAGGGGCCAAACTGCTGGTACGCAGCGACGGGGCCGAATCGGTGTCGGTGAAGGGGGCCAAGCTGATGCTGCTGGTCAAGATTTTAGATGACATCGAGCGTATTGTCGGCGTACTGCAAAGGCGCGGCATCATCTTCAAGGTATTTGTAGAGAATTATTATGACGGGCAGCGGCTGCCGAGTTTGCACGTCCGGACGGGCGGCGAAAGTGAGTTCTATTACGATAAGGCGCCGTATGAGAAGCGTCTGGCCGAACTTGAAGGGCGTGTTAAAGATGAGCGTTTTGCGGATGAAGCCGCTCAGATTATAACCGAGGAGCTTCATGAGGTTGTCAGGCTTAACGAGTTGAATGGTAAGTTGACAAAAGAATACGGCCTGGATATCACGGACTTTCTGTTGAAGCTGGCAAGGGCGGATTCCGGTGAGGCGCTGCCGACAAAATTCGAGATAATCAGCGGTGATGACAGACACAGCGTCGCGTCGCTGGCTGAGCTTTGCGCTGCGGTCAGGCATATCGGCGGCAAGGGGATCGAAATCAAGCGATTCAAAGGCCTGGGAGAGATGAATTCGGAACAACTGTGGGAGACGACGATGGACCCGGCCCGGCGGACACTGCTGCAGGTGACCCTGGATGACGCGGGCGAGGCGGACAGGCTCTTTAGTATTTTGATGGGCGATGACGTGGAAAAGCGAAGAAACTTCATTCGTGATCACGCCCTTGAAGTGCAGAACCTTGACGTCTAACTTATGGGTGGCAGCCTCAAGCGAAGCTTGGGGATGGGCTCTGGCTGTTCTCTGAAGCTGACATAATTGATTATTGACTATCGGGCAAACAGAAGTCAAAATAGAATAATAGGAAGCAGGAAATAGGAAAATAAACATATTTTCGCAAAGGTTCGGAAGGGACGTACAGATGGCAAATATGGCAAAAACAGCGGTATTGGCGGTGGTTATAGCGGTCCTGGTTGGGGCTTGTCAGAAGACGAGCGAAAAAACGATCAGCGAGGTTACCGTTGGCGATACCTGGGAGAGAAAGGCCGAACTCCTTAACCAAATCGAGGCCAAATACGAGAACCCCCAGGCGCACTATGAATTGGGCAAGCTCTATCAGGCCGATGGGTTGTGGGATAAGGCCGAGTGGCATTACAATGTGGCCTTGGGGTTTGACCCAATCCACAGGCAGGCGCAGGCGGCAATAGTGAAGCTGCTGGCCGAAAGCGGAAACCAGGCGAGGTCCGAGCTTTCAGCGGAAATTTATATGAATCAGGCAAGTACCTCGGCGCAGGCGTCTCTTCGGTTGGGGCAGGCATTTCAAAAGGAATTGTTAGATGATTATGCGGTGGCCTGTTACCAGCAGGCGCTGGCTCTTGCGCCGAACTCGGCGGCGATTCACCGTCAGATAGGCTATTACTATCTGAGCAAGATGGATAAAGTGCGGGCCGAGGAGTACCTCAAGCGCAGCTTCCAACTCGACCCTTATCAGGCCGAAGTTGCCGGCGTGTTGGGGCGACTTGGGGTGGTGGTGCAGATACCGCGAAAGACCGAGAAGAACACAACTGTACTCGACAAGATACTCGGCCAGTAACCGGACCTCAAGCAAAGAAAATCTCGTTCGGGAGCGGGCCGGTTCTACCACCCTATGGTGGTGAGCCTGTCGAACTCAGCTCACTGTTCCTCTATATCAAATGTAGCCTAAGTCGGCCAGGTGTTTTTCCACCTCGGCCTGTTCGGCGTCAGAATAATCTGTCGGTGCCGAGCCGCCAACATCCATGTCCTCATAATCCACCTTGGGCGGCTCGACAAAAGCGCCACTTAACACCTTGCCATCTATATGCCGTGGCACTGATATCCCAAAGTAGGCTAACACCGTAGGCACTATGTCCACGATGTTACCGTCCAGCTCTTGGCCGCTTTTAATGCCCGGACCGTGTGCGACCAGGATACCATCCGGCTCATGTGTGCCGTGTTGTTTGCCGTCGAAGTCCGCCTTATTAACAGCCGAGTCGCCAAGCGGATATATCACACCTACCACACCCTTGCCGAATTCGGCAACCAAATCCGGCAGCGAACTAACTGTCGTTGCCTCCCTATAGACTTCCACGCCCGGTCGAACCCTGTCTATGACCGGATTAGCCGAGGCCGGCCCCAAATCCCGGCCCAATTCATCCGCCAGCTTCTTCGCCAGCTGGGCCCTCTCGGCGGCTGTGCCGTTTATATAAACTATGCCGCCCATCCCCCCCAAACAAAACGCCTTCGTCCTGGCAAAGTCGATAATGCGTCTTATATGCACCAAATCCTTCTGAAAGTAGGGCGGCGTCTTACCCGCTCCCTGCAATCCCTTACGGATATTCCCGTACAGCTTTGCCGCCGACTTTAATGGCCCAACCCTGTTCTTTACCTTAGACCACGCATCAGCCGGTTCTGCCAATAATTCCAGATACCCATTTTGCCTCAGCCAAACATTGATACTTACCGTATAGTCCAGCGCACAAAAGCCGTGGTCTGAAATTACAAATGTCACCGCCCCTTCGCCCGCCGCCTCGATGAGCTTGCCGATCGCTACATCACAGAACTTATAAAATGTTAACGCTTCTGCGCGCCCACTTTCGCAATGCCCTTTTGCCTCCGCGTCAAGTGCCCACCACAGCCTGTGCTGCAGCGCATCGCCGCTTTGCATCTGCACGCAGAATATATCCCAGTCAACATCTCTCATAAGCTCAAGCGCCACCCGCACCCTCGCCCGCTCCGTTGCAATCGCCTGTTCGGTGAACTCGCTGGCCGTATCTTTCGGGTCCTTGTTTACAATAAGATAATCCTTATGCGGTTTTATGTACTTTTTGTACGCCCATGGCGGATGAACAGTCCCGGCTGACAGCTTCGGGCAGAGCAATCCCGGGATTATCACCCCGTCAACCTTCGGCGGAGGGCAGCTTACCGGCATATTCAGGCTCACGACCTTCCTGCCCGCGCGGTCGGCCAACTCCCAGATGCTCGGGGCCGCGATATCACCGAAGCTGTTCAAACGCACCCTCTTTTGCTTGCGGTCGTAAGTGTGAAATGCAAACACCCCCGTCTTGCCCGGCTGACACCCCGTCTGAAACGATGACCACGCCGGAGACGTCTCAGGGGGGATAACACTTCTCAAATTGCCGCAACAACCCCCTTCAACCAGTTGCGCCAGATGCGGCATAAGCTGCTCGGCCATGAACCCGCGCCCCAGCCGCCACGTAAAGCCGTCAAGGGCAATTATCAATACGCGCTTTCTTCTTGCCATCGGTAATATATTACTTCTTACAAATAAGCCTTACTGCCGAAACGTTTTCATTAGAATCATGATATAACAAAGCCCCCGCCCGGGCAAACAAAATAAACACCCAACGCCGAGAAGGCAGGGGGTGGAGGGCGGAGGGCAAGAAATCCTAAACCCTAAGCTCTATCCCGATACATCGGGACTAAACAAATACAAACCACGATAAATCGGGATGTAAGCATATCTAAATTCAAATGATAAAAACTGGGAGAGAAGATTTTAGACGCTGATTAACGCTGATTTTTGTGTTGGCTTCACCTGCGCGGTTTTTGGAACCGCTGTTTGGTCAAAGTAAAAGACCGCTTACAATGCGAGCACCTTTGCAATTTTCTATTTTCAATTGACTATTGACTATTGCAGTTGAAGATTTAGTTAGTTGTGAACTTCGCCCAGTGGCTGGCTGGCCAGCCGAGGTGAAGGGTACAGAGGTTCAAAGGTTCAGAGTTACAAAGGTGCGGGGGGAAAAAAATGGTTGCATTTCTGTTTCGGTATTTTGTTCGTTGTGCGTGAAGCGTGGGTAAAAAGAAAACCCTTGCACTCCCTGATTCAGCGTTGTAGTATGTAGGTAAATGGGCTCTTGTTGAATTTGGAGAGACAACATTCGAACGACACCTTTCGATTGACTCAGGATAAAAAGTGCAAAATTGTGGAATGGCATGGCCATGAAATAGATTGGAGAAATCATGACAGATAAAGAGAGAAAAGCATCCGGCCTCAGAAGACAATTAAAATATCTTAAAACAGAAAAAGGCAAAGCTGCGACAGCCCGAAGGGTGGCTAAACCATCTAAAAAATTATCCTTATTCCAACTATCTCTTCTTCGCCAATTAAAAAATAATGGCAAGATCAGGGTAGCAGCAGATGGTCATCTTGGGGGGTTGCGGGCGGTAATGCTCGATAGGAACAATGAAGTCAGGCAGAATCGCATATTTATAAATACTGTAGAACTTCTTAGTTCTGATAGCGGAAAAGGCGAGTTCCTTAAAGTCATTAGCAAAACAAAAGATGAGATTATTTATGTAATTTCAAAGAAAGGTTTACAGGTTCTTGAAAAGCAGTTGAAAAACGATAGGATGGATTAAGTCAGCAAATACATGCAGGATATACTTACAAAACAATCGCCGCCCCCGTCGTCTGGCCGATAGGGCAGAGGACCCCGGCGTGCTCCCGATGTATCGGGACTGCGCTCAGCCCCGACAGGTCGGGACTTCGCTTCGCTCAGCAGAGGACAGAAGACGGAGGACGGTGGACCCCGCACCAAATTGCGGCAGTGGCCCCGCACTAACTTTGTAAGCAAAGTAAGGGCGGGATAAACCTATGAGGGCGGGATAAACCTATTTCGTGCGGGTTCGTGCGGGACAAGTATTTTCTATCGAGATGATAATCAAAAAAGGACTCAACGATGTGCACTAAGAAGCGTTTATCGAGAAATCTGCTCTATACAGCCATCGTTCTGTCTGTGGCTCTCAACCTGGTCTTTGCAGCGTCCTTAGTCTTGGACATCAACGTTCGCAAATGTCTCGTCAAGTTAAAGAACAGGGTCATCCCGCCTCCGATCCCCAGCCGGCTTGAGGACGTGCCCGGACGCTGGCGCCTCGCAAGGCCGGAAGATTCGAAGCAAACACTGACCCCGGCACAGCAAGAAATGATAAAGCGGCTTGAGTCCGTAGGCTACCTGGCCGGCTCACAGCTCGCCGGCGAAGACCTGAATGTTACCATATACGACGAGGACCTGGCATACAACGGGCTCAACTTGCTCGTCTCCGGCCATGGGCCCGAGGCTGCCCTCGTCGATATGCAGGGCAATGAGTTACATAAGTGGAGTTATGATTATTCGCGCATCCGGCCGGACTACAAACCGCCAAAATACGCCCACAACCATGAGTTCTTCAGACGCGTGCATCTGTTTGAAAATGGCGACCTGCTTGCGATTTTCGAAGGGCTTTGTTTGATAAAGCTCGATAAAGACTCCAATCTGTTGTGGGTCTATCATGGTGGAGTCCATCACGACCTGTTTGTTGCCCGCGACGGCAAAATCTATGTGCTGACCCGAAAAGCCGTGATTGACCCGAAGTACAACAAGAAAGAGCCGCTTCTGGAGGACTTCATAGCTGTCCTGGACTCGCAGGGAAACGAGTTAAGACGCATCTCGGTCCTCAAGAGCCTGGAAAATTCACTCTATGCCCCAATCCTGACTAACATTACCTGGGTTACACCCGGACCGCGAAAAGTAAGAGGCGACATCCTGCATACAAATACAATCGAGCTGCTCGACGGTCGATTGGTACACCGCTCCACCGCCTTCCGCCAGGGAAACGTCTTGATTTCCATATTACGCCTCGACACCATCTGCATCGTCGACCTGGACGCAGAAAGTGTTGTCTGGGCGATGAGCGGCACCTGGAGAATGCAGCACCAGCCGACAATTCTGGAAAATGGAAACATGTTGCTCTTTGATAACTACCACGCTCCCGGCCAATCAGAGGTCGTCGAGTTCGACCCCTTTTCTCAGCATGTCTTCTGGTCTTACACCGGCACTACTGATAAGCCTTTCCACACCGCCCTTTGCGGCTCAAGCGAGCGATTGCCAAACGGCAACACACTCATCTCGGAGTCCAACAACGGAAGGGCCTTTGAAGTAACCCCCGACAAGACCATCGTATGGGAATTCTACAACCACCACCGCGCGGGAGATAATAAAGAATTTATCGCGACACTGTTCGAGGTAATTCGGCTCAGACCCGATTCCACGCTGGATTGGCTGGATAAGCCACCCGCTGACAGATAAACTCCTTCACATCCGCCTTAGATGCTGTAACATCTTACGATCAGAACAAAACAGAGATAAACTATTTGTTCACTTCTTCAGTCACATCAATAAAATTATAGTGTTGTTGGCCGGAGAAATAGCTTCTGTCTTCAAGAATTTCATAGTCCGTGCCAAAGTAATGGTTAAGCACCATCCTGAACGTATTCACAGGTGTTATCGAGTCATACAGTTGTGAATAATCACACCCGGGCAGATAGTACGAATTCAATATTGAAAACGCCTCTTTGTAAGTCTGGGGTGTGTTCCTTTCCGGCCGCTGCTCATCTACCCTCCGGCGCACTGATTTTAGCAGCCTCGACCCCATCCGGCAAGGGTTGATTGTGATTGACTTTACGACTTAATTGCTGTATAATAAATGTTTTAGGTTATTGTATGTGTGATCTGAGTCTCTTGTAACGGGCCAGACAAGGAGCAGCAAGTATGAAAGCTAAGCCAGACCCGGCGCCCGCCATAAGCCGGCGAAAGATATTGAAATACGGCCTGAGCGGTTCTCTCATTGCGCCTCTGGCGCCCTGCCTTTGGCTATCAGGCTGTGCCAGGTCCCAGAGGGCAAAAGGTCGTAGCGTTATTCTTATCGTCATTGATACCTTGAGGCCCGATCATCTGGGCTGTTACGGATATTCCAGGAATACTTCCGGCAATATCGACCGGTTTGCCGCTGACAGTCTCCTCTTTGAAAATTGCTTCTCGCATGCGCCTTCCACAAGTGCCAGTGTGGCAAGCATACTGTCAGGATTCCTGCCCCATGAAACTAAGGTCACAAACAAAACGGTTATGTCAAAACAACTCAGGACACTTCCTGTGATGCTCCGGCCGTATGGATACAAGACCGCAGCGGTGGTAAGCAACTATGTTTTTCGAGACAAAAGGGGTTGGGAGAACGGCTTCGACGTATATGACGCCGAAATGAAGGGCCGTGAACTTAACAGGGACATACCGGAAAGAATCGCAGAGCATACAACCGACAGGGCTGTTAAACTATTGAAAAAATTCCGCAAAGATAACCTGTTCCTGTGGCTTCACTACCAGGACCCCCACGGCCCATACACGCCGTCGGCAACCTTTGCAAAACTTTTCAAAAGCACCGCCGACAAACAACACTTGCTCAAGCTCAACGAGAAATCCAGCGGCCGAGGCGGAATCCCGAAGTACCAAAAACTTGGTGCCAACAGAGATTTTCACCATTACGTCTCACAATTTGACGGTGAGATTCGGTACACCGACGAACACTTAAAGCGCCTCTTCGACACCCTGAAACGACTGGAATTGTATTCCGATTCACTCATCATATTCACATCCGACCACGGTGAGGGCATGGGAGAACACGATTACTATTTTGCACACGGTGAATACCTCTACAATACCCTCACTCACGTGCCTCTTATCATTAAATGCCCCGAAAGACCGACCGGCACCAAAACTGACCTTGTTCAGCATATTGACTTAGTGCCCACAATACTGAAGGCTCTGGACATCATGCCGAATCCGCGCCTTCGAGGATGTGACCTGGCTGCCCAAATCCCGGCCGGCAGAGAAATCTTCGCCAAAATGGAAACAGGGATGGTCAGAGACAAAATCAAGTACTCTATAATGGCCGACGGCTTCAAACTAATCCATACACCTCTATATGACCGATATGAACTATATGATATGAAGAAAGATTTTGGTGAAGAACATGACCTGGTCAACGAACCCGCTTACGGTCAGCTCAGAGGCGAGTTGAAAATCAGGTTAAAACGCGTTCGCCGGCAGGATTTGCTTAAGCTTGGCACAGTCAAGTCCCCCAAGCTAAGTGAAGATGAACTGGAAAAACTGAAATCATTGGGCTATGTCATGTAGGTCGGATTTTCAGGACTGGTTATTGTGAATGACGCACCCCGAAATCATAACGCTAAAACAGCTCAATCTTCAACTCGAGAACCTCTCCTTGCCTGTATCATCCTGGCAATCGCGTTCCTCGCAGCCGCTGCCGTCAGACTTTATAATATCGATGCCGCTAAACTGTATTTCAGTCCCACCCGGCAATACGAATCCTTCTGCATAGCAAGACAATTCTATTTTGAAAGCATAGACTCAGTTCCGGATTGGCAGAGGCAAGTGGCAAAGGCTAACCAGCGCGCATCCGGGTGGAAGCAACCGCCGATTACAGAATACCTTGTCTCCCTGGTTTATCGCACTACCGGCGGCGAAAGTCATTGGGCACCTTCGGTGGTGTCTTCGGTGTTCTGGTTAATCGGCGGTGTCTTTGTGTTTTTGATTGCTCAAAAGTACACCCCTGCTGTTGCGGCGGCTATTGCAACAGCTTTTTATCTCCTCTGTCCGTTTGGAATATTGATGAGCAGGAGTTTTCAGCCCGAAGCGCTTATGACTATGATGTTCCTCGCCAGTGTTTATACAATATTTAATTACTATGAGAAACAGTCAACAAAGCGTTTGTTGGTCATGGCTGTTGTGTCCGGACTGGCCGTATTAGCCAAGGTTAACATAATATTCCCGATCTGGGCCGCCTTTATTGCCGGGGGCATGTGCAAGAGAAGCTTTCGCAAAACTATTTTTTCACGCCGGCATCTGCTCTTCGCGCTATTCGGCATAATGCCGGGATTTATATACTACTTTGGTGGGGCATTATTTACGGGTAAACTTCGAATGGTGGCCCAATCTATATACGCTCCCGGGCTCTTATGGGATTCGTTTTTTTGGACAGGCTGGCTCAATCAACTTGGTTGTGTTGTTGGTTATATTTGCCTCGTAGGAATGTTCATCGGGATAATGATTGTTCGTGACAAGCCGGTCAAGAGCATTTTAATAGGACTTGCCCTCGGATATCTGGCTTACGCCTTAATTTTCACTTACACCACAGCTACGCACGACTATTATCAGGTCCAGATTATCCCCATTGTTGTACTGGCCGCCTCACCTGTAATTGCTTTTTTCCTCGACCAGCTCCAGCACAAAAACTCTCGTCACCACCAGTCCGCACTTGCAGTCGGGTTGCTTTTGTTGATAGTGCTTCTTGGCTTGCTTGTGAGCATTAAAAAAAGTACTTTCAGGAGTGAGAGCGAGTATATTAAACGGTGCCTGGCTTTCGGATACAATTGCTTTGGATTAAGGCCGGACTATCTATCGCAGTTTAGCACTGATTATGCGGATTTTGTCGAAACGGCTGAAGAAATCGGCCGGGCCGTAAAGCATAGCGATAAGACTGTAACTCTGGGAAAGGCGGCGCCGCTCTGGTATTATGGTGAATATGCCGGCCATAGGTGGCCCCGGCACCACAATTGGCCGTTTCCTGACAGTATCGGCTCTATAGGTACCGGTGCCAAGTGGAGCAAGTATCGCGGCCTTAGCGCTGCGAAATTGTTCGAAGAGTATTTTGCGAGATTTGCCCCTGAGTACTTTATTGTAGCAGTTCCGGGAGATTTTGAAAAACAAAAAAGTTTGAAGGAATTTCTCTACGGAAAATTTAAAGTCCTCGTTCACGAAGAAAAATACTTGATATTTGACCTGACTGAGCCGAAAGAATAAAATCCGTTGTATATTTGAGTTGTGAGTGTTGTGGTGCTACATGGGAAAAAAGTCGTTGTTGTAATGCCGGCTTATAACGCCGAGCTTACCCTGGAAAAAACCGTGCGAGACATTCCCGATGGTTCCGTTGACGAAATGATAGTTTGCGATGATTGCAGCACTGACAAAACGGTCCAAATCGCTCGTGATCTGGGACTCAAGCTTCTGGTGCATCAAGAAAATCGGGGCTACGGCGCCAACCAGAAAACCTGCTATGATGCGGTTTTGGAGACCGATGCCGATATTATTGTTATGATTCACCCCGATTACCAGTACGACCCTCAAGTCATACCGTTCGCGGCAGGCTTCATAGCGCTGGGGATATGTGATGTGGTGATAGGTTCTCGTGTCAGAACACGCCGTGAGACCCTCGAAGGAGGTATGCCCATCTATAAATATATCAGCAACCGTTTCCTTACCACCGTAGAGAATATCGGCTTTGGACAGAATCTCGGCGATTTCCATTCGGGCTTTCGGGCTTACAGACGAGAAGTCCTGGAAAAAGTTGATTATCATCGCAACTCTGATGATTTTATTTTCGATACCGAGTTTCTGGCCCAGGCGGTTTTTCATGGCTTCCGCATCGGCGATATCCCCGTCCCAACACGCTATTCTTTCGAGTCATCCTCCATAAATTTCCCAAGAAGCCTTAAATACGGCCTCGGGTGTATCCTGGTCGTAATTAAGTTTCTCCTGCAAAAAACCGGCTTGTGCAAATTCAAAATCTTTGCCGCTGACTCCGCCTATTCTGCTGAGACAACAGTCTCTGAAGGAGTAAAGTAAGATGGAACAAAAACAGTGTTGTGCGAGAATTCGACTATGACCTTCGCCCAGGCTCTTAGAAAGATAGGTATCCGCGGCAAACGTCTTATCCACGACATGAAATTGAGTCGGCTCAAAAAGCTTCGGCGCGTACCACTAAGCGGGCCAAGGGTGTTAGTCGCTATGAATAACATAGGCATAGGTAATGCCGTGGAAGCCACGCCTCTCGTACAAGCAATCAGAGTGTTATGGCCTACAGCTATTATAACTCTTTTAATCCCCCACGGAGATTTATTTGACGATTGGTCCGTGCCCGACCGCATCACCGCCTCTACAGAGGATTTGAAGGGAAAATCATATCACCACACGTTTTTTCCCTACGGGAGACGGCAAAATGTCGCAGAATGGCAAGCCTCATTCGAATTAGGCCGGGTTCACTGTCCAAGAGTTTGGCTCAGAGTATGGCTTCTAAAACCTGAAGTGGAGTACAACGTGGACATGATCAGGCGGTTAGGGTACAGAGGTGTTCCTCCGCCACTCTACGTTTCACTTAAACAGCCGAAAGAGCACATCCCTCCCGGCATCTTGCGAATTTGCCTTGTCCCCGGCGGCAAAACCGAATCAATGTGGAGACACAAACGCTGGCCTTATTACAACGAATTGATACATCTTCTTCTGGAAGAATATCCACAGGTTCAGATTTGCATTATGGGTACACAAGACGATGATTTTCCCGGTGATTTGACATCTGACCGGCGAGTCATCGACTTGCGCAGCCATCTTACTCTGCGGCAGACAGCTTGGGTCCTGAAACACGCCGGCTTAGCCATTGGCAACGACTGCGGTCCGATGCACATTGCCGATGCCGTACAGACACCTTCCATTGTACTGTTTGGTCCTACCTGCGAATTAAAAAATGCCCCTCGCGACAAAGCTATCTCTTTGAGTATTGACCTGCCATGTAGGCCCTGTCAATATTGCAGTCTCATCGAAACCTGCCAGAAACCTATCTGCATGACCGAACTGACTCCAAACATCGTTATGGAAAAGGTGAAAATATTTCTTGAGCGACATTCCTGGAAATGATAACACCAGCGGCTTCCTTGTACCGCAGCGCGATGCCGATGCCCTGACCGAAAGACTCGAATACCTTATCACAAACCCTCAAACCTGGCCGCACCTCGGAAAAAACGGACGGGAGCATGTCCAGCAGCACTACGACATCGAACTCTTGAATCAAAAATTAGCCCGGATTTACCACGACCTCATAAACCAATAGCGCAGACTGCGCCGGCCAACAGGGCCGGGAGCGTAAGCGACCGGTAATAACCAAACCCTGATATGGGTGGCAGCCTTTTCGCCGCAGAGCCTGCCCTGCTTGCCCTGCGAAGCCGTTTAGAGCGAAGCGGGGAGCGCAGCCGAATGGGCGAAAGGGATGGCAAAATTCCGTAGGGTATGCTGTGCATACCATCTCCATATTTAGTCCTGATTGTCCCGCACTTAATAGGCTTTTGCCGTAATTTAGTGCGGGGCCCGCCGGGCGGGGGTTTTTTCACCGTTTCACCATTTATTCGTCATTCCGACCGAAGTCCTGCGTAGTCTTGACGAAGCGGAGGAATCTATTAAAAGCAGCGTCCCGACATTCCGCAAAAATTCTACCCGAATCCCGTCAAAATGCCAGTTTTAATTCCTTTTCCTATTTACAAACTATTCGAATTAGCTTATACTGACCATGCTGAAGATTCCCTTCTGTAGCGAACTTGGATAAACAAACTCTAATGAAACTGAACATGCAAATGTCGAAACGAACTCAGGTGTCATTGCGGAAATTCCGTCGGCGCGCGGTAGAACTCTTCGCAGGTTCAACAATTCTCGCCGGCTCTGCGTTTGCTGCTGACCCTGGCCCGAATATCGTATTCATCCTGGCAGATGACCTCGGCTGGACAGACATCAATTGCCGTACCGGCGCCTTTGAAGGCTACATAGCGGACCCAGATGATCATAGCTGGAAATACGATAGTACCTATCACGATACCCCGAATATCGCGAGACTCCGAGCCGCCGGCATGCGGTTCACACAAGCCTACGCAGCTTGCCCAGTGTGCGTACCCACCCGAGCCTGCATAATCACAGGCAAGTATCCTTCACGATTCAATATGGCCGGTCCAAGTCCAGAAATAGACAGGCAATATAGAACCGCCGACCAGCTTGTGTCAGCCTTTACCCGACCCCAGCTTCCCCATGAAGAGACGACAATAGCAGAGGCTCTGAAACCCGGACCAGGTAACCCCACCGACCCTAAGAACTATGTTTCGTGCTTCGTCGGAAAGTGGCAGTTGTGTCACTCCCACACAAAGACAGAGAACTATTACCTCTCCTATCCAAGCCGGGATGCATATTGGCCGAGTGTCCCCGAAAACGGCTTCGATTTTAGCATTCATTCATATGGCATCCGAAGGATTGACGGCGCATATTGGGAAGGCGCGGGCGATCAATACCCTGACTGTTACGACTTGCAAGAACTGCCCGGCATGGCCGGTGACTTTTTCGACCCGACCACACTGTGGGGTGATCCAGACAGGAATAATCCCAATGAATATCTTACGGATAGTTACACCAGAAAGACAGAACAATTTCTTGAACGCGTGGCCGACCCAAAGGATTCCTTATATCGCAAACCTTTCTTCCTATATCTGTCTCATCACGCACCTCATACGCCTATACAGAGCAAAGAGAATTATAAGGCCTACTTTGCGGCGACTAAGGGCAAACCTAAAAGGCACAACAACCCGGATTATGCCGCCATGCTCAAAAGTCTGGATGACAGTGTAGGCAGAATCATGGATAAATTAAAGGCACTTAATATCCGGGATAATACCGTCATCATCTTTACCAGTGACAACGGAGGCGGTTCCGCTTCCATCAGTAATTCCCCTCTCCGAGGAGGCAAAGGTGGAATATATGAAGGTGGCATACGAGTGCCTATGATAGTGTGCTGGCCCGGGCATACTCCACCCAACAGCACTTGCGACGTCCCTGTCTTCAGCGCTGATTTCTTTCCCACCTTCCTTGACATCGCAGGGATAAAAACGGATCAGGTTGAGGAAGCATATAAGGAGTTTGACAAAACGACAATCGATGGTACAAGCCTGGTCCCACTGCTCCAAGACCCCAAGGCACGCATCACTCGACCCAACGATGCCATCTTCTGGCACTATCCGATGGCAGGCATCCCAAGAACAGCCGTCCGCCGGAATCATTACAAGCTTATCAAGTCATACGGTGATAACCGTTACAACTGGGACGACCCAAATCATTTCGACCACAATACCGGTCAGCTTAAATACAACGCCCCTGGAACATTTGAACTTTACAACCTTGTCGATAACATATCCGAAGACACCAAGTACAACCTTTACACTGACAGAAAAGGTCATCCCTTCTATGAGGAATCCCAGTACTTGAAGAGCTTGGTTGAAAATTGGCTCGCAAACATAAATGCGGGGATGCTTCGGCCAAAAGTAAGAATAGGCAGCAAGTTCTATCGACAAATTCAGAGCGCTATAGATGATGCGGCACAGGGAGCAGAAATTATACTTTCCCCGGGCGTGCATCTCGAAAGAATCAACTTTGGCAACAAAAACGTGATGCTGCGCTCTATCGACACCAATGACCCGGAAATCGTAGCAAATACAGTCATTCATGGTGCGAATGCCGGAACGGTAGTAACTTTCGGAGGAGACGAAACCTCGAAATGCGCCTTACGCGGTCTAACCATTACCGGTGGATCCATACCCGCCGCCCACTGGCGTTTTGACGAAGCCACTGGAAAGGCAGCATACGACAGCATCGGCCATAGTCAGGCGATTCTCCACGGAGCCAGATGGACAAGCAGTAAAATTGGTGGCGCACTTGCCTTCGACGGTCAGGACGATTATGTTGATTGTGGGAACATCAGAGCTTTAAATCCTCTCCGACACAGTTATAGCCTATCATTACGGGTCAGCTTTGATAATTTCAACCGAGATATGATCCTGTTGAGCAAGCGAAAGGACAATAACAATTTCTTTGAGCTGTCATATAAAACCGACAGCTCTCGTACTGACACAGGCTTCCTTGATTTCACTGGGAGAGCGAACAGGAAGAATTTAATACAGATCCGGACAACAAAATTTGCTCTCTCAGGGAAGGGCTGGCTCCATGTTGCTGTCGCCGCCGATAGAACTCGTAACGATGGGGGTCGCATCTACCTGAATGGGGTTCTTGTGCCATTACAGAAGAAGAAACTGGATAAATGGGGAGGTTTCTTGGCCCCGGACGCTAATTTGCTTATCGGCAACAATGCTTCCGGTTCCATGCCTTTCTATGGCAAAATTGACGAACTTATGATCTACAATTGGGCGCTAACACCCGACCAGGTCAAAACGCTTGCCGCCGGACAGTCGCTCAATGGCGGCGGGATTAGTGGAAACAATACGCGTGCCACGATCGACAAGTGTATCATAAGAGGCAACTCAGCTTACGAGGGAGGAGGAATACACAGATGTAATGGGCTGATATCCGATTGTCAGATTGTGGGCAACTCGGCAACTCAGGCAGGTGGTGCTCTTGCACACTGTTCGGGAACAATCGTAAATTCTGTTATAACTGACAATTACTCCAAAAAATCCGGCGGAGGCCTTTATGATTGCGATGGAGGTAATATAAAGAATTGTATAGTAGCTTATAACATTGCTGACGCCGGCGCGGGATTAAACGATTGCGCCAGTGAGATTAGAAATTGCATCATTTGGGAAAATGCAACCTGGCAGAAAAAGACAAACCAACTATATAATTGTGTCAACCCAAATTATAGTTGCATCCAGGGGTGGACATCTGGCGGCAAGGGCAACATAAACAGCAAACCATTTTTCCGTAACTCTTATGAGTTTTTCGATATGACCGTAAAGGATGCTGACACGTTCTCATTCTTCTCGCTCAAGGTGCGTGACGCGGGTCTGTATAAAGTTGGTGACGTTATCGAATTGAACAACGACGGTGTACGGCGAACTGTTACTGGGACCGTAAAAAATAACGATGATGTTGATGTAGTAAAATTTCACCCGCCCATCTCGCCACCAAGCGCATCTGGTATGTTGTTCTACAACTGGGGTAGAAACGCCCCTAACGTCATCGAAGACTATCGTTTGAAGCCTACTTCACCATGCATACCGAAAGGTATTGCTACATCGTCAATGTTCCAGGTGCCATTCGCACTCAATTAATCTTCACTATGGAGTAGTTCTTATCGGCGAAAAAAAAGCGGCCTTCCGCTTCTTGCGAAAGGCCGCTTCGAAAAAACCTCTTAACTCAATACCAGCCCAATGTTGTCAATCAAGAAGCCTTACCTTAACCACACTTCGTATCCGCTGTCGTTAACAACTGACAGTCAACCGTCACCACTAATAGGTTACTGAGGAAAGTTATGGTCGCCCGGATACCTGCTGTCATCGTTAACCAGCACTGTGTCCTCGGCGCTCTTGGGGAAAGTTGGATCTCCAGGCAACGGGTCCGGCTTGCCGCCCGGCCGTTTTTTTCCCACCACGCTGGGAACCCGTATAGCAATCCCGGCGCTGTCGGAACCCGCGCAGATGTGGCAGAACTTCATAAATTCGCTCCAGGCCCGAAAATTTTGGACGTCCGATTGGCTCATTTGCAACTACATTCTGTTAGGCTGCTCGGTTTGCCTGCGTGGCTACAAGCGAACCGGCCCGGTTGTTGGTGTTGCGGTACTTATCCTGGCCTGTTTCATGGTTCGAGCAGCCCTGGGTATGACCGGTCTCAACGTCGAAGACCGCTACGTTTCCTACTTGTGGGGGA
>CAZLWL010000039.1:0-21249 GCA_964563335.1 uncultured Pirellulales bacterium
ACGCGATGCCACGATAGAGACTCACTGATCCACCTTCACAATCGACGACGACACCCACCCGCTCACCACGAAACGCAGGCATTTCGGCAGAGCCTTTCGCCTTGCGGAGGTTGTGTACCTCATAGAGCAGAGGAGCGTTTGGAAAGTCGTAGTAAATTATCTGCGTGTTTGGTACGTTGCAGGCATCGTTGAACACAAATCGGCCACCGATGCTTATTACCCGGCTGGGCAGCTTGTTCTCGCCCAGGCACCAACGGGCGACATCCACTTCGTGAACGCCCTGGTTGCAGGACTCGCCATCGCCGGTGTTCCAGTCGAAGCTGCAGTCATACTGGAGGCGGTCGCGATAGATTGGCACTTTCCTGGCTGGGCCGCACCAGAGGTCGTAGTCGATAGTGCCGGGGATTGGGAGCGGAGTGTTTCGCTTGCCGCATGAGGAGCGCGGCTTGTTGGCAAAAGCGGTAATATACTTGATTTTGCCAAGGTTTCCTGCCTGTACCCATCGGATGGCCCTGGCGATAGAACTCTGCGAGCGGCGCTGGGTGCCGCACTGGACGATGCGGTTGTACTTTCTGGCCGCGTTGACCATCTGCCGGCCCTCCCAGATGTAATGCGAAAGCGGCTTCTCAACATAAACATTCTTGCCGGCCTGACATGCCCAGATTGTGCTCAGTCCGTGCCAGTAGTTCTGGGTTGCGTTACCGATTACGTCGATGTCCTTACAGTCGAACATCTTGCGCATATCAACATACTGCTCGACCTTGTGATTGTACTTTGCTTCGACCATTTTGGCCGCGTCGCCCATGCGTGCTCGATCCGGATCGCTAAGGGCCACAACGGTTACGCCATTCTGCTTTTCAAAGGATGGTACGTGGGCCCCCGTGCCTCGACCGCCAAGACCGACCACGCCTACACGAATGCGGTCATTTGCTCCTCGTACGCGAGAAAAGGGCAGCGCTAAAGTGAAGCCTGCAGCAATCGTACTCTTCACAAAATCTCGACGGCTAACACCTTTCATAATCTATCTCCCTTCTGAATTCCTTTACTGCAACACGGCGGTTGCCCTATCCAATTCGGGCAAAATACGTTCTGTTTTTCCCGACTATTTTTCTTCTAAGGAATCTAAGAGTAAGTGGTTGACGTCATGTACTTTTTCAGTCAGCTCGGCCAGCTCATCTGCGGTTTTCGCCGATTGAATAGTCCGTAGAATCTCTTCCATTTCAGCAGCTCCCTTAATTTTATCAAGACCATTGTTTTTCATGGTCACTAATACATGCCTGACTCTCTTTGCTAACCGCCGGCGGAAAAAGTCAATCTGCCCCTGCCTCAAGGCACCCTGTTTCCAGGCCGGCTCAAACTCGTGAAATGCTGTACACGCCTTCTGTATGTACAGCAGGACCATACCCTTGGCCGGCTCCCCTGAAGAAAGAATACGTGCCCACTGGAACTCTTCGTTGCGCCAGTGCTCATCTTCTATAGTTGTGTTGTATTTCAACTTCATAAATTCGAAATTTATAAATTATCCCCGGTGCGACTCGAGCGCACAACCTCCGGCTCCGGAGGCCAAAACCGGGGTTTGTAAGGTATTGTATTGAAAAAGCTTATGATTGTCAATAAACGAGGCAATCTTTGGGATGTCCAGGGAACAGCTAATTCGAAGAACCATTATTGCGCACCTGATGCGCAATCGCAGGCACACGTGTGATATTCTTTTCATACGCATCGGGACGTGCAGACTCAGTCGTAATATGCGATGATTCGAGTCGGCTTACGGCATTGGGTCAGAACAACCAACTCCTTTGCAGGAGCGAATCGGTTATAAGCCCTGCCGTTGACCTGACATCGTGTCATCCGACGCCCGTCGGGATGGCGAAAGCGGACAAGAATGCGTTTCGGCGGATTCCTGCGGGGTGGGTCAATGGTCATCTGAATTCGACCTTCGTCGGCCTGTGACTCGTACTTGACGGACATCGGTCCGAAATATGTGCTGGCGTTTTCGATTCCACAGTGTTTGCCGTCTGCGAGCCAGTATCGAGGAACGGCCGAGCCCAGAAAAAGCTCATCACCTCTTTCCTGTACGAACATCATTCGCAGCCAATAGGTGGAATTGGCTTCGTCGGAAGCCTTGTAGTGGTCGCCTCGCCAGTCACCGATGTTTGGCAAAGCGTGTTCGGTCATCATCCGCGTATCCGGGAAGTAACTGACGGCAAACGCGTTGAAGTAAGCTCGCAGGAAGTGCCCTGGCTCGTCCCGTAACAAATATGGAATTGGATTGCAGAGCAGATTGGCCTGCATCGATATGCCCCCCCTGCTGAACCAATAGCGCTCAAATTCGGCGCCGGTGATGTTATAGCCGTACTGTTCGGAAATATACAGGTTGTCTTCGAAATCCTTGATGATCCAAGTGGAGATACGGTCCCAAGGCTCGATAATGCCGGTACGAATCATGTGTATTGCGCCTTCGAGAGTTTCTGTGATCCACCCAAATGTGCGTCCTCGGCGATGTACGTCAGGCGGTACGTGAGGTATCCAACTACCGTCCCGCAGCCGGACGACCGGGGAGCGGCGCATCGCTTCGGTGAAGGCGGCCAGAATGTCTTTGCGATAGGCGGCCGCTTCTTTCAACAGGCGTTTGCCTTCGGGCAGCCCAGCCGCATCCAGTGCCGCCGCGGCGTTGTGCATCCCCCACCAGGAGTATACGTTCGTCGAAAGCCAGGAGCGCCAGTCTTTTATGTCTTCCAGGAAACCCGGCGGCAACAGTCCCCGTTCAATCTTCCGCATCGGCGACCGCTCGGCCTCTAAGATGGTCCGCTTTCGTTCGCCAATTATCCATTCACATCCTTTGACAATCTTTGGTGCGGCGCGCTTGAGCCAGTCAACATCGCGGGTGTACCAGTAATGCTCGCCAAGACACCAGAGAACGAATCCGTGGTGCTGGTTGTACCCGCCGGCCTCGTAACCAGCCGCACCGTAGAATTGGCCTTCAGCGGTCGAAAAGTTACCAGGCAGCCCCACCGTGCCCTGATAGTGGAGCCAGGTTTCGAGGGCCTGCTCCGCCCGCTTGTGGTAGCCCCGACGGTCAAGGTCGCTAACCATCATGCACGACTCATTGCTGAACACCCCATAGTGAAACGTTCCCACCTTCACCATGTACCGGTCGCTGTTTCCAACCTCACGCTCAGTGTTAATCAACAAATGTGAAACGTGGGCTTTGTAGAAGTCGTTTATCATCGGCTCGGGCGTGATGATTTGCGTGCCGGCCTGGACGCGGTTCCTCCAATATTCCCGAACCGTCTCGAACGCTTCATCAAACCGAATACGGCGCAGTTTGGCCCATTCTCTACTCTCCGTCAGTGTAATATACGGGATGGCAACCTCCACCGTGCGTTTCGGGTCGTCTTTTGTCAGCACAGCACGATAGACAACTTTCTTGTCTTGTGCCGTCAATGAATAAAGGCTCGGCGCATCCGGCGAACTAACAAGCATCCGCAAACGCTTTGGCTCGGCGCCGGCGGCGAAAATCAAGCCCTCGTCGATGGTCAGTTGCTCGGGTTTCCTCGCGATTACCTCCAGGTTGAGTCCTGCCTGGCGGTCCACGTTGTCAAGACGCCGGAGTTCAAATCGCATTATCAACACCAGCGTATCATCGGCATAGATGCGCTCACTGCCCCCGGGCACGCCGCTGAATGGAACCACGAAAGCGGTCTGTCGATAACGAACCCCACCCCGCTCCCACTCCCCTACTATCATCGGGAGACAACCGTCAATAGTATGCCGGTCCACCAACCTTGCGCCAGACAGGCCAAACCGATACCGGATTGTGTTGCCTTCATACAGACAACGTTTCGTGTCGCGACCAGGTTTCCGCGAAAGCCAATTATAATGGCAGAACACACTGCCGTCGGCCTCAACACCAAAATGCTGCCGGCCTCCCTCGAAACTCAACGGGATATAGTGGTTCCCCTTGGCCGGAATGTCCTTCCAGGCCCGAGTCAACGTCTGTTCGGGAACGCTTGAAACCCTTGTGTAGATGTTTTTGTTTTTATTTTTTTGCCACGTTTTTTCAGCCGACCGGTACGTTGTATTGTCGCCGGCCCTGCGGACGATGATTCCAAAGTCGGGGATAAATATGTGACCGTACTTTATCAAATCCGAAGCCGCGAAGGAAAAGGTCTCGTGTTCGGCCCGCACCGTTACCACCGTTTCGTCAAACGAGTTGTGGGCCTTCGCTTTCGCATAGAGGATGCGTGCGCGTATGCCATCGGTATTCTCCCTGACTTTTGAGGTCCATGTGTAGTCGGGGCCGACCTTGACGTTACTCGCCCCGTTAGAAATCTTTGCTTTTGCAGGATGTTCCCCGTTTATGGAATTTCTAACGGGGCTCGCAGCCGAAAGCGGCTGAACCTGCTCGATTACGCCATTAAACACTTCGAGCCGTCCGTCCCAGATTTGGCGCTGCTTTTGTGCGGCCCCTCCCCATTCCACCTCAAACTCAAGGCGCGAGAAGACCGAATCAGTGTAGGCCTCAAACGCATCTATTGCCGGAAGTTGCCTGTCGGCGACCAACCGCAGCTTTAACGTTGAACGGTACCGGGCGGAAAAAGCCAACAGCGGTGGAAATTCCTTTGCATTGACGGGGTTGAATGTGAACGTGTATTGTAAGGGCGGTTCGCGAACCGCCCCTACTTGTAGATTTGTGTCGGCTTTTAACCATTTTCCCTGAAACCAATCACCGACATTAAGCCATCCCGAGCTGCCGGCCCCGGTAATCTTGTCCCGTGGGATTCGGCGATGGGGCCACGACGATTGCCAGTACTCCAGTCTAAGAGACGATGTTTCTGGAATAGTCCCGGAATCGGCAAACCTGACGACCACACGGAAGATGTCCCTGGCATCCTCCCAAACGACGCCATAGTCTTTTCCCTGTGAGTCCCACTTTTTAAGCTCGCCGAACGGCACAACATTTACATGCCCTTCGGCGGTGAGTCGCTCAGGGCGGTCGAACCGCTCTCCGTCTTGTGACAGATGTAGAGAACAGAAGGCAAAAGTACATAAGGCACAAGTACATAAGGCATAAATTTGGGGTTTGGTGGCTTTGATGAGTGCTTTGAATTTAATGTTCATTTTATCCGCCTTTTCCCGGTTTTTTGCGCCTTTGCGTGTCTCAATATAACTATATTTAGTTTGATATATATACAGTAATAAATGTTGAGCGTCAAGTAAAATTTTGTTTTTGCCACGAAGGCACTAAGACACTAAGAAATCTCAATTATTAACCGCAGAGAACGCAGACCTACCCCTCGACTGAACTCGGGACATTCTTGATAAGTAGGCAAGGATCATAAGATATAGCCACGGAGACATAAAGAAAAAATTAGACGCAGATTTCGCGGATTAGACTGATTTGTTTTTAGCCAGCTTTGGCGTTCCGTCTAATCCGGACCCCATTTGTGAAGCCGGCGAAAACGGTGTTTTATAAGGCACGAAAAGGCACAAAAGCACGAAGGGAAATTAGACGCAGATTAACGCAGATTGACGCCCCCAATATAGTGAGATAACGCTTCACTATCTCATGGGGCAGGCGTGGCAGCCGGTTAAGTATTGAGTATCAGGTCGAGTTTTCCCCGCTCGGGCGCAGGCAATTCGGCCCCACATCGTATGCAATTAACTTGAGCCAGTCCCCGGCGTTTGCCGCAAAGAGGGCATTTGATAATGGGTGTGTGGTTCAAGGCCAAATACGTCAGCAAACCGGCCAGATTAAAGACCAGCGTGAAGACGAACCAGAAAATCAGTTTCCCGAGGGAAGTTTTCCTCGGCCAGCCGTGCCAAAAAGCAAAACCCACCATTGCCAGAGCCAGCAGCCAATTTAGAATACTGTTGCCAGGCCGCAACTCTCTTGTAACTTCTGCAAAACCGCGGATGAAATCATTACCACGATAGAGTTGGAAGAGGAATTGCCTTCCCAATAGATACCAGGCCAGATCATACAGCGGCGAGGAGAATTGGCACGCGTAATGCCTAACCTTTGTCCACGGCGGGCCCGCTTCAACTACGGGGTAAGGTTCAGCAGGAACTGTCCAATCGCAGCGATTCAGTAGATGAAGGTTTGCCTTGTTGTCCACCTTGTAAAGTTCGACCCATTTTTTGTACGGCTTGCCTCTGACTTTACGCGACCATTCCAAAGCGAGTTTCGGCGATTTCCGAAAAGCTGAGGGGAGTCTTCTTTCGGTGTCACGATAAAAGAGGTAAATGCCCTGCGTTGTGGCTGTGAACGATATGGTTTCGCTCCACCAATCGCCGTCAACGGTGACCGTCAGTTTCCGGTCGGGATTTCTCATTATCAGATGGTGTTTGCCATCTTCGGTCAGGCACTTGATTAGCGGGCGGTAAGGTATTTTCGAATCTTGCGGAGTCTCAGGCCGGATAGCTCGCCACTTATGCAGGTTTATTTGTTTAATATTTGATTTGGCACTTTCAAAAATCAGTTGGACCTGCTGCTTTTCAAAGTTGATTTCGTAAATTCGCCTGCTTGTTTGCCACAGTAATGTCGGGCTGAAGGAATCCTGGGGACACCAGGCGGTAAACAGTTTGAATCTGCCGAACGGTTTGGCCCGGGATTTTGAGTCTGTAAATCCTGTTGAGCCAATATAACCGATTTTGCTCCCGTCGGAACGATAGCCGACAAATAACTGCCTTCCTGGGTCATAGCGCCAAACTTGCTCGGTTTTCTCTCGCGACCTAACCGGTATTTCCAATGAACGAGAAAACTCCGGCGTAATCATTTGTATTTGCTTCATCCGAGTATCTGTAAAACTCTCCGTGTAGCCGTGGATCATCACTCCCCAGGATAGATATTCATAAGGCCTGTTCTTTTCAAGGCCCGACCAAAGAAGGCTGCCATTTGCATCATAGATTTCCTTTTGTCTTTCATCAATAGCACGCTTAAGAGTGGGAATATCCGGGAGTGTGTACACCAGGTGAATTGTACCATCCGGTAGAAATTGCCTTCCCGAATTTCGTATTTTTTCAAGGTGTTTTTCCGCCTCGCTGAGTTCTTTTTTTGGCTTTTTTATTGGCGCTATGGGTCTTGCTTCCCAAAGCATGGCCGTTGAAATAATAATACCCTGCAGCATTGCTGTGGCAATCAGCAGGACGAGAACCGTTGTAAAGATTCTGGTTGGTCCTGCGATGTATGTTGAATTGTCTTTTAGATTCATAGTACTATTTCCCGGTCTAAAACTCCCTGTTCAAGAATGCGTCAATAATCTGTGAAAGTAAAACAACGACACCGACTACCAGCACCGCGAAGGCCCAACCGAGCCGCCATTGGAAAATGGTCATGCAAATGACAATAGTGGCAAATGCAAGGCCGAGTATCTTTGTGGTGTACCAGCGTGCCGAGCTAAGCCCCGCCAGAGCGGTCCCCAGATATGCTACAAGGCCGAGCAGGATGAAGAGCCAGCCCTCGATAAAGACACGCTTTGTAGGTAGTGTTTCGAAGATTTCAGGACGGCAAGAGTACCTGTAGAGAGCAACCCATACGACTCCGACCGGAATAATGAATGATATTATTGCCGCGGCCAACTTCGCCCAAAGAATAGTTGGTCGGTTGGCCGAGCGGTGAATTAGAAATGGCCATGTTCTTGTAAAAAGGGGCATCCAGAAATGCCGGACACCAAGCGCTAAACCAAGTCCGATCGATGTAACAAGTAGCCATGAACCGGTCATCCGCAGTGGTGAAAAATGAGTAAGCCGATAAGTATCTACAACAGTGCCGGGCGATAAGCACGAATAGTACCAACTGGGCTGTCCAAGGTAAGCCTGTGCACGCAGGACAAATCCACCTATTGCCAGGAAAATGATTGCCGCAAGGAGCATCCACGGCAAAGACTCACGAAGCTCTTTTCGCAGCAGCGCCAAAAATCTCATTTTATTTTTCCTCCCACTGAAATAATCGCCTGTGATTAGGCGGCGCGGTATATTCAATGAACTGGTCTTCCAGGTTCATCTTGACAATGTGATATTTTTCCGCTCCGTTCCTTTGTGCCCACTCAGCTATGTGCTCATCAGCAGGACCAATTAGGATTAACTCCAACTCTTTTTCGCTGCGTCTGCAGTGCAGCAGGCCTTCTATATCGACATCGGCCGGTGGGGAATCCGGAAAACTCAATGTCACCTTTTTTACTGCCGTTCTGAACTCCTCGAGAGAGCAGTTCGCCCTTAATACGCCTTTGTCAATAACCACTATCCGGTCGGAAACCCTCTCGACATCGCCGAGGATATGACTGGAGAAAAGAACTGTTCTGCCCTGGCGCATAATAAGCTCAATCATACCCTCTAAGAACTGGCGTCTGATTGCAGCGTCAAGACCAAGCGTCGGGTCGTCCATTATCAGAAGTTCCGGATTCGGGGCCAGGGCAAGAGCCAACGAAACCTGCGCACGTTCACCAATCGAGAGATGTTTTATCTTTCGCTTTTTCGGCAGATTAAAGTATTCGATCATATCGGCGAAGAATTTGTGGTCCCACTGCTTTGGGAAAAACGAGCGCTGAAATTTCTCCAACTCAGCGATACTCATCCAGCGAAACAGCCGATGGCCTTCTGTTACGTAACCAATACGCTGCCGAATCGCAGGCGTTAATGCTGCCGAATCACAGCCTAATAGTCTTGATGAACCTGCTGTCGGTCTTAACAAGCCCAGCATTAGCTTTATGGCCGTTGTTTTTCCTGCTCCGTTTCGGCCGACAAAACCGCAGATACAGCCTTGCGGAATCTTCAGAACCAGGTGGTCAACAGCAAGTGTGCTGCCGTAATATTTCGTAAGACCTTCTGTTTCCAATACTGTCTCAGTCATTTTTTCTTCTTTCAGCTTTTTTGTTAACGAATTTTGCCAGTCTGCCTTTGAACATCGCTATCAAGTCCTGGCCTTCGAGACCCAGATTCAGGCCCCGCGTAATAATGGTATCCATTCTCTCGGTGAGTATATTGATATCTGCGGCATCACTTCTGCGCAGTTTCGGGTCGCTGACGTATGTACCGGAGCCTGTCTTGGTAGTAACCAATCCGGCCTGCTCTAAACGGCTGTACGCCCTGGCAGCGGTGTTTGGATTAATTACCAGCTCAGCGGCGAGTTTTCTGACCGCGGGCAGCTTATCACCGCTTGCCAGCTCACCCTTCGCGACGGCCTCACTTATCTGCTCAGCAACCTGAACGTAAATGGGCTTGCCCGAACCGGATGATATTTGTATCCATAACCCCATGACCACTATTTTTCCTTGTTCTGCAAAGCTTTATACAAACTTATTATCGTAGATATTGTACTAATACCTTTAGTACATTATGTACTATTCGTCGCGCCTTTGCAAGGATATTTTAGAAAAAATTAAAATTTTTTTTGTGGATATGTGTTTAGCGGGGAAAACAGGCGTTTTTAGGTGTTTATTGAGGTTTTTGGCCCTCCCAAGAGCCTGAAGTTGAATATTATTCTATCTTTTTGGCAGGGAATTTTTAGCCGCGAAATGGTTCGACAGGCTCACCATCCCGAGCAAAGTCGAGGGAAGACACAAAAGGCACAAAGAAAAATTAGACAGGATAACAGGACCTACCCCTCAACTGAACTCGGGACATGCTTGATAAGTAGGCAAGGATCATAAAACAAAGCCACGGAGACATAAAGAAAAAATTAGACGCAGATTAACGCAGGGAGTGCGTTTACCTTTGTCCCTTGACATTATACATTTATATCTATAAGGTCTGGTTGTCAAATTGATTGTGCAGTTTTGTATTTACAATAACATATAAATTGGCCGGTTTTGCATATCTTATTATGCAACAATAAATTGTTGGTTGTAAGCGAAAGAGAATTATTATGGGTAAACGAATCTCACAAAAAGGAACAACAAGACCAATAAGTAAGGCGAACCTCCTAAAAACAGCCGCAAGAAACGCATCTTTCACACTCCTGACGGCTGCCCTTCTCCTGACGTGCTCCTGCTCTCACCTCGCGGACAAGTATTCGGCCGCTGGAAAGGGAGAGGGTTGGGACCTGCTGCCCGAGATTCTGAGCCGCATCGTGCCACCCACTTTCCCGAACCGTGATTTCAAGGTGACCGACTACGGCGCGGTGGGAGACGGCGTTACCGACTGCAATCCGGCCTTCAAGAAGGCCATCGCGGCCTGCACGAAGGCCGGCGGTGGACGCGTCGTCGTTCCGAAGGGCACATTTCTCAGCAATGGTCCCATCCACCTGGACAACAACGTCAATCTGCACGTGACCAAAAACGCCACGATCATGTTCGGCACGAACTTTGACGACTATCTCCCCCATGTCAGGGTAAGGTGGGAAGGCACGGAGTGTTACAATTATTCGCCTTTGGTCTATGCTTACCAAAAGACCAATATCGCCATCACCGGCTCGGGCGCGCTTAACGGACAGGCGGAATCGTCCTGGGCCATGTGGAGCGGGAAAACCAGGCCTGGAACGACATCTAACGAGGAACTGCGCAAGATGAACCACGACGATGTCCCCGTGAAAGAGATAAAGATCTATGCGAAACCGACGATGATAGAACCGTTCGAGTGCAAAAATGTTCTCATCGAAGACGTGACGATTCTCGATTATCCGTTCTGGTGCGTTCATCCGACATTCTGCACGAATGTAACGATTCGGAGACTTGTTGTCGACAGTCATAACTCGAACAACGATGGGCTCGACCCCGATTCTTGTACCGATGTGCTGATGGAAGACTGCTGGTTGGACCAAAGCGACGACTGTCTGGCAATCAAGGCCGGGCGGGACAACAGCGCGTGGCGTAAAGGCCGGGCGTGCGAGAATATCGTTATACGCAACATGCCGTCGAACTTTGGCGGTATAGCTATCGGCAGCGAGATTGCCGGCGGTGTCCGCAACGTCTTTTTCTACAACAGCAAATATGAAAGCGGCAACGTGCTGTACTGTAAGTCGAACCTGGATAGGGGCGGATTCATTAAAAACATCTATATCAAGAACCTCGATATAGGTAAAGCCCGGATTCTCAGATTGAGAAACAACTATCACGGGTATCGAGGCGGCAACTTCCCGACAGAAATCCGCAACATCAACATCGAGAACGTGCATATTGACGAAGGGGACGACGAGACGATATCCCTCCAGGGCGTGGAAGCGGCGCTCGTTTACGACGTCTTCATAAAAAACGTCACCATTGACAAACTCGAGAAGGGGCCAATCATGCACCTTCGAAATGCTGAAAATGTTGTACTGACGAATGTAAAAATCGCCGGCAAGATTCAACCCACTCATCCGCCGATGATGCCTCCTGAAGAAAAAGAGCTCGAAGGAACGGCATCTATCGCCCCCAGGCGCAGCGGAAAGTGGAGTAACCCTTCCAACTGGGAGACCGGACGTGACGGGGCGCGCCTGAAATGGAGCGGCGACGCAGCCAATCGGCTGCCCGATGATAAAATAGACGAGCGGGTATTGATCGGAAAGAGCCGGGTAGTTAAGGACGGTGTTACGGTGACCCTCGATCGCGATATCGACGGAGAGTTCGAGGTTCGGGTCTATGAGAAATCGACCTTTGTCATTCCTGACGGCCGCACGCTCAAGATCAAGGGGCCTCTTATTGTCGACCGGACCGAGAGCGTTGCCCGGCAACTCGGCGGGGTTGTGGATATCGACAAAAACCTTGATATTGATACCACAACCGGCCGGTACGTAATCGCTGGCGGATCATTGAAGGTTGGCAAATTGAGCCTTAATGAGGGAGCGTTCATCGTTGACGACAGCCAGGGTAAGATAAAGTCGATAATCGCCGGAGGCGAGTACCGAGCGGACGACGGTGAAGGCGATACGACAACGAAGTTTATCGCCCACAAAGGCGGGGTGACGCCTGTACAGTGCAATGACCTGCTGCTCGACGCCTATATTGGCGAAAAGCTGATTGTCGATGTCTCAGCTTATGACTATGCTCAACACGGGGACCTTGTGCTCTTTTCCTACACCGGCGTCCGAAAGGGCGAATTCGACGGCGGCCCGGAGAAACCGGCGGCTCAAGTTACCATTATCGGCGCCAAGGCCGACCTGGTTTACGATGACGCCGGAAAGAAAATTAAGCTGACCAACTTTCGCCCCTGAGACGGCGAAGTCGGCTATTCATGGAAAAAAGAAATCAAAATGGAGGAGTTTTATGAAATCCCGATACTTTCTCTTTGTCGCAATGGCGGTTATCCTTTCTTCGTTCTTGGCGATTGTCGACTCGCGGGCTGCGTTCGCCGCTGAAGAACCGAAAGGCCTCGTTGGCCGGTGGGGGTTTGACGGCGGGACCGGTAAAGACCTCTCCGGCAACGGCAACGATGCAGAGTTTGGAGGGGCACGCATCTATTCACTTGGTAAAGGCCGGGCGTGTATCCAACTTTTGGAGGATGACGAACCGATGCATATTCCGGCATCTGAGGACTCTGTGCTGGCCATTTCGCGCGGTACGATATGCTTCTGGCTGAACGCGGGCTGGAACAGGTCAACCATTCTGGAATACGATAATAGTGCTGTTCAACTCAATCAGTACCGCGGTGATTTTCAGGTACGCTTTCGGGGCGAAGATGACTTCATGTATTGGAGTGGAATCCTGGATTACGATTGGCCGAAGTATGATATGCGCGAGTGGGCCTTCTATGGGCATCCAAGAGCCGCGATAGGCGATTCAGAATGGCACCTTTTCTCCGTGGCTTATGATGATAAGGGCAAAAGGATCATCGGCTGGCGGGATGGTGAGCTTATTTCGGTCGTTGATCTATCAACTGTTGAAATGGAGTCCCTTAAGCGGGACGGTTTGGGCAAGATTACTACGGGTGAAGGCTTCAGAGGTTTCATAGATGACCTGCGCATCTATAATACGTTGCTTACCGATGCTGATATTCGTAAAATATACAAGTCAACTAAATCTGTCTATGTGGGCCGGCGGGACACGATTCCTACAGATAAAGAAGTAGACACATACAAGTACCAGAAGGAGGACCACACCCTCTACCAGGCGTGGCTTCAGTACAATCGGCCCTCCAAGCGGCTCAGCGATAGTTTGTTTACACGCATCGTTGCTGAAGGCAAAAATTCAACTGTTCGGACAGCGGCATCAGAGCTGACCGATGCCGTGGAATCCATGTTCGCGTTCAAGCCCTCAGTTAGAACAAAGCCTGTCTCCGGTTCGAAAGTCATCCTGGGAACAGCCGAAACATCGAGCTTGATTCGCAAGCACGCCGATGAGCTGGGACTCGATCGGATCAAAGAAGACGGATTCATCATCAAAGCTGTTGACGACGGCCGCGACAGAACGCTTGTCGTTGCGGGAAAGGTTCCGGCGGGCGTTATTTTTGGTGCGTTCGACCTGATTCGCCGCATACAGTTGGGCCAGGAACTGCGTAAACTCGATGTACTTGAAAATCCGCAGATTCCCATTAGAATGGTTGATCATTGGGCTTATTTTCGCGGTTTTCCACACGACGCGTGGCGCGGTGGCGGCAGAGACGATTCGATCTATAGTTGGGAAGAGCTGCGTACGGGCGATACGAAGCTGATCCGCGACTGGGTGCGCATGATGGCGTCGGCTGGTTGGAACGCTATCTGCCCGAGCGAGGTCAACTGGGACTACCGCAACAATTTTCTCGAGCATCTTGATGAGGTAGAAATCCTCGCCGGAATTTTGCGGAATTACGGCATGAAACTCTATTGGAGCCCGAGCTACCTGCTGGCACTGGAACAAGAGACAGCCGACAAACTCTATGCAAGGGTGCCCGACTTCGGCGGGTATATGATGAAGCTGGGCTCGGAAAAACAGAACGGCGATCCCCGGCCGCCTATGGCCAACCGCATTGCCGACACGGTATTACCCTATGGGGGTCATGTGCTGGTTCGCGGTTTTGTTTATGGCAATCTCCGCTATACTCCTGAGCCCTATCGCGACCTTATTCCACATGACATTTTCGCCCCCGAAGACGGTAATTTTCGTAAGAATGTGGTTCTTGTACCAAAGGGCAGCGCCGGTGACTGGGATTATTCTGCGCCAATTCCGGCAATCGACGGGGCCATGAAAAAGACGCTTTCCGGGACCGAACTGGTCATTGATAAGGGCTTTCCCAGTTCCTGGGTCGAAAAGTGGAAGTGGTGGCTGGAACAGGACACGTATTGCAGCGGCCCGGGCAGTTTGAATAAGTCTATTGCCCATTGTATCATGGGAGTTGCGATGATAAGCCCTTCGCCGGCCTGGACAAAGTGCCCATTGAATATGGTGAACTACTACGGTTTGGGGCGTCTTGCCTGGAATCCCGATCGTTCTCTGGATGAGATCTATAACGAGTGGATTGTTCAGACTTTCGGCAACGATCCGGTGGTGATCGACACGGTCAACAGGATTCTGTTCATGTCCGATGATGTAGCCCGTAAGCTCTATATGTATCGGGGGTATCGAGGTATCTGGATCGATACGGGCGACGAAAATATGGTTGAGAACAAAACGCCTTATGCGATTAACCGTGATGGGATCGGCCCTGCCTCGCCAAAGTTGCAGAAAAGGATTCTCGCTCAGTACGCTCCGGGTCTTCGTGAGGTATATGGCGACCCACTCCGTGGTGAGGAGTTTCTCTCTTCATTTCATTTCAAAGGCCATGACTACCGTCTTTCCATAGGCCGAACTTTGATCGAGGACGTATATGGCGGTATGGAAGAAGCAGTGCAGATATCCATCCAGATGGTCGAACTCTTCAAGAAGCTTGATGGCAGGATTGACGAACGCAGGTTCCAGTACACACTGGATAAACTCGTTGATTTTGTTGCCGATGCCCGGAAGAGCCGGGACGCGATGGCTGAAGCTTTCCGGGAACATACAGGCAGAAAACGCGACGATGTCCTTTCCCGGCTGACGGCATCGGGGCTGGCTGCGGTTGGCACGTACAACGTGCGCCATTTTGGTGCAGTGGGCGACGGGACGGTCAATGATTCGGCGGCTATCAACAAGGCCATCGATGCGTGCAACAAAGCCGGCGGCGGGACAGTTTTTGTGCCGTCTGGTTTCTATACAACAGGTTCGATTCACCTCAAGAGCAACGTTACTCTTGCCATAGATAAGGGCGCTGTACTGAAAGCAATGCCGGGTGTTATTGACCCGTGGGAACACAACCCCAACGACAAGGGTCTGATGGACCCGGCCTATTACCATTGGCACGCCTCTCTCATCTGGGGCGAGAACCTGGAAAACGTGAAGATATACGGTCCCGGGGCCATCGACGGAACGGCCCTGACCCGAAGCAGCAAGGTCAAGAAAGGCACAGGGGACAAGGGCATTGCTTTGAAGCTGTGCAAAAACGTCGAGATACGAAATCTGAATATTGAAAAGGGTGGGCACTATGCGATTCTGGCCACTGGTTGCGAGGACGTGCTGATTGATAACGTTACCATCAACACCGACCGGGATGGACTCAACCTGTCCCAGTGTAAAGACGTTCTGGTCGCTAACTGCCATATCGATGCGGTCCGGTATGAAGACGGCCTGCCGGCTGGCGGAGACGATGCGATCAAATTCGGCAGCGACCTGTCCTTAGGCAAAGCCCAACCCTGCGAAAACATAACCGTGCGAAACTGCTTTCTCGCGAGCGGGTGCAATACTCTCCAATTCGGCTCGGAGACCATCGGGTCGTTCAAAAACATCCGTTTCAAGAACATCAGGATTCTGCGTGCCGGCAAAGCCGGTATAGGCATCACTTCCAACGACGGTAGCGTCATCGACGGCATTAGCTATAAAGATATAAGGATGGAGAAAACTTTTACGCCGATCTTCATCAAGATCTCGGACGTCGCCCGTGTGCCCAAAGGTACGTACAAACGTGGGGCCATCCGGAACATCACATTCGAGAACATAACGGCGACCGACTGTTTCTCCTATATCAAGAACCGCCAGATGCCTTCCGTTATCTGGGGGAAACCCGGCAGTCCCGTAGAGAATATCAAGTTCAAAAATGTCCGTATTACGGAGAAAGGGGGCCACCCGGCTTCCGAAGGGACTCTGGAACCGACGGAAAACGACGAACGTTTCCCGCGCAAGGTGGGAGCGGTCCCCGCCTATGCCTGGTATCTGCGCCACGTTAAGAATATCCGTTTCCTTAACTGCCGCTTCGGATACGAAAAGAACGACGACCGTCCGGCAATGGTAGTCGATGACGGAATAAATGTTACACTGGATGAATGTTATCTCCAGGAAGGTTCTAATTGTGATTCGCGGGTTGTAACCCGCAACGGAGCCGAGATAATTCACGTTCAGGGCAAATCCAAAGATTATCCGCTGGACAAGATCAACAAAATCTCCAATATACGCCCCAGAAAATGAGCGGCAATGTGGATTACGATTACCGTCTCTCGAACGGGCGCACCGTGATCCAGGATATTTACGCGAACCTGGATGAAGCCGTGAAAGGCGCCGAAAAAATGCCCAGGATATGGAAGAGACTAAATGGTAAGCTCGACCAGCACCGGTTTCAGTACACGCTCGACAATCTCACCGGCTACATCGAAAACGCGAAAAAAACGCGCAACAAGATGGTGGAATGCTTCGAAGAAAAAACCGGACGAAAATATAACAAAGTGATGTCTGGAATATCGAGATGGCCCTGTCAGCAATACCCATGTGGTTCGTAATTTTCAAGCTGACCATCCACAAACTCCACAAATCATTAGCCAAAACCGGGTGGATTACCTGGCGGTGAACATGGCCAAAGAACTAATGGAGCACAGAAAAGCAGAAACTACTCTTGAGTTTTACAATCAGGTCGAGCACATCCATGAAGCAAAGGCAGCGAGAGTAATACAAAATCTTTTGGAGAGTGAAAAGCGGCCCGAGAACCAAGATAAGACCGACGCCAAAATGACGCAAATGCCCATTTTTAGTGGTTCAACGAAAAAGGCTGCTAAGCGTAAGTGCTTAACAACCACAAACTTAAATGAATGGGCCCGGTAGGATTCGAACCTACGACCAATGGATTATGAGTCCACTGCTCTACCGCTGAGCTACGGGCCCCTGGATATTTTAAGTGCCTTCAAGATAACCACTTCCGCTGTGAGCTGTCAACCATTTTCCCGGCAGAATGTCATAAAATAAGCCGAAAGTATTATTGTCATTTCATCCTCGTACTTCGCAGCGAAGCGCTGCTTCCCAGAGTAGTATTTGCCTTTATTATTCATCTTCACAAGCACCTTCGGCAGTTAGGACATTGTAACTTGTGCCGGATTTTGAGCGAAATTGTGGTATAATCTGTAAAATTCCGTAGAAAAAGAAAAATAACCAAAAAAACCGCGTCAAGTTCTGTGGTTTCGTTACACTTATTAATAGTATCGCATGAACAACAACAGGGATTACCTTGAATTGGTCAAAAAAGCGCAGCTTGGTGATAAGGAATGCCTGAACCGCCTTGCTGAAGCAGCGAGGGTGCGTTTGCGCGAGTATGTGCAGCGTCTTACATTGCAGGAAGATTTGACAGAAGATATTGTTCAGGAGAGTATTTTGGAAATGTTTAAAGTATTTGACAAACTCAAAAAAGCCGACCGGTTTTGGAATTGGCTGGACGGCATAGCCTTTAACAAGGTTCGCAGTCACTATGGCAGGCGATGGCGTCACAAAACAGTTTCCTTATCTGATGCAGGATGTGAGATTGCAGAGACGAACAGCCCTGATGGTTTGGCGGAGATGGTTACCGCCGAGTTGAAGCAGATTGTCATCAAATCAATGCACCGGCTGCAGCCCCGGCATCGAGCGGTATTAACCATGCGATGCTATAAGGGGATGAAATATTCAGAGATTGCAGAATTGATGAAGTGCAGTGAATTTGGTGTCCAGGCATTGTTCTACCGGGCCAAAAAGGCTTTGGCCAAAGAACTGTCACATCACGGACTTGGCAAGGGTTCGCTGCTGACAGCCCTGCTTCTGTTCGGAAAGATGACGGCCACGAGCGAGGCGGCGGCAGCTAATGTATCGGTAACGGCTGCTGCTACTAAGGTTGGTTTGGCAGCGGGGCTGGTGGGAGCCATAAGCGGTAAGGCACTCGTTGTATCACTGACGACGGCTTCTGTATTGGCCGTTGGTACTATGGTGGTAACATCGGGGCTGGATGGAACAGCGAACATGCCGAAGAACAAGCCGGCAGCGAGTTTACAGGTCACGGCCAAGGTGGCCCAGCCACAGGGGGAATACTGGTATTTTTTCCCAGAAGGTGCGGGCCGAGCGGTAATGATGCAGCAGATAAGGCAATCCCGCCGACAATGGCTGCAGGATGAATATGCCAACTACTACAATCAGAATAATACCATCTCCATAAGAAACTATCGGTGCCGGCACAGCGACCTGAGTGTGTGGCGGCTGCCTACGGATGGTCCCGAATTGACGGAGTATCTTTCCCGGGTCGAAGGCAGGTCCGTAGAGATAAAATATGTTGCCAATAAAAGCAGCGGCCTGCTGGTAATCGCCAGCTCCAAAGAAGCCGGCGAGAGCAACTTCTGGATGACCCGTCACTATAACGTAATGGACGAAGACTATTTTCAAAGTGATTGGCCTAGGGAAACGCCGACTGTAGATAGTCGCGATCCAATGCACAAACGGGGCTGGACATATTTCAAAATAACAGGCCAAATTAACGGCAAAGAGGTCCGGGGCAGAGGAAGGATACCATTTGTATACTCTACGAGTAAAAGACATTGGCCGTGGATGGTATTGAAGGTGGGGGAAAGTATTGTAAATGAAGCCGGCTTTGCCGGGCTTTCTCGGCCGTGGATGGGACTGCACACGATAGATACGATACGGCGGGACGCGGCCAAAGAGCGGATTTGGTTTGAGACAAAATACGACAAGCGCAGCGGAAAGGCGCAAGTAATCCTCAAGCCCAAAGCCGGCAACATTGTCTATACTATTGATATGGAAAAAGACGTTATTGATAAGATAACCTTTACCGGCGAAGTTGAAGGTGAACTAATATTTGATTACCTGCAGGGAATTGACGATATCGGCAGTGAGTTTGCTGAGCCGAGGAGAAGCCGCTATGGAGTAGTTGGGAAGGACTCGAAAGGCATGCTGTGGCTGACAGATTTAGCCACGAATTAACACGAATCAGCAGAGATTAGATAAAAGGAAAAACAAAAGAATTAGCCACAGAGAAAAATGGGAAATTAAAAAACTCTGTGTTCTCTGTGAACTCTGTGGCAAAGAAAAGAAAGGGGCAGGCGTCATGAAAATGGAAGGAATTAGAGGAAAAATTCTGGCGGTGACAATCGTGGTGTGTTCACTTTGGATAGGGACGTTTTCCTTCACATTGGATGCCGTTGCCAATGATGACCCTATGTATGATTTAACGGTGACGGTGGTTAGTGGGCACGGTGCGGTCGAGCCAAATAGCGGCTCGTATTCTGCGGGCACCGTAGTGACGCTCACCGCGACGCCGGAGACGGACTACCTGTTGAGGTACTGGATAGGCACCGACGATGATACGTCTTGTGCGCTTAGCAATACGGTGACAATGGATTCAGACAAGACCGTTACAGTTGAGTTCGGGCTGCCACGGACGATTGTTTTCGGCAGTGATCCAAATTATGCATCAATTCAATACGCTATCGATGCGGCTGGTTGTGGTGATATAGTTATTGTACCAGCAGGGGTGCATTTCGGGAATATCGACTTCAACGGGAAGAATATCCGCGTAACATCAATGAACCCGGACGATCCTATGGTCGTAGCATACACGATTATTCAGGGGACCGGTGCGGGGCCGGTTGTGACATTTTCGGGCAGCGAGAGTCAAAGCTGTTGGCTTGATGGTCTTACTATCACCGGCGGTAATACGACAGGGGACGGCGGCGGGATTTGCGGTAATGGTACGGAAGCTATGATTGCCAACTGCGTTATCACTAACAATCATGCCGACGGTGCCGGCGGGGGCGTGAGCAACTGCAACGGGACGATTGAACGCTGTACGATTACCGGCAATACGGCCGGCGGTGGAGGGGGTGGCATCTATATAGTGGACTGCAACGTATCGGTCAAGGACTGCGATATCAACTATAATACAGCCCCTTATGGCGGTGGCTTGTATTGCTGGGATTCTCCGGGGGCGACAATTACCCGGTGCACAATTAGCGACAACGATGCGAATGGAAGTGGAATGGCCTACGGCGGCGGAATATATGTGTTTGAAAGCCTGATACTGATTGAAGACTGCCGAATCAGCCGTAATAGTGCTATGCACGGCGGCGGCGGTGTTTACTTTAGCGGCAGCGACATGGATATCTATGATAATCCCCTCCTGCACAACTGCTTGTTAACGGACAACGTAGCTGGCCGGGATGGCGGTGCCATATCTGCGAACTGGTCTGCAGAACCGGTAATCTCCAATTGTACAATAGCCGGCAACCGGGTTACCGGCGCTGATGGTGTGGGATATGGTGGAGGCCTGTACTGTTCATACGCAAGCTATGTGGAGGTTATTAACTCCATTATCTGGGGCAATTTTGCTCAGCAGGGCTTCCAGGTCGCAGTAAGCAGCGGCTCCGAATTCGAACCCATACCTTCCACACTTACGATTTCCTACAGTGACGTCGAAGGTGGTCCGGGGGGTGCATATGTCGAAGCAGGTTGTATGCTTGACTGGGGCATAGGTACTATTGATTCAGATCCGCAACTGGTTGACCCGAACGGTGGAGACTGGCACCTGGGTGCCGGCTCACCCTGCATCGACGCGGGCGATAACACAACCGTTCCACCATCAGTTCTGACTGACCTTGACGGCAGGCCTCGCATCATTAACGGCACAGTAGATATGGGGGCGTATGAGTTCCAGGGTTTGCGAACTTTGTATGTCGATGCGGGTGCTCCTCCCGGTGGTGATGGCAGAAGTTGGCCCACTGCCTTCATGTTCCTTGCGGATGCTTTATTCAATGCCTCATCCGGTACCGAGATAATGGTAGCAGAAGGTGTCTACAAACCCCACGAGCACGACTATGTCCTGTTGCCACCGAGCAGGAATGATACTTTTCAACTTAAGAATGGCGTGACCATCAAAGGCGGTTATGCCGGCTACGGCGAACCAGACCCGAATGCCCGAGATATTGAACTGTATGAAACCATCCTTAGTGGCGACCTGTTAGGAAACGATGTCGGTGATCTGGATGACCTATCAAGAGATGACAACAGCTATCATGTAGTAACCGGCAGCGGAACCGACGCAACG
>CAZLWL010000040.1:0-20661 GCA_964563335.1 uncultured Pirellulales bacterium
ACGTCCTATAATATATGTTATGTTACATTCGGCAAAAATGGCCAAAATGGTCCAATAGGCTTTCCAGAACGGTTTATTGGCGTTTTTGGGCCAAAAGGCGGAAAATAGCCATGTTCAGATGACGCTGGTTTGAGAATTTGCTGTCGTTTGGATGGCGTCTATAGATAGCGGGCATCTATGGTGTTGTGAGCGGTTTCGGTGAGTCTGTCCCAGGTTGAGCTTGCTCTATCCACAAGTCCGAGGTTCTCAAGTACAACGCGAACGTTTACGATTGCGTCAGGCTGGGTGAAGTTGTTCTTCATGGTGTTTTCCAGCTTGCAAAGAGCGCGGGCGAATCTGCGGCTGTCGCAATAGAGAATTGCGGTGCGATAATGCAGTTCAAGTGTGCTCGGCTCAATTGGGTCAGGAGCGGTTAGTCTGGATATTGCGAGGTCGTTGTTGCCGGACTCATAGAGACATAACGCCAATTTGCTGCGCGAGCGGTGATGCGTTGGATTTATTTCGAGAGCGGTTTCGAAGGATTTGATTGCAGCGTTGCTGTCGCCGGCAACCATCATCAAAATACCGTACTTGTAGTGGATGTCAGCGCTTGCGGGCGTGGTGCCCATCTGTGCCTCGTGAGCCTTAATCACCTGCACGATCAAGGCCTTTGAGATTTCCTGGGAATATTCCGGGTTTGGCTTTCGATTGAGTGTTACCTGAAGATTTAACGTTGCGGTCTCCGAAAACAGCAATGTACTGTTTTGCTGTATCGCCGCGGTCAACGACAACGTGCGATAAGATTCGTCCTTCTGGCCGGCCAGGTGCTGTGCCAGTGCGAGGCCTATGTATGCATCCACTATCTCGTCGTTGATTTCCACCGCCCTGTTGAATTGCTCGGCCGCTAATGAAACACGCCCGAACCGCAGATAATGCGTTCCCAGCTTTATGGTGGCCTCGAGGTAATTCGGCTGGCTTTGAAGGGCGCTTTCGTAATGTGCGATCGCTTCGGCGGGCCTGCCCTCACGGCTCAATATATCGGCCAGCCTAACATGGAGATCCGGCATCTGTCCGACCTGTTCCATCAGCCACTCGGTCCGTTCGATTGCGTGGGCGAACTGGCCCGTTTCAATCAGCCCCTCAATTTCCTTCGCCTCGCTCTCGTCATGAAAATTGTCCGGATGCGACACAATCGCCGTATTGAACGTAGCAATCGAGTTTTCATACTGCCGGTCCGCTATATACAGATACCCCAAAAGCACCAGCGACGATATGTCCTCCGGATGCTCGGTCGTTAACAGCTCATATTCCGTTATGGTTTTATCGAGCCTTCCGTTCTTGAAATATATGGCGGCCATGCGCTGCCTGGGCAGTTGGAGATGGCTCTTGAACTTTATGCAATCCTGGTAAAACTCCATCGCCTCGGCATCCTGGCCAAGTCGCTCACGGCAATACCCAAGCGTATAAAGTGCCATCGTATTGCTGGGCTGACGCAGATATACCGATTGTGCCTGTTCAATTGCTTCGTGTATATCGTTTCGGTGCAGACATATTGCCGCTGCAGCCATTCGGCCACGGGCACATTCGGGATTTTCGAAAAGGTAGAACTGCAGTTTCTCATTGGCCTTGTCCAGCTCCATATTGCCTAACAGTTCGACAGTTTCGTCCAAATCACTATATCTTCCATCCTCCCCGGCCGGCGCCGCTTTCACTGCGTTGAGCCAATGCCATATCAAATCAGCCGTGTTGACCGTTATCGCCTTGCCAAATATCTCTAAAAGCTTGCTCATATTCCCTTCCTACCCAAAACGGGCCGGATGCCACCCTATTGTTTCGACACTGAAAATATCGACAATAAAAATCCGCCCCTTTATGCACGTTGGCTGGATTCAAGGCTTCTGCGCGCAATTTCAGCGGCGGTTTTCGCAGTTGTGATACCTGTAGTGGTTGTTGCGGTTTTACGCGCGTTACACACGTTACAGGCCGCTCATACAGCAGATATGGTTGCCCCCCCTGCCGCCACAGACAGCTTTTCTTATGGGACAGTAATCCGACGCCAACATATCACAATCCAACGGGACCCAGCTAATCTGTTTTTCGTTTGACTTGTCGTTACTTGTGTGTATATTTGGCTTCATGTCACTCTGATCAAACCATCCTCTTCATTGGTAATGTAGAACAGTATTAACAAGACTGACACAATGAATACAAATCGGCTAACTGACAACTGTGGGCTTAGCGTGATGAAAATCAGTTATTGGTCCTGGGGCCTCGTTTTACTTATCGTCGTGATGAGTACGCTGATTCGCATCCGTCTTCTGGAGGTTCCACTGGACCGTGACACAGGAGAATATGCCTACGCCGCTCAGCTCATGCTAAAGGGTGTTCCTCCGTACGCCCATCTTTACAACATGAAAATGCCGGGCATTTACGCTGCCTATGCCTTGATTTTTGCTTGTTTGGGTCAGACTCACATCAGTGTTCACCTGGGCCTGGCTGTCGTAAACGCCGCCACCATTTTCCTGATATTTTTACTGGCGAGGAAATTGCTTGCTCACCGAGCCGCTGTCACGACAGCAGCGACTTTTGCTCTGCTCTCGTTAGGTCAACAGGTCCGTGGCACCTTCGCCAAAGCGGAACATTTTGTCATCTTCTTTGCTATCGCCGGAATCCTGCTATTGATCGAATCCGTCGAACGCAAAAAGCGGCTCCGGTTGTTTGCAGGCGCCGTATTGTTGGGGCTGGCATTCCTTATGAAGCAGCATGGCTTCGCTTTCATTGTTTTCGCGGGACTATACCTGGTCGGCTGTGAACTTCACCGCCGACCCTTTATGTTCAGGCATTTTCTGACTGACTGTCTTATATTCTTGGCTGGCGTGCTGTTGCCGTTTGCAGCGACCTGTCAGATTCTATGGTGGTGTGGTGCTTTCGACAAATTCTGGTTCTGGACATTCGACTACGCCACCAAATATGCCACAGCTCTACCGTTATCGACAGGTTGGCAGATCCTGTGGCGAAGGATAATCGGTATCGCCTCTTCGGCTGTCGTGCTCTGGCTCGTTGGTAGCGTTGGTTTGGGAGCTTTGATTTGGAACAGAAAGGCCCGCCGGCATACATTGTTTGTGCTCGGATTTTTGTTTTTCTCGTTCTTAGCTGTTTGTCCGGGTTTTTATTTTCGTCCCCATTATTTCATTCTTTTGTTGCCGGCCGTAGCTCTACTGGCTGGCATCGGTGCCGATTCGGTCCAACATCTCTTTGAACGGAGTCGGTCGTTCATAGTGAGCAGGGTGATACCGACTTTACTTGCGGTGCTTGCTATCGGTCATGTTCTCTATCAACAGTGGGATTTCTTGTTTGTTATGAGTCCCACGGCAGCTTCGCGCGCAGCCTTTGATATAAGTCCCTTTCCCGAATCCCTGGAAATCGCCCGATTCATCAAGGAGCGCTCGGCCCCCACCGACCGGATTGCTGTTCTCGGCTCAGAGCCACAAATTTGCTTTTATTCGGAGAGGAACTCTGCCACGGGCTACATATATACTTACCCGTTGATGGAGAAACACAGCTACGCCCGGCAAATGCAAAAAGAAATGATTTCCGAGATTGAGGCTGCATCACCAAAGTTTTTGATTTTTGTACATATCCCTACTTCCTGGTTGATGGATTCTGATTCCGAGCTGCTTATTTTTGATTGGTTTGAGCAGTATTGCCAAAAGTATTATATTAATGTTGGAGTTATTGATATTTATCCCGACCACACCGTATATCGCTGGAATGAAGAAGCCGTTGGCTATGAACCCCGCTCGAAGCACCGGATTTTGGTTTTCGAACGCAAAGCTTCAACTTATTGATCTTTGCACCAAATAATTGTTTGAAAGCAGTTCTTACCTTCTCTGCGAGAACTGATTACCCCCCTGCCACCCTGCTGTTCGTTAGCCTATACGTCAGTGTGCTCGGCTCTTATGCTACTATGCTCTCCTGTTCTATGCCCTAAAAACACCAAATTGTTTGTAGTTGAAACGCAAATTTGATATACTCAACGTTAGTAATAACAAACAGAATCGCCGTGCGTTATGGCCGGTAAAACAAATTGCGAGGTGTAAAAATGCCATTAACCGGAAAAAAACGTCACCCCTCAATTCGTCCAAGGCCGAATAAGTTACTTGGCCACAACGAAAAACACCGTTGGTGTATGTGGATACTGCCCATAACGGGATTGTTCGCCCTGATCTGGTTTTTGATTCGTGTAATTCCGAAACCGTCGCGGGCCACCTACCCGTGTCAACGCGTTGCTTTTCCCTTGGCCTCCGGCTTTGTCATTTGGCTCGCAGGGGCAATCGGCTCAATTGCCACTATCCGCAAGGCAAAACGCTGCTTTGCTCAGTCGCGTTATATAGTGTGTATAATGCTTGCAATCGCCCACGTGCCCCATTGTCCACCGGGAAATTGAGATACTTGCTGTCGATATGAAACTCGCGCATCTTGGCTACATATTTACTCGCTACATCGCTTTGGTAGATATGGTCAACGCTAATGTGTCCCCAATCGCGGCGGCGGCGGTCCACGATTTGAATCCGGGCGCTTTTGCCCTTTAGCTCCGAGACATCCCAGCTTTCCCAATCTAATACATTAATCTCACTCGGACATGTAAATCTATCAGCCCAACCCTTCATTTTGCAAAAGAAATCCGGACCTCAAGTGACCACCCATGCTATCCCCCTTCTCTCCCATCACGCAACATCTTCCTAATCTATTCTGCCTTTTCACAGCCGCAGTGTTCGCAGAAAGGCAGCAGTGAATGACGAATGTCTTCGCATTTACCGCACTTCTCATAAAGCCTCGTCCCGCAGGCCGGGCATGTATAAACTTCCTGCTTGCCAACATCCCCCTGTCCCGCCAAGAGCATACTCTTGCCTCTGCCTCCAGCCGCGTAACGCAGCGGCCCAATGCGAATCGGTTTGCCGCAGATTGGGCACCCATTTTTGTCGTAGGCTTCCTGATATTGCTTTATCAGCCAGTCCTTCTTCGGTGAAATGAGCCGCTTGAGCAGATAAACCAATAGCTTAAGTACGATGGCAAGGACTATCAGGATTGCTATGTATTTGAAATATTTGGTCGGGAAGTGTTCGTGAACCACAAACAGAAGCTTAACAAACACCGCAATAAACAGCGCATAAATTATCACACCATACGTTCCACCCCGTTTTTTTATGAACAGCCACGCTGAGAGCAGGAATATCGGCACCAAAACCGCTAACTTCAACGCCGCAACCTTCAATCGATGCTTCTTTCTCAACTCGTTATATTCTTGGCGAGCCTCGTCCTCCTGCTCGTCTATTTGTTTGGTGACGGATGCCAAATCCTTTTCAAGTCCCTGCTGCTCTATCGTCAGCTTGCCAATTTCGCTGTTAAAAGCCTGGTACCGTCTTTGGTTTTCCAAAAACAATGTCTGGCTCTCGGCCAACGTCTGCTGGTTTTCCGCCGAAAAATCGAGCCCTTTTTCAAGATTTTGTTTTTGAATATCCAACAACTGCCGTACGGTATTCTGCAAATTATCCGTGCTGTCTTTCAGTATGTCCCTCTGTTGGCGCTTGTTCTTTATATCCCCCCGGACTCCGTCTAATTGTCCGCTTAGCGATTCCTGTCTTTTAACAAGTGAATCATCCACATAATTCTTAATTATTTCCGTCAAAACAGGTCCACGCAGCGACCCTATATCCTTCGTCAAAAAACCCAACACCCAAAACAGAAGAACGCCCAAAACAATGCTGAGAAGAACAATAAAAAACCGCTGTGACCACGGCCCCTTCAATTTCTTGTTTGCATTCATAAATCCGCTCCCTTGTCTTTAGTGTGTGCCTGCAAGACTATGTTCGGGCAAATGTGATTACGTTTCTATTCGAATCTCAGACAGTCATTCAGCCCTTCTTGGCTGAACCTGCGATTCCACTTCGCTTAGGTACGCTAAAGTGCGTTCGAGCTTGTCGGTCAGGTGCTTCAATTTAAGCATCGTCCTGACGCGCGTAACCAGTTCCCATTTGTTGACCGGCTTGCTTAAAAAGTCGTCCGTCCCGCAGTTGATTGCCCTTTCGATGTCTCCTAATTCGTTTAACGCGGTAACCATGATTATTGGAATGTCCGCAGTCTTGGCGTCGTTCTTCAACCTCTTGCACACCTCGAAACCACTCATCTTCGGCATCATCACGTCCAACAGAATCAAATCCGGCGGTGCCTGCTCTACGATATCAATTGCTTCTGGCCCGCTCGAGGCCGCGACCGTCCTGCAATCGACATCCTCAAGATATGCAAGCAGTAACTCCAGGTTCTGCTTGTTGTCATCCACAACAAGCACTGCCGCAACCAAATCATCAGCCTTTTGCTCTTTTTTCATCTGCAGACTTTCTCCCAAAGCTTCGCCCATTCTAAATTGACCACCGGCTACTGTCAAACCACTTCTACTGCCGGTTTCGGCGCAATGCCGCTTGCGACTTAGCCGCCGCTTTCAAGAAAAGCACGTATCTGAGGCCTGATGTATATCTTTTCAACGTCAACCGTCTCGCGCACCGCCTCAGCACAAACCGCCACCATGTCAGCCGTTGCAGCCTCGGCATCAACAAAAAAGACCTGTTTGTCCTTCATTTTACACAGCCCCCCGCCCGCTCCGCCCATCGGCTCGGTACGGATACTCACACCGTTCTGCTCCAAAAGCGTCAAAAGCTCGTCTAAGACCGCTTCAGATTCCATCGTTCAAGAAAAACCCGCTTGTATGTCGATAAACAGGTAATCGTTGCTAACGTCAGCCGTGCCGTAATGTTAGCACGTTGACTTTGGCAATACAAACAGTTTCTGGAAGCTTCGTTTTCACAATCAGGGAGTTTTTTATTGGCAGGTATTCTTGAAAAACGCAGCACTTTGCACAGGCAGTTGGCCGATCAGCAAACCACGAACAATCAGCTCCAATCACAAATTGACCAGTTGCAGGCACTCGCTAATCTCGGCATGATTTCGGCGATGGTTGCCCACGAAATCAACAATATCCTGACCCCCCTGGGAAATTACGCACAATTGGCAATCCGGAACCCGGACGACGAGTCTTTGATATTCAAAGCCCTCCGCAAGACCGCCGCCAATTCGAAACGCGCGTCAAAAATTCTCGAAAGCATACTTGCTATGGCTGCCGGCCCGGATCTGGCAAAAGCCGACCACAAACTCAAAGCCCTCCTCGATGATGTTTTCGCCGCCCTGGCCAGAGACTTCGACAGGGACAATATTAAGGTCAGTGTCCACATACCAGAAGCTCTGACCGTTCGCACCCAGCCGGTCTGTTTGCAGCAGGTCCTGATGAACCTGATTCTTAATGCCCGCGAGGCAATGTTGCCCAAAAGCGGTAACTTGACAATTTCCGCGACGCAGTTGCACGATTCCGTCAGGATAGAAGTCACTGACACCGGCTGTGGAATCGAGCCCGCCAACCTTGCCAAAATCTTCCAGCCGTTCTTCACCACAAAAGACAACAAATCAAAATCCCAAAGGCCGGGCGCCGGTCTTGGTCTGGCATTCTGCAGGAAAGTAGTTGATGGACACAACGGCGTAATCTCGGTAGAATCAGAACTTGGCTGTGGAACAACGTTCAAAATAATACTGCCGAATGATTCATAGGCCCAAAGCCTCTGCGAACCGGATGTGTGAACGATGACTGCTTTTCTTGAAAATATCGCACGCATTGTCCCGATGCTGATGCTGCTGGCTTGTTCGGCCTTTATGTCCGGCTCGGAAACCGCTTTTTCCAGTCTTTCGCGCCGTCAGTCAAAAATCTTTCAGACTTCTGCAAACAGACTGCAAGCTCTTGCCGCAAGGCTCTTGGACAATCCCAGGCGTCTGTTGGCCAGCCTGCTGTTTGGCAACATGGTCGTAAACGTCTTCTACTTTGCGCTGGCCAGCACATTGAGCCTCAGCTTCGCGAAGCACATCGGCCCTGTAGCCGGCCTCATAACTGCAGTCATATCGTTTGTTGTACTTCTTCTGTTTGGTGAAATGCTTCCGAAATCGTTGGCCTATTCGCATTCCAGGCAATTTTGCATTGTGGCCGCTCCGGCAAGCTTTCTCTGTACTCGCATCCTGACACCCGCCCTGAGAATTTTCGAATTCGCACTCATCACCCCCCTGCTGCGCCTCTTAACAGGCCCGGCAGAGTCGGCCGGGCCCGGCAACACCGTAACGCCTGAGCAATTCAAAACCCTTATTGAGTCCAGCCGGCAAACCGGACCAGACACCAGCCATGAGAACCAGTTGTTCGCTGAAGTCATAGAGTTGGGTTTTCTCAAAGTCCGCCACGTCATGCGGCCAAGAGTCGACATGATTACCTGCGGGGCAACTGATTCTCATGAAAAAGTCCAGCGGCTTATGACCGAAAACAATCTCACGAAAATACCGGTCTATACAAAGAAGCTGGATAATATCGTTGGATACCTGCACCAAAGGAATCTGCTCCTGGCTCCCGATACAACAATTGCAAAACTGCTGAAAAAGGTCAAATTCGTGCCTGAGCAAAAAAGCGTCGAGTCCTTACTCGAGTTCTTCCAAAAAAGCAAGACCGATATGGCGATTGTCGTTGACGAATACGGCGGAATTGCAGGTATTGTTTCCGTGGAAGATATTGTCGAAGAGTTGATAGGCCCAATTGAGCCCGCAGGCCCGACCGAGCCTGTCGAACAGACCGGGCCCGGCCAGTACCGACTGGCCGCCAATCTGGCCATCCATGATTGGGCCCAGGCATTTGGCATTGACCCGGGCCAGACGCGCCTGGCAACCGTTGGTGGACTCGTTACCGCCCTGCTCGGAAGAATTCCTAAACAAGGTGATCTCGCATATCTGGGCAACCTGAAGTTCACCGTCGAGAAGGTTCGAAAACGCAGAATTGAAACTCTGCTCTTGTCGCTCGAACCCGTCTCATCCCAAACCCCGGCGACGTAAAAATTATGGCTTTGATTTATCAAATCCCGGTTTGTGTATTGCTGATTGCTCTTGGGGCCTTCTTCGCGGGCTCCGAAACCGGCATCTATCGGCTCAGTCGATTCCGCCTCAGGCTCGGGATAGAACACAAAAAGCCCTTCTACGCCCTACTCGGCAAGGTCATGGATGATAGCACCGGCCTGGTCTTTTCCATGCTCATAGGCAACAATCTCGTTCACTATCTTGTTACCAGCATCGTAACGGTCATCTTATCGGCAACCGCCGCAACCACCCATGCTGCAGAACTTTATTCAACCTGCCTGATGGCACCGACACTTTTTATATTCTCAGAGGTAATCCCGAAAAACGTCTATTATCACCGTGCCGACACTCTCATGCCCCGATTCGCACCACTGCTATGGTTCTTCCACAAACTTTTCACATACTCCGGGGCCATCGCCCTGCTCAAGACTATTTCACGAACCTTCACCGCCCTGTTGGGTTTACCCTCTGCCACTGCCGATGCGATTACCGCCGCTCGCTCAGGCCGTATGAGACAAATAATTCGCGAAACCCGCGATGAAGGAATCCTGAGTCCCGTCCAAAACGACATCATGAATCGCCTCATAAACGTCCCTAATATCACCATCGCCTCGGTCATGACACCCATCACCAAAACCGAGATGCTTAAAGTCAGCAGTGACAGAACACAGGTTCTGGCGCTGCTTCGCCGCTGCCCCTACACCCGCCTGCCCGTCTATGAGCACAGCCGCAACAATATCACCGGCTTTGTGAACATTTATGAAGTCCTGCGAAGCGGTGAGGAATTTCAGAATCTGCGCGACTTTCTCAAGCCGATCGCCCGATTCGCCGCGACAACCTCCGTGATTGACGCTATGAACCGAATGCAAAGGCAAAACCACAAGATTGTCCTGGTTGTCCCCGAATATGCCCGCCGCAAGCGTCCCTTTGGCATTGTTACAATGAAGGACCTGGTCGAGGAGTTCACCGGCGAACTCGCACAATGGTAACACGCCCGCCCCCCTGCCGCTCTGGGTCGCCCCAACAACTTATACGGATCAGAAAAAATATATGCGCTTCGCAAACAGGGCCCCGACCGTCAGGGAGGGGTAATTGAAGCTTCAGCCGCGAACCTCCTGAAAGTCAGACGCCTTCAATTATATCTTGACCTTCAGGAACGGTTTGAAGATAAATGCGAACACCATCGAGGCGATAAAGAAGTAAATCACCCACCAGTCGGTGCCGCTGGTCCGGCTCAAACGGTCGGGATATTTGATGCTGATAGACTGAACAACTGAATCCGGCCCAAAAGGTTTCTCGCACGGGTGCAGAAGGATATCAGACCAATGCCAACCGGGTCGCTGTAAGCTTACACGCATAAAACCTTCACCAATCGCCAACTGCTTTTCAACTTGCTCGTTGTCCACCCGGAAAACTATGTTGTTTAATCCATTTTCACGTGCTTTGATTTTCCAGTATATTTGGCGCTCAGAGAAGACGCGTGTCTGGTCGATGGCAACGTCGGCGGTAGGCATAGATGCTATGCTCACATTGGGCCAGGCAGAATCGACATTGCCATTTAGCTTCATAACGACCAAAGCTTCCTCACCCGGTAGTAACGGTCGGGCCTGATACCACAGCCCCATTTGAGCTAATATTAAGCAGATTGGCACAATCACCACCAGCATTGGCCGAATGGCGTGCAATAGCAGGCCCCCAGCACCCCTGAAGGCCCGGCCTTGTGCCTGTAATGTTACCGTGATGCCGTCTTTGAAAAGCTTTAGCGCGAGCATGTTGGCCTTTATATCATCTTTGACCCGGCCGATGGCGTCCTGATTGGAAGTGTACTTCCACATGACCAGCAGAACCACACCCGTCACCGCCGATATGGCAGTATTCGACAACCAGCCCGGCACTGCAGCCACAGGAGCCGTCAGCAGCTTACCGGCGGCGTTCAGCGGCACGTTCAGCCAGGTAACAATATGCGCCAGAAAACTCATCATTCGATATAACCCAAACCGCGAAGTTGGTCGGTCACCTTTTCATCATCGGAGGTCTCGTGTTTGGCCAGCTCCGTCTCGATGATGTGAGTAATAAATTCTTCCACACTGCTGTACCCGGCTGAGGCGGCTGCATCCTTGGCGCGGGCAAAAAGATTCGAGTCGATTTTGATTTTAGCCATCTCTTCTACCTTTATTCAACATACAAAATGTCATTCTGAGTCCCGGCGCGCCGGGAAAGAATCTCTTATTTTCAGCAAACCAAGCCCTTCGTGGAGCCTGTCCTCGAGTGAAGCGAAGGGCTCAGGGTGACTCTTTTAAGATAGTTTCTAAATAATTTATGCCCCAAAAATGTTTTTGCCCTGCATTGATGTCGGAACATCCAATCCAAACTCCGTCAGAACGGATGGTGCCATATCTATCAGCGCCGGTGTCTTTGCGGCAATAGGCCTGTTAGCAAAGACAACGCCCGGCACTTCCAAAACATCAGCGCAGTGGTCTGCGCTCCAGGCTGAATCATTGTCCATTAACACCTCCTTTGTCATATCACCCAGGCAGGTAGTCCACGAAGCACGATAACCACGGCGATAGCCAAGGACTATATCCGGCGCCAGTCTGGTCGCCGTGCCGCTGTAAGTGCTTTCCGTACGGTGCGCCTTGCGAATAACCTGCTTGCCGTTCGTGTCCCTGACCGCTTCAAGTTTCGTCACCAATTCGTTGACCAGTTCCTCTTTTTCCCGGCCTGGTTCTACAATACCATCACGCTCCCGCCCTCTAAGATTGACATACAATCCATTTATACCCAGTCCGTACACCCGCGTCTGCGACCAGTCAACGTCCCTCAGGACAGAGGTGCTGTCGGCTGGTCCAAGGTAACCATTATCACGCAGCCAGGAGTTAAGATTGAACTGTCTCTTGAAGTTGGCAAATCCGTGGTCACTCATCACAATAATAGTTGCCTTGTCACCGTAGCGCTTCAAAATGTCGCCGACGACCGAGTCTAATTGTTGATAGATACCCTGCAGATGGACGAAATACGTCTTCGCATCGGCCGGCGAACGCACCGGGTGCTTTTCGTCCGAATCCCACCAGAACATGTGTGCCTGCAAATCCGTGCTGGAAAAGTAGAAGAACAGCAATCCGTCATCATAATTCTTCATGGCATAATCCAACAGATTAAAACGTTCTTTCAGCACATAGCCGGCTTGGGTGGCATATTCAGCATCGGTAAATATCTTATTTGACAGTGCCTTATGGTCCTCCTGAAAACCTGTGGTATAAAACAAGCCCAATTTGTCCGAAATCTCACCGATGAACTCGGCCGGCTCGGTAATCTGCAGATAAGCATCGGAAGGATCCGTATTTATCGGAGTTGCATACAGCCTGAAATTGGGCTCGACCTCCTGCAAATAGAATCGACATATTCCGCTTATGTGCTCGTCAGGCAGAAACCAGGGCATGGAAAGCTCGAAATCCACCTTCAGCCAACGGCTCCATTGGCCTTTTTTCAGGAGGACTTTGTGGTCCTGGATCTCAATCACCGCCGCCTGGGCCTGTTTATCGCGATGTACGACAAAGTCAACAGTTACAGGTTTCGGCTCTTTGAGCAAAGCATGTGTCGGACCGACCAGCTTCGCCGTCGCCCTCTCATTCTCAAAGAAAAGCATCGAGCGCTTCCCGCCGCCTTCGTCTTTGGTCCGAACGGGACCATCTTCGGCATAATGCTGATATGTGCCGTACGTGCCTAACGCATCTGGCGTACCCATGCCGGACAGGCACCTGTGATTGCCGTGCTTTGACGGGCTGGGCGGATAGTTAGAGGGCAAGTTGTAGAAAGTCGAACCGACGCCTGCCTCATCGAGATAATCCCAAAATGGCACACCCTGTCTTCTGAGCAGCGTTTCAGCAGGTTTATGATTAAAAGGCCAAAAGTCTAATTGCAGCTTATGGTCACCTACTTCCATGTAACCATTGCCGGCAACCGTCTCAGCAGCGGCAAAGAACGGCAGAGCCTGGTTTTCGGGATTGCGGTGGATAAAATCGAAGATTCCATGGCTGCCGGGCCCGGCACCGTTAATAAAATTGGCCCAGGCCACAGGGCTTTGAGGCGGGATGCTCGTGCCTAATGTTCGAAATCCGCCAGCCTCGGCAAGCCGGGCAAAATTCGGTAAATTGCCCTCACGCATCATCTTTTCCGACAAAACCGGGTCCATGCCATCTATGCCGATGACAATAACCTTCTTGCCAACCTTGCTTCTTTTTCTGCCGGCATATGCTGACTTCGTCCCAAGTCCCGCACTGAACGCAGCTGTCACTATCGCTGAGTCCTTCAAAAACTCTCTGCGATTAAGTTTTCGTTTTTTGTGAACCATTTTAAACCTCGGTCTTGCACATTATACAAACTCGCTTAAGAAAGTTTAGAGGTATCCTAACGATTCTAATTGTTTTCTTTGCTCGGGCGTAAACAACTGGCGTTCGTCATATACCGGACCTGCCGTTTGCCTCGCGCTTACGTAATCGGTCCATTCCGACAACAACGCTTTTAGCCTGCTATTCTGCCCGCCGGCCCGGCTGGATAAATCTGCTCGCTCATCGGGATCCGCAGACAGATCATAAATCTTTCCCGTCCCCTTTATCTCATCATAGATTAGCTTCTGTTTGCCCAACACTATCGACCTGAATGCAATTGGCTCGACGCGCCCGGGCCGGTGAATCTGCGGGTTGAATGTCTCGCTGAAAATCGGCCTGGGTGCTATGGCGTCGGCCCGATCAAAATCCAACACCTTACCCTCGAGGCTATCGGGAATGTTCAAACCTAAATACTGATAGATGGTTGGCACAATGTCAATAAGACCAACCGCAGAATCAACGACTCGATCTGTGTGTCCTGGAAATTTCATAATCAATGGGACGCGGATTAATTCCTGATTCAGCGTTATTGTATGGCCGATCCAACCTCGTTCCATGAATTCCTCACCATGGTCGGAGGTCATGATAATAATGCTGTCATCGTAAAGTCCCTGCTTCTTCATCTCGCCCAGCAGCATCCCTATATGTTCGTCTGTAAAGGCAATCTCCGAATCATAGAGTGCTACCAGATATTTTATATCATCTGTCGTCAGGTCACCACGCCTGCGCCAAATATCCAGAATAGGATGCCCGCTCCTGACGATTCCCTTATACGATGGATAATAGTCATATTGCTTGTGAAGCTTATAGTGATAGTGAGGGTCAAAATAATGAGCAAATAAAAAGAAGGGTTTACCGGAGCTTTGCCGCAGAAAAGAGGCGGCTTTGGATGTAACGGCCGGTGATGAAATCCCGCCATGACCCAGACTGCTGCTTTCATCATAGCGGTCAAAACCCCTGCCAAAGCCGAGCCGAGCCGATAGCAGCGCATGCGAGACAATTCCGCAACTTGTGTAGCCATGTTTTTTCAGCACCTCCGAAAGCATCGGGAACTTGCTGCTTACTACTGTCGTTCTGTCACGTATTCCCAAGACTAAAGGATACTGGCTGGTCATAATGCTGGCCACGGAAGGTAACGTCCAGGGTGCTGCAACAATCGCGTTATTAAATAATATCCCTTCGCGCGCCAGCATGTCGATGTTTGGCGTCGTATTTCTCCGGTAACCGCAACAACCCACGTGGTTTGCTCTTAACGTATCTATCACAATGAAGATTATGTTAGGTCTTTTGCCCCACCATTGCTTGCGGCAACCGCTTAACCAAAGACTGGGGGCGAGACCTGCCACTATGCCACCATACAGCCCGTATTTCAATATCTCTCGCCGACTTAGGCTTTCCGCTGATTCCTGTTTATGTCTCATATTGGACATACCTACTATAACGATTCTACTCGACATACCCGAGAGATTTAAGACGCAACAGGTCATCCTGGGGGATTTCACCGGAAACACTGCTTGCCATGCTGTGCGCCTTTTTCCATTCTTTCAGATGAGATGCAAATTCGGCCACCTTTTCCGACAAACTACTACGCAGGTTCATCAACTCTAAAGGATCGTCTGAAAGATTGTATAGTTCTTTTGTCTTTTCTTCCTGACCTTCGATATACTTCCAGGGACCGGCACGCACGCCAAATTTTTCGCCCTTTACCCGCGTCTGCCAGACAATGCCTTCCTTGTAATGGCGGCGATATGTATAAACGCGCCGCTCCCTATCGAGCCTGTTCCGGCCACACAGCGACTCTGCGAGGCTTCTCCCATGAAATGACCGAGCAGCCGGCGTAACACCTGTTAAATCAAGAATCGTCGGCATAAGGTCGGTCAACTCAACCGGGCTGCTTAGCAGCCGATCCCGCTTAATATAACCGGGCCAGCGAAAAAGAAGAGGCACACGAACAGCCTCTTCGTAAATATTAACACCATGAGCCATGTGACGATGCTGCATCAGTCCCTCGCCATGGTCGGAGAAAATCACCACGAGCGTCTCACCTTCAAGCCCCAACTGTTTAACGGACTTGAGAAGATTCCCAATCTCCTGATCGGTGAATGCTATTTCCCCATCATACAGATTGATCGCTTTCTGCGTCCGAGGCGGAAAAGGCCCGGCCAATGCAAACCGCGAAGCGAATGGTTCCGGCGGGCGATACGGATCATGGGGGTCAAAGTAATGAACAAACAGAAAGAAAGGACGAGCTGAATCACGATGCTTTTCCAGCCAGTTAATCGCCCGGCCGGTGGTATAGTCAGCACGCCGGTCAAAAGCCGCACCATCAAGCTGATGTCCTTCCCAGGAATTAACTCGTACAGTAGCCTCTCCAAGTTGGAAATCGTCGTCATAGCTTGCAAATCCCTGTGCATAGCCAAACTTGGAGTGTAACACGAAAGAGCTAACAATGGAAGCTGTTTGGTAACCATGAGCGCTCAATGTCTCAGCTAAGGTTTCGTTCTTCTCAGATAATTCCAGCCCGTTCTTCAAAACATGGTGCGCAATGGGATACAAAGAAGTAAAAACCGTCGCGTGAGTGGGCCCTGTTGTAGACGTCGGTGCATACGCCAGGTCAAAACTCGTGCCCTGCACTGCAAACGCCTGCAGGCTCGGCGTCGTATCTCGCTCATAGCCGTAAATGGAACAGTGGTCCCTTCTTGTAGTGTCCATGCTGATAAGTATGATATTGGGCTTTTTCTCTCGGGGACGTTTCCGACATCCGCCAAGCCAAAGACCCGACGATACACCAGCAGCAGTAAACACACTTGCTACTGCAGATTTCTTAAGAAACTTTCTTCTGGTAAGCTTGTCCTTATCACTCACGGTTTCAGCTCCACGCCATCATCCGACTTGCTGCGGACAGCTTCATCGCTGCCGTCAGCGTCGGCCACGGCCAATGCCTTTCCGTCCATATACTTCGGCACCTCAACGCCGAACATGTCCAGCACGGTTGGGCCTATATCCATCAGTCGGGCATGTTCGGTATCAATGCGGCGATTGCAGAAAAGCACACCGGGAACGAGAGACGGGTCAAGACAGTGGTCACCGCTCCAGGCCTTCGTGTTATCATGGAATATCTGCTCGGTTATCTCGCCGATGGCGGTCTCCCAAGATGCACGATAACCCTTATTAAATCCTACAAACAAATCGGGTGCCTCGCCCTTATAAGGCCCACTATAAATCTTTAATGCGTTATAAACCTGTTTGACAGCAGACAGATTCCTGACAGGGTCGTGCAATTGGCTTATCTTTGCCGCTATCTCGTCCCGCAATCGTGCAGCTTCTTGGCCCGGCTCTACAATCCCCTGTGATTCCCTGCCTTTAAGGTTAAGAAAAATACCCCCAAGGCCGCTTGCGAATGCACGGGTCTGGGACCAGTCAACCGCGGACAAATATTTCCCCTCACGCCGGCCGTCCTTAACCTTAAGATAGCCGTTCTCCTCAAGCCAGCGGTTCAAATCCACACCGTAGCGGAAAGTATTGAAGCCGTGGTCGGAAATAATCATAAGCACGGTGTCTTTACCCCTGCACCGCTCAAGAGTCCTTGCTACCAGAGCATCCATACGTTTATATAATTGTTCGATGGCGTTACGCCCCTTATTTTCGCCGCGCTCCCGTCGAGCAGGGTGTTCTTCATCAATATCGCGCCAGAATGTGTGCTGAATTCGGTCTGTACCGTCAAAAACACAGACACACAAGCCCTGCTTGACCTTGTCGAGACAATCGAAAAACATCTTCTCGCGCTCTTCGTCCATAGTCACGCATTGCTGCATGAAGCCGTCATCGTCGAGAACCTTCTCATTGAGGGCCCAACTGTCCTCGGCTAAGCCAAGTGTAGCGAATGGGCCCTGCAGCTTGGAAAGATAGGTCGAGTAGACAACAGGATGGCTGAGAGGCATAGCCGGTTTTTCCGGGTCGATGTTTACGGGTGTAACGTATAACTCAAATTCCGGTTCCGTGCCTAACAGCAGGAACTTGCAGATGCCGTGGACCTTTATTCCGAACCCGGCCTTGAAGTCAACCTTTATCCAATCCGTATATACGCCTTTTGCGAGCGTGTATTTATCGCCGTTAATCTTGATGTCCGCACGGTCCGCGTCTTTAACAGTAACCACAAACGGGCACTTCAGAAAACCGCCGTCTTTGCGGAACGGACTGGCGCAACCGATAAGCTCCGCCTTTATGACGTTACCTTCCTTCTTGACATAATAATTTTCGCCGCCCGTGTGCTCGACATTTTCCTCGGCCCGAGTGGTATAAAAGGAAAACATCCCCTGTGTGCCGCGAAGGTCGGGAACGCACATACCCGATAGCTGCACGCCGTAGAATTTTTCCGGCGGAAAAGTAATGGGCACGCGCAGGACGCTGCTGAACATGCCGTGCTCACCTAACGTTACCCAGAACGGCTTGCCTTTGCGAAGGAGGCGAATATCAGCCTTGCCAATTGGAAATTGAAACTTGCCAAGACTTATCACGCGTCGCGGCCCTCTGATATCCACCGAGCTTAGCTTCGGCTGATATGTGCGCTTATCCCGCGTTAGAAAATCAAAGATATTATGCTTGCCGGGATTGACACCCGTCTGAAATGACGACCAGGCCACCGGCGAAATCGAAGGCACGGTGGTTGCAAGCGGTTTGAAACAGCCCTTCTCGCGAAGGGCGGCCAGGTTAGGCAGCTTTCCTTCGGCCAGGAACTTCTCCGTCAGGGCGTGGTCCATCCCATCCAGACCCAATACCACAAACTTCTTGATTCTGCTGCGCGCGAAGGCGTGGCGGCCGCGAATCGCCCGAATCACATATCGTATCGGCCAGGTAAAAATGGCCAACATCCCTGCAAAAACGGCGCCGAAGATCGCCAGAAAAGACCCCGCTACGGCAAAACCCGCACCGGGACCGATATACGCTTCAGCCCGGGCAGGCATAGCTAAGACAAAAAACACTGCCAAAAGCAGAAACTTGGCTTTCTTACCTCCTTGGCTGGCCGTCGCTTTTCTATTACCTCGCCCCAAAACCTGAGATGTTCTTGAGTTAATCGGTGACAAATCTATCATATTTACATCTTGACCCGCTTGTTTAAGAAACGTCGCCTCTGTTAATTTTACTTATTTCGACACATATAGGTTCGGCCCAATCGGTGCACCCTCTTAACCCGTTTGCAGGCTTAATCTTAACATAAGTGGATATTGAGGGCAAGCAATTTCGAATTGTCCCCCGACTTGTCGGGGTTGCCATCGCCAACGGGCATACGATTTCCAACTTTACTTACTCGTCCGCAGGGGCGAATTATATCGGTCTTTTCGGCTATGTCGCCGGAGAATCGGCCCAGATCAGAGCCCTTGGATAATAGTAGCTACACTTACCAGTGGGAATTTGTCCTCCCGGACGACGTCGGTATCGCACCGTCAACTCTATCCAGCGGCCTAAGCGGTGATGCGTTCTGGACCTTCGCGGCACCGAACTGCAATGAACCTGGCGGCTTATCGGATTCAGGCCGGCCCCTTACGATAACAGTAACCGTCACCGGCGATGACCACGGTAATACGGGTACAGCGCAGGCTGAATTCGGCATAGCTCTTTTGGGGGATGTAAACAACGACGGGGTGGTAAACGTAGCGGACCGCAGCATCATAAACGCCTTCTGGCGGCTCGGCGCTGCGGGCAGCTTCACCTTCAAAGACTGTAACCTAAACTGCGACGGCACTATCAACGTAGTCGACCGCAGTATTGCGAACGCCGTATGGCGAGGCGTACTCGGCCAAAACCGGGTAAGTGAGCCGTGCCCATTCCGCTATCGCGGCACAGCGTGGACAAAATAAGCCGGCCAGGACTTTTTCTAACAGTAGCCGGTTACATGGCATTACAGCAGCGCTTAGACGGCCAGATATGTCCTACTACATATCAGCATAAAAGGGTGATTTTGCCGCCAAAATCGCCCTTTTAGGACCGGAAAATCAAAAAAACGAATTTTGGGAGATTTCCTGCACTTTTCCCTTGACTTATCTTCCCGCGTTTGGTAAACTACGGACATCTCTTTGGGGGAGGTGGGTTGAAGACGTTAATATATCTCTGGTAGGCTGATTGCGCCAGCCGGGTTCTAAGCGGTTGGTGTATAGGTGTAGCGTCTTCCACTCTGTAACCTGCATAACCAGGCGTGATGAACTGATTCTTGACGTAGAAGGTGTATAGTTTAAGTGCACACTGAAACAATAGGTTAGCGAGGACTATGACTAATAAAAAGTTATACCTTAGGAGAACCGTGATGGAGAAAAGTGTATTTGTTTTGTTGCTGGTCTGTGGTCTCTCATTGTCTGTACCGGCACAGGGAGAGGTAACGATAACACCATCCAACACCCAGTTCGAGTTGTATTCGATTCCCGATCCACCTGGTCCTGGTGAGGGGGAACACCTCATATTCAGCTTTGACCTCTTGATAAGCGATCCTGATGGCTTTTCAGCTATGGGCTTCCAGGCTACCTTAGGTGTTGACCTTCCCGGTTTAATTTACGACGATGCGTATCACGATCCTTGTGCTCTTCCCGATCCGGATCCTTGTAATGTTGAGATACCCCGGTGGGTAAGTCAAGCAGTAGCTGATGACCCAGACTATTGGATATATGGTAATTCCGGCGCTGCGTCGTACGGGTGTCCGGAAGGTAGTAATCAATTCGGCTTCGCTGATTTTACTGCCAATGACAGCATTCAAGCATTAGCTGTGGACGACATTGTGGCCAGATATAGTTTCATATGGGATGGCACGCCGGATGACTACACGTTTACTTTTAATCTTGATCCTGGCTACAGCCTTGTCTTGGATAAATTCTGGGGCTCACACGCTATAGCATTTGATCCGGGAACATTTACAGGCGGGGAAGACTGGTTTACCGTTTATATCCCTGAGCCGGCTACGCTGGTGCTTCTCGGGTTGGGCGGTACAATCCTGCTTAGAAAACGCAGGGCATAAACGAAAGATAAAAGTTTTTTACGTATTTAGCGCGGATCGGCGGGTAATATCTGGGGGGTGTTCCCACCGGGTCGCGATGAAGACATATGCTGTGGCGACAGTTAAGCTGCCGATGTAACCGAAACGCGGTTGAATCGGCAGCTTTTCTTTCGCTTCCAATCCTAACGGTTCTGAGCGAAACGCACACAAATGTCATTCTGAGCGAAACGCACACAAATGTCATTCTGATCGAAACGCACACAAATGTCATTCTGAGTGATAGTAGCCTTTAGAAAATATGGAACGACCGGTCCTGCGATT